>DATNBB010000220.1:0-12764 GCA_035607335.1 Binatia bacterium | reverse complement strand
TCCAAATGTACGGGTATCGAGAACGTTGCACCTGAAGGCAGCGGTAAAAGCAGCGGCTTTTCAGTAGCTTCGTTTTCGTCCGTTGCTTGGATGTGTTCGAGCCGTAAAGGTGTGCCATCCGAATTGAAAAGAGTCAGGGATATCGCAGTCGCATATTCTTTCGGACCAGCCGGCGCCATTTTCCCAACATTTAAGAGCAGGTCATCTTTCCCGACATTTTGAAGTTCAACTCGGAAGCATGGATGGCTCGGTGTCGAAAACTGATCGAGGCTAATGCGGACCCGTAAACCGTTGATCCAGTGTGGAGGATGGGGGGCGACATTTTGATTCTGCGCGGCGCACGTTCCGGCGAACAAAAACAAGGCGCCAAAAACAACGGCGTGGCGGACATTATGAAGGAGGGTCGGAACTTTCATCGGAGCACCTCGGTGTCGCGATTGTCTCACTCGGTTGCGCGACGTACAAGCGCTGTCGTTTCGGCAAGCTTCCCACAAATGCGGTCAGGCGCGCGTGAAATAGCTGGTGTAGGTTTCCAGGCCAATTTCATACAGCGGCACGAAGGTGACCTGGCGGGAGCCCGAGCCCTCGAAAAAAGGCTGCGCGCCTTGGGATTGCGCACCTTGCGCGTGCGGGCCTTGCGGCTGCGAATTGCGCAGGGGTGCCGAGCGAAGGCTGGCCGGTAAGGGCATCGGAACGTCGTTCAGGTTTTTGGCAGGATTTAATGCCACATATTGAAGTGGGCCACGCATCAGCGCGACCGTTTCCGGATGGTGTTCGTCAATGGGTTCGACGCGAAAATCCTGCGGGATGGTCAGTTGAATTTTGTCGCCTGATTTCCAATAGCGGCGGAGCTCAATATACGTTCCAGGAACACTTGATGCGATTGCTTGCGCGCCCATCGTGACGTTCGCTTTGCCATTTGCCCATGAGGGCACGCGCAGGCGGAGCGTGAATTCCAGCGGCCGTTCGGGCGAAACCAAAATCGAGACGGAATTTTCCCTCGGATAATTCGTTTCGATGGCAAGCGAAGCACGCACGCCATTCTGCATCCATGTGGCGCGCGACGGAATGTAGAGATTCACGTCGATGCCTTCGGTCGATTGCATATAGATGTCGATTGGATAGTCAGCGACGGTTTGCACGAGCGTCCCGGAGCAGCAGGGCCATTTGCTTTTGTAATAGACCTTCGTTGCCATGGGCGAATAAGTCGAGTAGTAAAAATAATCGCCGTCGGAATCGGGCAAGCGCGCGGCGAGGATCGCGTTGTAGAGCACGCGCTCGAGATAATCGGCGTACTGGACGCGTTCGCGAGGGTCGGACGTGGTGCGAAGGAGATAGCGCGCAAGTTTCGTGGCGGCGTAGGAGCCGCAGGGAGTTTCGAAGTGATCCACCGTGGTCGATAGCGATGCATAAAGTTCGCCACGATGCGGTGCGATGAATGTTTCGTTTGGTCCCCAACCGCCGGAGGCAAATTGCTGCTGGGTGGTGAGCAACGTGAAGGCGTTGCGCATCGCTTCGCGATAATTCGGTTCGCCTAGCGTGAGAAATGCCTTGCCTGCCGAACTGAGTGCGATCGCGTGCGAATAGGCGTGCTGTCCGGGCAAAGGGTTTTCGCCGCGCGCGAGCGGATCGAAGTATTCACGGTCCAAAAGATAGCGGACTGCGAGGTCGTGGAACGCGGAATCGCCCGTCAATTCGTGAGCCGCGAAAAGATTCTCCGGCATCACGTACGTCTCGTCATAAGGCGGATTTTTCTTGCCGATGCGGTCGCGTCCCTGCGGTGGGAGCAGCGATTTAGCGCCATGCAAAACGCGCTCCAACAGGTCCTTCGATTCGGTCACGTTGCTCAGGCGCGCGGAATCGATCAGGCCGATGAAATGCTTGTCGAGAGTGTAGCAAGGCCAGAGATTTGTCTCTGGCCGCAGGATGGACTGATTTTTCGCTCCTAGCGTAGCTCCAAAGCCGGTGACGAGCGCGTGGACTTTCTCATGACACGCTTGATCGCCGGTGCTCGCTCCGATGCGCGCGAGGCCGGAAATGAACTGACCAAGAGCGTGCCCTGGAACAAAGCCGTTGAAATCGTACCAGCCGCCCATATCTTCACCTGGAGCGGGCAGGCCGGCGCGCTGGCGGTAGACCTTCAGCAGGCGGTCATTATCAAGCGCGAGATAGTGAGCGCGAAGGGCATCGTATTGGCGCTTGAAAGGGCCGCCTGCGAGTTGGACGGACGAATATGGTAATTCGCGAAGAACTTCGCGCGATTCGTTCCGCGCCGGTCTTGGCGCGGAGGTTTGCGTAAAAGCCACGCGCGGCAGCGCCGCAGCGGCCGCCGCGATTTTAACGAAACTGCGGCGTGAGATTGTCACGCGACGAGCTTAGGAGTGGGGCCGAAGCGGTGTCAAGAACGCTTGGCCCGCCGAAGCGTGAGATTAGAACCCGCGCCACCGCGGAGCAGTGAGCCGGCGGCAGAGCATGAGGTGCGGTGACGCGGGATTCTGTCTATTGGCCTTGGTGATTTGCCGCCTGCGCGGAAAGGGAATCCTCTTTTGGCGACGTTGGTTCCTGGACCGTCCTCTTACGCTCGTATTCAAGTGCCAGGACAAGCCACTGCTCAAATTCATCTTCGACGGAAGGGGTAACGTTTTTCATGGACCTAGTCCAAGCCGAACAGACCCGTAGCAAAGTCCATTCGGCGCGAAATTTGTGTGTCTACCTGGTATAGCGGAAAACGGGGGATAAAAGGGTCAAAGGATTAAGACAAATTTGCGAAAAGTTGCCGCGGACCTGTCTTACTCACATATGGCTGTGCTGACGAACTTCGCATTAGGTTGAGTGGGATTGCCCCTCAAGCTGGTTCGTCAGATCCACACGCAGCTTTGGGGAGACATATCGACGGCTGGCCTATATGGCCGCTGTCACGATGATCACCGCCCCAATTACAAAAGTTCCGGTGCTTCGCCTATACTCAAGAGGTTATGCCCAAAATCCGCGTCAGTTCCTTTGCTATTTCGCTTGACGGCTACGCTGCCGGTCCAAATCAGAGCCTCGAGAATCCTCTCGGTACTCGCGGCCCTGAGCTGTTCGAATGGTTTTTTGCCACTCGCACGTGGAGAGAGATGCACGGGCATGAAGGGGGCTCGACTGGCGTTGACGATAATTGGGCTCGCAGAGGCATGGAGAACGTGGGCGCTTGGATTCTGGGACGTAACATGTTCGGCCCAGTTCGCGGTCCGTGGCTGGACGACTCATGGAAAGGATGGTGGGGCGACGAACCGCCGTATCACGTACCGACGTTCGTGTTGACACATCATCCGCGGCCGCCACTTGTGATGAAAGGCGGCACGACATTTCACTTCGTAACGAACGGAATCCATGCCGCCTTGCAACAGGCGAAAGACTCCGCGAAGGGTAAGGACGTGCGTATCGGCGGCGGCGTTGCCACGATTCAGCAGTATCTTCGCGCAAGGCTCATCGATGAGCTACATCTCGCTTTTCGTCCGATCCTGATGGGCTCCGGCGAGAATCTATTCACAGGCCTGGACATGGCACATCTCGGGTATCGGTGCACCGAACGTGTTTCCACGGAGCTCGCCGTGCATGTTGTCGTCGCAAAAGAGGCATGAGACGGTGCGGCGTCGGACTTACAGCCAGAATGGCGCGGAAAGGCGGTCAAGAGCAGCGGATTGTCAGATATGATGATGCGGTGCGATTGAACGCAGAAATATCCATACTAACGAACGGAGAATGGTGAAATGGCGATTTCGGTGGGGGCAGCAGCTCCAGAGTTTACGTTGAAGGATCAGAATCAGAAGGAAGTGAAGCTTTCGGATTTTCAGGGCAAGAAGAACGTGGTGGTGATGTTTTATCCGCTCGATTGGAGCCCGGTGTGCACGAATGAGCACGCGTGTTTTGTGAATGATATGAAGAATTTCGAGAAGCTCGATGCGCAGGTGCTCGGCATCAGCGTGGATAGCGTGTGGTCGCACAAGGCGTTTGCAGAGAAGATGGGCATTCATTATCCGTTGCTGGCGGATTTTCAGCCGCGCGGCGCGGTCGGCGATAAATTTGGCGTCTACCTGGCGGACAAAGGAATTACGGGGCGGGCGATTGCGATCGTGGATCGTGCGGGCAAAGTCGCGTGGTTCAAAAATTATGATATTCCGACCGTGCCGGATATAAAGGAAGTCGCCGATGCACTGGGCAAGGTGAAGTAGTCGCTTAGCCAGGGAGACACGCAGGCACAGAGCCAGGAGGCAGAGGACGTAAAGGACGCAAAGGAGGTAGAGGAGAAACCCGAGGCAACAACGGGCGCTATCAGCGGCGAGGATCTAATTCGTCGATGCGGATATTGCCGACGGGTCCGCGTTCGCTCAGGGTGCTTGGATTTTCGAGAAGGTGCGGATGTAGTCGACTAGTTGCCAGCGTTCGATTGGCGTGAGTTTATCTTCAAATGCAGGCATGGGCCAGCTTCCTCTTGTGGTGACCCAGTACAAATCTCCATCAGTGCGGCGGTCCATCTGGCCTGCGTTGCGGAAGTCCGTGGGCGTTTTCCAGAGACCTTGTGCTTTGTCTCCTTTGCCATCGCCATTTGACCCGTGGCAACTCGCGCATTTTGAGTTGTAATTGATCTTGGCCGCCGCGAGAGCTGCGGGATTCGCCGGGACGGGATTCTGCAAATTGTGGGCGGCATTTTCTTCGATGCGTTCGCGGACGAAAGAAATAGCAAATACAAGCACGAGCGCGCAGAGAATCGCCATGCCGATATATCCGGGAGTCTTGGAGCGTTTGCGGCGAGATGGCGGAATTGAAGTGGCCATGCGATTCGGAAATTCCTACATTCAATCTAGTGGTGTGTAGACATCCTGGCAGCGCACCGCATAAATAGCTTCAGCAAGTAAGGCCCTACATCTTTAATCCAGAGTGCAACTATTCAAGAGGGTGCCAGATAACACACGCATTTTCGCACAGTGTCAGGATTTTCCGGCGACGATTGCGTAAAGCAGCCAGACGTTCATGGCGAGGATGATCGTTGTCGCGAGGCCTGCCAGATAGTTTGTAGTGCGACGGTTGACGTGTGTGCCCATAAGGTCGGCTCGGCGCGTGAGCAGCAGCAGAGGAATCATTGCAAAGGGCAGGCAGAAGCTGAGTACGGCTTGGCTGAGAACGAGAGTTTTAAGCGGGTCAAGGCCGACCGCGATAACGATGATCGCGGGAATCATCGTGACGAGCCGGCGCAGGAACACGCTGATTTTAAAATTCATGAAGCCTTGCATGATGACCTGGCCGGCCATCGTGCCCACCGTTGACGAGGAAAGTCCCGAACAGAGCAGCGCAGCGGCAAATGCAATGCCGGCGAATTTGCCGAGGAGCGGTATGAGCGTGGAATGCGCCGCTTCAATCGATGAGACGTGGATTCCATTGCCGAAAAAAACGGCCGCGGCCATGACGACCATGGCGGAGTTAATGAGCCACGCGCCGTTCATGGCGAGAAGTACATCGAAGAGCTCCATTTTGCGGTGCCGGTGCTCGTTGCGGTCGCTCGCCGTGCGGCGCGGGAGAACGAGCGAAGAGTGCAGATAGATAACGTGAGGCATTACCGTTGCACCGAGCATGGAGACGGCCAGATATATAGAAGACGAGTGAATCTCGGGAATGAACGTGTTCCTGACAATCGGCGCCCATGCAGGTTTGCTGGCGAACATTTCGAATGCGTAGGCGATTCCGATGATGCCGACGAACGACATAATTACGCGCTCGAGCCATTGAAAACCGAACTGTTCGATAGCAAGAATCAGCATCACGCAGATGCCGGTAAGTATCGCAGCCGGAAGCAGCGAGATGCCAAGGAGGAGATAGAAACCGAGCGCGGCGCCAAGAAATTCGGCGAGATCGGTGGCCATCGCGGCGATTTCCGCGGCGATCCAAAGAAAGACGTTCATGCCACGGGAGTATTCGGCGCGGCAGTTTTCAGGTAAGGTGCGGCCAGTCGCGATACCAAGTTTCGCTGCAAGATATTGCACCAGGATCGCCATCGCGTTGGACCAGAGCAGCACCCAGAGCAGTTCGTAGCCGAAGCGCGCGCCGCCTTCGATGTTGGTGGCGAAGTTGCCGGGATCCATATAGGCGACGGAGGCGACGAAGGCGGGGCCCAGATACCACCAAGGCTCGTGCGATTTGGCACGTGCGCTTTGAGCAGCGCCCTGGGGGATGTCTGCCACTTTGTTGCCAGCGATTATGTCCGCCATAAGTTAACCTGCATGAACAATAGATATAAACTACGCTTAACTAAGGAGCGAGTCAATGAATGCGTTTTGGGATGTCGCGAAAAAGGAAGAGGGGTTTGTTATAGTGGTCGGTTAGCAGCGAGGAGAAAACGGATGACTGAGGCGCCAAAACCACAGCAAGTGCAGATCAAGGCGGACGAGAAGGAGCTGTTGGGGCAGTACGCGAACCTGGTGGTGGTTCATCATAATGCCGAGGAGTTCACGCTCAATTTTGTTTATGTATATCCGACTGTACCGCAGGGAAAGCTCGTGGCAAGCATGATCGTGGCGCCGGCACATGCGAAGCGGCTAATGCGCGCGTTGCAGGAGAACGTGTCGCGTTACGAGGCGCAGTTCGGGACGCTGCCCGAAGGCCCGATGCCGGATCCCAACGTGGGATTTGTGCAGTAGCGGTTTGGAGATGCTGCGCGTTAACAGTAGAAGAAGAGAAATCCTTCTGCTCGCCGCTTCGCGGATGAACTTCAGGCTGATGTCATTTTGTTTTGGCGGAGACAAGGCGCTCTTAGCGACGACGAAAACGGTCGCCGCAGACGCAAGGTTCCACAGAGAAGAGATGCGCAGCAATCTTGCACTGCTTAAAAGACGCCCAGGTGCACCGATAAAGAACGTTGCTAACAGGCGGGCTGGTCGACTACCCACCTGCCGTTTGGTTCGATAAATTCGACGCCGACAGCAAAATTGCTCTCTGCGGTAATCGTGCAATAAGCGACACGCGCGGTTGCACGGAACGCGCCGGTCATGGTGGAGATGACCATTTGGTCGTTGGTCTTCCAGGGCCGAGTGCTGAGCACGCGCGCACCCCGCGGGCTGACGTTTTGCGTAAACGTTGTTTCGGTGCCGGGAATTGCGTCATGACCCGTGATGCGGACGCCTACTTCCATTGGAACGCGTTTCTCAGTGCGTACTGCAATGAATGACTTAGGGACCCCCATCCCAAGCGCCATTTCGCCCCTCCAATTGTTTTTATAGGCACGCTGCGACGTGCCGTATGCGTGTCTTCTTTGGCCCCGTGCTGCCTTTCATCCGATAGAGTGAAACGTCTGCTGCTCCCAAGAGTTTCTCAATGGTCGTACCGTCGGCGGGATAGACAGCCACGCCGACGCTGACCGTGATTCGCGGACGCAAGGTATCGTTCGCGAGGCGGTCGCAAATGCGCTTTGCCGCTTGTTGGGCCTCGCTTGTTGTCGATTCGGGCAGGATAAGAGCGAACTCGTCGCCGCCGTAGCGCGCAGGTGTGTCGATGGCCCGGCTGCCGTTTTTGAGCGCGATGGCGAGACGCTTGATGGCTTTAGTGCCAGTTAGATGGCCGTAGCGATCGTTGATTTTTTTCAAACCATCGAGATCGAAGAGGAGCACGGCGAAACTGCGGCCGGTGCGGCTAGAGCGCTGGAGTTCGCTTTGGAGAACTTCGAACATCTGGCGATGATTCGCCAAGCCCGTCATCGGATCAAGATTTGCCTGCCGGCTGACCTGATCGAAGAGCCGGGCATTGTCGAGGAGCGTGCCCCCGAGGACAACGATATAGCTCAGGACAACCAAGCCGTGCGCGAGCGTATACGGCGCATCCAGCATACGGCCCGATTCGGCCATTGCGAGATTGCAGAGCACGCTGAGAACGGCCGCAATAAAGAGCGCGCGGTCGAGTGATGCGTCCGCGCGGCGAAGACGACGGCCGAATGCGATCGCGGCTGCGGTGAAGATCGCTGCTGGGATCAGTTCCCAAGGGCGGGGAATCAGAGCGGTGGGATGCACCTTGAGAGCCGCCGGCATCATGAAATAAAAGATACTGGTGATATAGGCGATTGCGCCCACGACGAGCGTTGCGCCAGCCATTTCCTTCGCAGGTTCGCGCGAGACTGGGATGCGATTTTCCACGACAAGCGCGGCGATCAAAAGAACTGCGAGAAGGGTTCGCCCCGCGAGCCAGCCCAGAGCGGTTTGATTGGGATAAGCGCCGGCCGTGGCGACGAGCATGCCGCGGTAGAAGGTCAGGCTGGCACCGACTTCAATGAGGCCGGCCAGCATGAAACCGAATGCCAAAATGAGCGAAATGCGATCTCGAGTGCCTCGAAAGCGTACAAGGGCGTTTGCGGCGAAGGTGAAGGCGACCAGACTTCCTGCCATCTCGAGGTAAGTGTCGAGTAAAGGATCAGTCACGTACGACGAACTGCGAAGTACTCCAAGCAGAGTGCAGTAAGCCAGTACGGCGATGATGCCCAGCAGCAGAATGCGAAAACGATGAATGAATCGCCAAACTTTGCCCGGTTGAACCACAAAGCCCCCAAGTACACGTTCCCCCAAGAAGGTACAGCACGTGATAGGCCGAAACTCTACATAGTTCTAGTACTAGAGAAGCGTAACATTATGGCGGGGTTGCACACGTCTCATGCGAGGGGGAGTGACGTATTGGTCACCAGCGGCGGTTCATCTGGCGTGTAAAAACGAAAAGGACCGGGAAGAGGATTCCCGGTCCATAAAGAATTGCTGCTTTCGCTAGACCTTCGGTTGCGGCGTCGGCAAATCGTGAGCCATGCAGGCGCTTTGGAAGCCTTGGCGCTTGTGGGTGCCGTCGCAAAAGGGCTTCTTTTCTGATTGGCCACAACGACACAGTGAAATGGCAGTGCGTCCTGCTAAACCGAACACTTTGCCGGTCGCGTCCAGGACTTCAAAGTCGCCTTCGATGAACAGAGAACCGTTGTCGCGAACCGTGATCTTTGTGCCTGGCATCAGGCCTCCATTATAAACTCGACTTGCTTAGTATTTGGGCACTGACGAATCGACTTCGTCTGACCACGCCAGGATTCCGCCCTTCAAGTTCCAAATCTTCTTGAATCCCGCCTTCCGCAAGAAGTCGACAGCCTCCGCCGAGCGCTTGCCGCTGCGGCAGTGAGCGACGATTTCCTTGGACGAGTCGAGCTCCGCCGCGCGGCGGGAAAGCTCGCCAAGCGGGATCAAGTGCCCGCCGAGATTGCAGATTTGGTATTCGTGCGGCTCACGGACGTCGAGGATATATAGGTCGTCGCCGCGGTCGAGCCGCGTTTTCAACTCACGCGGGGTAATTTCAGGAATGTTTGTCACGGTGCTTGGCGCCTCCTCGCCGCGAATACCGCAAAATTGGACATAGTCGATTAGTTCGGTGACAGTTGGGTGCTCTCCGCAGACCGGGCATTCCGGGTTCTTGCGCAGCTTGAGCTCGCGGAACTTCATGCCCATAGCGTCAAAGAGAAGCAAGCGTCCGACGAGCGGATCGCCTTTGCCAAGGATGAGTTTTAGAGTTTCCGCTGCTTGGATCGTGCCGACGATACCGGGTAATACACCCAAAACTCCGCCTTCGGCGCAAGAGGGGACTAGACCGGGCGGGGGTGGTTCTGGGTAGAGGCAGCGATAGCACGGGCCGCCCGGATAGCCGAAAATGGTGATCTGGCCATCGAAGCGGAAGATCGAACCGTATACATTGGGCTTGCCCAGCAGGACGCAGGCATCGTTTACGAGATAGCGCGTGGGGAAGTTATCGGTGCCATCGACGATGATGTCATAGTCCTTGAATATTTCGAGGGCGTTGTCGCTCGAGAGATGCGTTTCGTGCACGTCGATTGTGATGTCTGGGTTTAGTCCGCGCAAGCGCGCCGCTGCAGCCGCGACTTTCGGTTTACCGACGTCGTCATTGGCGAACAGCACCTGCCGTTGCAGGTTTGTGTTGTCGACTACGTCGAAATCGACGATGCCGATGCGGCCTACGCCCGCTGCTGCGAGATAGAGTCCGAGGGGCGCACCTAGGCCGCCTGTGCCAATGCAGAGCACCTTAGCGTTCTTGAGCTTGAGCTGACCCTCCATGCCGACTTCAGGCATGATCAGGTGACGGCTATACCGAAGGATCTCCTCTTTGGAGAGCGTCGTGGCCGGTTGATTCTGGGCCGGGGCTGCGTGCGTTTCTGTTTTCGTTGGCATTACAAATCTCCTGCGTCAATCACAAGGGCGTAGCCCTTTGCAAGAACAGTCAGGGTAAACAAGCATACGCTCCTATGTCGTTTCATCCGCGGCACGTCCGATTGGCAGAGGCACGCGCATCACGAAACATCAAAGCTAAAGACCGCCTGCGATCGAAGGGACGATACTGATGGTGTCGCCTTCCTTTACCTTGGTTTGGTCCTTTTGAAGATAGCGGATGTCTTCGTCGTTCACGTAGACGTTGACGAAGCTACGCAGACGCCCGTCCTCCGTGAAGAGGTGGCGCTTCAGTTCGGCGAACTGCCCTGTGAGAGACGAAAGGGCTTCGCCGACGGTTGCCGCCTGCAGATGCACGCTATCCTGTTTGCCCGCATAGGCCCGCAGGGGCGTGGGGATCATGACTTTCACTGGCATCCGATTCTCCTCATTGCCGATTTCGCGTTTACGGCGTTCTGATTGCGATTAGAAAAAGTCTTGTTCTTTGTTTTCAACAGCTTACATCGAATTTTAATTCTTTGCTGCTGCGATTAGAACCGCATTTTTGCGCCTCAACCCGGCCAATTAGATGCCCATTCAAGCGGTTACCGATTCAATTGCCTCGGAATCGTAGGCTGAACGGTCATCTTGCAATCGCCAAGACGTCATCTCCTTTGGCGCGCCATCCCGAATGCTTACAATAATATAGCTGTACCACGGCCACGCATGTTCGCGATCAAATTCGCTGGGCCGCGCCGGCGCATTGGGATGGGAATGATACCATCCGATCAGGTCAAGCTTCATCTCCCGCGCGGTCCGTTCGGCGAGAAGCACATCCTCGGGCGTAATCTCGAAACGATTGCGCGGCGAGTCATCGCGGTGGTTTGAAAGTGCAAAAAGCTCCTTCACCTCACGGCCTGCGTCGTCGTCGCGTCCGAGAAGCGCACCGCAGCATTCATAGGGAAACGTCTCGACACCGTGGGCTTCGATGCGCCGCGTCAATAGGTCGCCGATTTTCAATGTGAACGCGCTCAATCTTCGCTCCAGAATTTGTCAGTGAGATATTTGTCGCCCGAATCGGGAAGAATGGTGACAATGACAGCGCGCTCATCGCGCGGCAGACGGCGCGCAACTGCCATTGATGCGCACACAGCGGCTCCCGCGCTGACCCCAACAAGCAAACCCTCTTCGCGCGCGAGGCGCTTGACCATCGCATGCGCATCTTCCGTTTGCACTTCGAGGTTTTCATCCGCCAGGGCGGAGTCATAAATGGGCGGAACGATCGAGGTGGCCATGTACTTCAGGCCTTCGAGGCCGTGAAAGCCGGAATCCGGTTGCATGCTAATGCAGCGAATTTTCGGATTCAATTCACGAAGGCGGCGCGTGACGCCCATGAATGTGCCGCTGGTGCCGAGTCCAGCGACGAAATGCGTGATCTCGCCGTGGGTCTGCTCCCAAATTTCCGGACCAGTAGTGTTGTAGTGCGCCGCCGGGTTCGCGGGATTGCCATACTGATCGGGGTAAAAGTAGCGATCGGGATCGGCTTGATAGATTTCGCGCACGCGGCGGATGGCGCCGTCCGTTGCCTCGTCGCCCGGCGTGTAGACAATCTCCACGCCATACGCGCTGAGGATGTGCTTCCTTTCCGGCGACGCGCTCGATGGGAGGCACAGTTTTACTTTGTAACCGAGCGCCGCGCCAATCATCGCGTAAGCGATACCCGTGTTGCCGCTTGTCGCGTCGAGTATGATCTTGCCTGGACGCAGCAGGCCGCGCCGTTCGCCGTCGCGGATCATTGAATAGGCCGCGCGATCCTTCACGGAGCCGCCGGGATTGAACCATTCGGCTTTGCCGAGAATTTGAACGTTGGGAAATTCGGCCCCGATACGGTCGAGTGCGAGCAGCGGCGTATTGCCGATACGGTCGAGCAGGCGCTCGCCGATCCTGTTCGGATTCGGCGCTGCGGCTGGGGATACGGTTTGTTGGTTCGCTGTGGTCAAAATCCTGCTCTTTAAGTAAAGGCTGTGCCGCGCTGAAGACCGCGGCGCTACATTCAAACTTACGGTGCCCTCAATGATTGTGTCAGCCGCGAACGACTGTGGCGCGGTCGTACAGTTTAACAAATCAAATCGAACATTTGCACGGAACGACGGCCGCCCCTGACAAGTCGTCGCGCCGTGAGTTATTGCACTCCCCGCGTTGCGACGTCGAGTTCGTAGCGAGCAACAAAATACGAGCCCACATGACGGTAACTGTGATGCCGAAAACCGAACGACTCATAAACAGCGCGTAGCTTGGGCCGGTCCGCATCGCAATCCAAACGCAAGAAGCGCCGACCAAGATGCTGCGCGCGCTCAGCAGTCCAGGCCAGAAGCGCGGTCGAAATGCCTTTTCCCGCATAACAGCGACGGACCGCAAGCCGGTGAACATAGGCCGCATCCGGATTCGGGGCGTCCGGCCAGAAAAGCTGGTCCTCAAGCTGAAACTTCACTGTGCCTGCTGGATCGCCGGCGTACTCCGCAAGAAAGAAAAGGCCCGACGCGATTTCGGCGCCGA
>DATNBB010000214.1:0-7253 GCA_035607335.1 Binatia bacterium | reverse complement strand
GTGAGCGAGGCCACTTTTTACAGGTGGAGAACGCAGTACCAAGGCCTGGCCGCCAGTGGCATTCGGCGTCTGAGAGAATTGGAGCAGGAAAATTCCCGTTTGCGACGCGACCTAGGCAATAAGAATCTGGAATGCGATGTTCTTAGGGCCGAGCTAAGCGGCAATCAGGTACACCAACTCGTCAGCCAACCGTAAATTAGGACCTCTCGCGTTTAGTACGCTGGAATCGCTTTTCTCCTTTCGGTTTATACTGCTGCGCGCATGAGAAAAGCCACAGCCATCCGCGTCTTCACCAGCGGCTCGATTCTCGCAACCGTCATCTTGAGCGGCGTATTGATTGCCCAGCAGAGGCTGCCTCAACGCACTGCTTCCGCTCCTATCACCGGCGCGTACACCTCAGTAAAAACGGCCCCTAACAGCTATGTCGATGGCGCCTGGTGTGCGCAATGCCACGCCGATATTGCAAAAACATACGCGCTGACGGGCATGAGCCGATCCTTTTCGAAAATTACCGCGGATACGACGGAGGAGAAGTTTCCCGATGGCCAAGCGTATTTCCATGCCGCCTCGCAGAGCTATTTCGCCATCATCAAACGCGACGGCGAGGTGTTCGAACGCCGTTGGCAAAGCGGATTCAACGGGCAGGAAACGAATGTTGAAGAAAAGAGGATCGATTACGTTCTGGGCTCAGGTAATCACGCGAAAACGTACTTGCATCTGACCGCGCGCAACACCCTCCAGCAACTGCCGCTCGGCTGGTACGCGGAAAACGGCGGCACGTGGGGAATGATTCCCGGTTTCGATAGGGCGGATTATCCAGGCTCGACGCGACTGGTTCATTACGAGTGCATGTTCTGCCACAACGGCTATCCGAAAGTTCCAGATGGGCATGCGGAGGAGGACGCCGAGCCGGTTTTTGAGCAGCCCCTTCCCACGGGAATCGATTGTCAGCGCTGCCATGGACCGGGCCAGAGACACATCGAAACGGTCGGAAAACCGGGCGCAACTGCGCAAGAGATACGCGCTTCAATCGTGAATCCAGGGCGGCTTTCCCCCGAGCGCGAAATGGAAGTTTGTATGGAGTGCCATCTCGAAACGACCAGCCTGCTGCTGCCGCACTCAATCCAACGCGTGAATCGGGGGCCATTCTCATATATTCCCGGACAGCTGCTTGCCGATTTCCGGCTGTCGTTCGACCGCGCACCCGGCCAGAACAAACGCTTTGAAGTGGCGGGCGCGGCCTACCGGCTACGCGAGTCGCAATGCTTCCTGCAGACGCAGAAGAATGACGATGCACACCGGCTGACGTGCACGACATGCCATAACCCGCACGACATCCCACGTGGCGAGGCAGCGAAAACGCATTACAACGCGGTCTGCAACGAGTGTCACGCCACTACAATCGCGCAGGCCGTCGTGGAGGGTTCACATCCCTCCGATACGGACTGCATCAGTTGCCATATGCCGAAACGGCGCACCGATGATGCCATTCATATCGTGATGACGGACCATTTGATCCAGCGCCGTCCACCGCCGGATTTGCTTGCCGCGAAGAATGAGTACTATGAGACTCCAGCGACTTCCTACAAAGGCGAAGTGACGCTCTATTACCCGCCGAGCCTCGCGCCGACACCCCTAAATCAACTCGATGTTGCCGCGGCTCAAGTAAAGGACGAGAGCAATCTACGCGAGGGTATTCCGAAGTTGGCTACCCTCATCCAGAAATACCATCCCGCAGGCGCTACCTATTATGTGGACCTTGCGGACGCGCTTCATTCTGCGGGGAACGCGGCAGCATCCACGGCGATGTATCGTACGGCTCTCCAACATGCTCCGGACTCGTCTGTCATTCTGCTTAAGCTGGGTGTCGCGCAGGTTGATTGGCAGCAATGGTCGCGTGCGGAAACGACACTGCGTGGCCTCGTCGACAAGACACCGAACGATCCGGTTGCGTGGGCGCTGCTCGGCCAAGCGCTCTTCCAAGAAAACAAAAACGCAGAAGCCAGGGAAGCTCTCACGAAAGCCGTAAGCCTCGATGGCGATATAGCCGAACCGCACAATTATCTTGGCGGCCTGCTCGTACGCAGCAACGATTTGGCAGGCGCTGAAAAGGAGTTTCGCGAAGCGGTGCGGCTGCAGCCGAATCATGCGGAATGGCAGTCGAATCTTGCGGGCCTGCTTGCAGAAGAAAGGAAAATCCCGGAAGCGCGGTATCTTTTCGAACTGAGTATTCGGCTCAATCCCAATTTTGCCGGGGCCCGGCTCAATTACGGGAGGCTCCTTGCGGCGCTTGGAGAAAACGTGAACGCCGAAAAACAGGCGCAAGCAGCAGTGGAAGCGGACGCGAAGAATCCTGCCGCGCACGAGCTTTGGGGATATTTGTTAACGGCTACCGGCGATCCTCAAGGCGCGACTCGCGAGCTGCGCAGCGCCGTCCGGCTTCAGCCGGATTTCTGGCGCGCCCATTTCGAGCTCGGTGTTGCTTTGCGGATGACCGGCGATGCGGTTGGCGCCGCCCAAGAATTGCGGATTGCGGCACGAGGAAACGATCCTGAAGTGCGGGCTGCGGCACTTCAGCAGCTGAACGCCGGACGTTGAAGATAGAGCAACCGGATTGGTGACGAAACAAAAACAAAGCTATGACAAAACAGAAACACGAATCGGCCAGCACAAGGCTAAAAGACCTGTGGATTTTTACGCGGATAACTGCGCGCACTACCGTGACCACCGCGGCATCGCTACCCAATAGACCGTAGCGAGAATCTGTTGGAATTGACGACCGAATGGTTTACGCTATGCGGCAGTTTTGGGCCAGCCCACAGTTGCCACCAAGACTCCGACGATTCTGCGCTGGTCATATTCGGTGGTTTCGTAACCCGGGAGCATAAAACCGTACCCGCTGTTCCAGGCGGGTTAAACAACCCATCGGTGCAGGGCCGGAAGGAGCATCAAGGCCATGTGTCTCTTCCTTCGCTTGCGAGTAGTTTCTTTGTTTGTGCTCATCTGTGCGTGCGCCCTTTGTGGCGAAGTTGCGCGCAGCCAACCTTCACCGCAAGGTTCCTCCGCAATTTCCGCGCAGTCTGAATTTTCGCCGCAAACCAATACTGCCGCCGCTGGAGAAGCAAAACCGGAGCAATCCTCCACGAATTACATTCTGATTCCGGGCCCTTTGCGCCCGTTTCTAAGGATGTCCGGGATCAGCCAGCAAGTAACGCCAGATCAGGTGTTGCCGCTCTTTGGCCATTTCGTCGAGACGTATGGCTTTGAGGGTTCAAAAGAAAAGTCACCGAAAGCCACCGAGGCTCTCCTTATATTCAGACGCTATTTTGTTCAGGCGAACACGCTGGCTTCTCTTGCAGGAGCAAAACAGACGCTGGGGTTTTCCGATTGCGAAAATTCGCGGCAACTGCTCGCCGATTTGGGTTACAAGCTTGAGAATGGATGCAAAGGGATTCCCGCGATCGAAGTAGACGATCCCGAGAAGGCGTTTATCACCGTCGATTCCGGATTCCCCCTCGCAGACCTTCAACTTGCGTTGCAGCAAGGGAAACCCTTCACTACGCCGTACGCTTCAACGCGGGTTCCCTTGATCTATACGAAAGCGGACTGGACCGGTAAAGCGAACAGCACGGATGTGGACGTGATCGATGCGCTGGACCAGAACGCTTCGCTATCGCGGCTGTATTGGGGACTTTCGCGCGTGGACAACAACGCGCGTGAAATCCTGCTGCGTAGCGGCGGAGTGCAGAAACTGCTGCCGTATGCCTCCGTGCTGGATTTCTACGGCCCGAGCCTCGCCGTGCGTGACGGCCGCGTGGCGGTTCCCGGCGGCAGTGTGGCCGAACCAGCGTGGAAGAAGTTGGTCGGCGCCGATCCAGGGGATCCCGCTAAGTTCATCTACGGCTTGCTGGCGAAAGACGGCGGCTGGCTCGCCGAGTATTACGATGCTATTTCGCGCGCGCCGGACCGCCAACTTCAATACTTCACCACAGACGGCCGCCTGCAGCGCTTTTACGATGCGTTCCACGGCAACGACACCTCCCACGATTCGGTACGCTCGATCTTCCGGCCCGGCGCCGATCTTCTGCTGCTGACGGCGCGCCTTCCGCTCGACGACAGCGGTGAGCCCATAGTACCCGGCGGGATAGCCGCTTGGGCGGGTGCCTTCCGCAAAAAATCGGATTCAAAAATGGAGCGCGAACTCTCCCGGAAAGTCGAGCATTGGAAGAATCCGGACCAGTTCATGGAGGGAATGTTCGCTCTTGCACGGTTCAACTCCACGAACGGCCCACTCGAAACCTACGAAACCCTGAGCGAAATCGACCGAAACCGCGCCAGCGCAGCGCGGCTCAACGCTGAAACGACTCGCCTTTTGATCGCGCATTATGGAAAGCTGCATGACCAATACGGGATGTTTGCCGAATTTTCGGGCCTGAACGATGCATCGATCGCACTCTTTGTGAAGGCAACCGAGAAAATCGACGCCATCCGCGAGCCGATGCTTCGCGCCGATACGATGGGCATATTCGAAGCGAATGTCGGCCTCTGGCAAATCTTTGCACGTCAAGGCCAAATCGCACCGTCGGACCTTAATACAAGCTGGCGGCAAACCATCGAACCGTTTGGCACCTTTGGCGTCTCTGCGCAGCTTTTTGATGCGACGCGCAGTTCGCTAACCGCGGTTGTGACAGCGGCCTCCGGCGATTCGAATGTCTCTCAGCAGAAGATCATCGATTTGCTTGCCGGCCCGCAGATGCCTACCGTCGATTCACGCCAAGTTCATGACAGGCTCGCGAACGATATTCGTACAGTGATGACCGACCAGCGTCTCGTTCCACTAGACACCCTGCTTGAGCTCGGTGACGATTTCGCGGCTCTGACGCACACGCCTAACGGGGTTGACGCAGCACGTGCGCAGGGTTTAGCGGAGGAACTGGAAGAAGCGCGAGCGCCGCGTGCAATGTTCACCGAAGCCGAACGCGCCGAGTGGGCACCAGGACACGAACCAAATCATCACGTGATGATCGAACTACATACCGATCTTCGCAAGGCGATCAGCGGTTCCGAGCCGCCCAAACAGGCATCGCTGATGCGAGGCGCTCTCACGCCTTTTCTGCGCGATACTCTGGTTGGCCTGAATTACGCATATTACCAGCCGCCCGGCGCGCAGATTCTGCACAATAGCCCGCTTCTGGTGCGCGAGCATGATTTTCTGGCGTCAGAGTCCGTCGGACAAAACCGCGCATGGGAAGCGCCTCAGCTCTTTGGCATCGGATTGACGGCGGGCAACGGCACGCATCTTTCCGGCTCACTCGCCGGATTGCCTTACGCACTGGCCGAAATCGAGCAGGATTTTATCGTTCCTGAAAACGTCCAGGCATTGATCTGGCACGACACCGCAGCAGACCTACTGACCACGAGCGTAGTTCCACGCTGGTGGTCAACTTCCCAGGACGCTCTCCATGCCGCCTCTCTCTATCAACAAGCCGGAGAGGAGCTTGTGGACCGCGCCGCAAAAGATTCTTCTCTTCGGCCGGAGGTCAGCACAATCCTCGCGGATCGCCTTTCGCCCGAGGCAATGGATGCAGTAAATGCCGAACTCGCTGCCGGACGGGCGGATGAGGCGTTGAGAAGAATCGCGCCCGCCGATGAGTTTTATCTCACGGAAGAGTTTCGGAAGAAATTCCCTGACCGCACCGGCGTCTGGGGGACGGCCGGAACGGAACTGGAAGCACTCGCCAAGCGAGACCCTTCGCAGGTTGACCCTAAGGTGCTCTCGCAAGATTTCGGCGTTCCCCATCCGACAATCACGCAGAATTACGCCGACTCGATTCTGAACCTGCGGCCGTTTCCTTCTGTGATGGACTATGCCAGTGAGCTGCTCGCGGAGTCATGGGAATCGACGAACCTTTATTGGGCGCGCCTGGCGGACGAAATGGGCTACACGCCCGTGATGCTCAACGAACTGGCGCCTGTGCTGACGCGCCGCATGGTCGAAAAGATCTTTGGCAGCGATTTTGACGATTGGCCGGCGCTTCTTCGGGCAATGCGCGAAACCGGCACTGAATTTCGCAAGGGGCAAGTCGCCGGTGTGCCAAAGATCAATATGCCCCTTCCCTAACGACGTTTGGCGGGCCGCCACTGCGAGGAAAGTTTGATGCCGATGCGGAACGGAATGCCCGCGAAGGGCGTGTGAGGCAAACATGATCGGAAGAAAGTATCTTCTTGCGTTGCTTGTACCGGGCATCGTCATTAGCTCCACGGCCGTAATCACGGCCCATGCCGCACGGCAGAATCCACCGGACATTCGCATGAGCGTTGAGATGGTACAGCTCAATGTCGCCGTGACGGACCGCCGCGGCAAGTACATTACGGGGCTGAAACCAAGCGATTTTTATGTCGCCGAAGACGGCATCCCGCAGAACATGGCCATGTTCGCGGAGGGTGACAACGCACCAAGAAGACTTTCCGAAGTAGTGGCAGCCACTGATACAAAGGATTCTCAGCCCGTTGGGGCTACAGCATCTCTGCCCGCTGTGCCAGAGGCAAACGATCCGGCAGATAACAGCGACGACTCGCCTCTCGCCGGCGCCAGCGTATTCATTCTTTTCGATACGAGCAATTACATGTATCACGGCTTTGTCTATGCGCAAGACGCGATCGCCGATTTCGTTCAGTCGCTGCAAGGGCCCGATCGCGTTGCTCTCTATTCTTACAGCCGCGATCTTTTTCGCGCCTCGTCGCTGACGCCGGATCGCCTGAAGGTGCTTCGCAGCGTCCGTGAAACGGTGGCAGGCGACAACGCCGCGCTCTACGATGCCATTTTGCTCACGCTCCGTGATGCCGGCACCATCACAGGCCGCAGAGTGATCGTCGTATTTTCAAATGGTCCGGACAATGCCAGCCTTGCGCCGCCGGAGGACGTGGAAGAGCTTGCACAATCCGAAGGTGTTGCGATTTACATGATCAGCACGCATCAGGCGGAGCAGGATCCGCTTTCCAACAAGGTTTTCAACCGCATCAGCTCGTCCACCGGAGGCGAAGTCTATTTCGCCAAAAATTGGACCGAGGAGAAAAAAGCGTTCACTGCAATTCGCAACGACTTGTCGCATCTCTATACTCTCTACTATTATCCGCAGCCGAATCCCAATCGCGGGTGGCGGGCCATCACCGTGAAGCTCAAGGGTCCGGGTGAAGGCAAATACCGCATCCGCGCGCGCAGCGGCTACCGTCCACTGCCCGTTCATCAGGCG
>DATNBB010000295.1:0-14789 GCA_035607335.1 Binatia bacterium | reverse complement strand
GCGGACGCCTGCGCGGCAGCCGCTTGTGAATTGGCCTCCGCAGCGTCGGCAGACGCCTGCGTCACCTGCTGTGGTGATCGTGCCAACGAAACAGTCGGCCAAGCGATCAAAGACAACACGAGAGTCAGCTGGATAGCTCTCCGGGACATCGCCGTGATCTCCTCTCCGTCAGGACCTGGTTGTTCGCGGGGTTGCTGCCTTACTTGAATGACTACAGACGGCCTTATAGGTCAGGAAATATACTCTCGGGCAGAGGTTTGCGTCAAACGTTTGCACGCGTGCCACAACCGACTGGTTTGGACACTCTAGGCACTACAGAATGCAGCGGAAACATCGCAGTGGGACAATCCGGCTTCAAACAAAAAGGCGGCGCGGTGCACTCACGAGTGCAAACCGCGCCGCCTGGTGGTTGTCTCCCCCAACAGAACTCTATTTCTTCTTCGCTTCTTCCGTGGGCAATGGTCGCTGTGCAGCTGCCGGCACGCTACGGCCTCCTGCTGCGCCGTCCGCAGCCGCAATAGCCGGGGCAGGGAACGTCAGCCTGCGGCCGTCGGATTTGGCAGCCGCAGCTTCGGCGAAGCGTTCGCTGGACGCGGCCGGAGCGACTAGCGCGCCTTCAGCGTCCTTAATGAATTGCAGGACGTCGGCACTTCCGTCCCAATCGATTGAGATCACGTCGCCAAGCATGACTTGCTCAGTGGCCAGCAAACTCGCCAGCGGATAAACCACGTGCCGCTCAATCGCCCGCTTCAGGTGACGCGCGCCATATTTCAGGTCCGTCCCTTCGCGGAGCAGAAATTCCCGTGCCGAAGACGTTACCCGGAAAAGGAAACGTCCCTTCGCCGTTTCGAGCACGCGCTGCTGCACCATACCCAACTCGATTTCCAGAATCTGTTCGAGCTGTTCGCTGCGGAGCGGATGGAACACGACAACTTTGTCGATGCGGTTCATGAACTCGGGCGCGAACTTGCGCTTGGCCGCTTCCGTTGCCGTGCGCTCGACTTTCTCATCGAGCTTCGGCTTGGCTTCCGGACGCACCACTGGCGCAAATCCCATGCCGCCCGTCATCAGTTCCGTGATCTCTCCGCCGCCCAGGTTAGACGTCATGAAGATCATGGTTTGCGACAAATCGACACGCCGGTTATCGCCCAGCGTGAGTGTGGCTTTGTCCAGAATACCGAGCAGCAATTGCCAGAGCGCATCGCTGGCCTTTTCAATTTCGTCAAAGAGCAGGAAGCTGATCTTCAGCTTGTCCGTGTGATACTGCGCCAGCGCTTCCTGCGTGATCAACGGGTGCGTTTCGCGGTGGCCCAAATATCCCGGGGGCGAGCCGATCAACTTCGCGATTTCGTGCGAGTGCTGGAATTCGGCGCAGTCCACCTTAATCACCGCGCGTGGATCGCCGAAGAGCACTTCGGCCGTAGCTTCCACAACGCGCGTCTTGCCTGCGCCGGTGGGTCCGAGGAACAGCAGGTTGCCGACGGGCCGTCCGGGTGAATTTAAACCCGCACGGAATACCTGATACAAATCGACTACCGCCTGCACTGCCTCGTCCTGCCCCACGATCTTCCGCCGCAATCCCGCTTCAAAATCGCGCGACTCCACACTGCGAAGTGTTGGGTCTAGTTGTGCTGCTGCGCCCATGGCTATGCTCCTACCGGAAAGTCCTTCCGCTTTCGCGAATGCGCGGTTCAGTGCGCTCGAGTTGGTCCAGCTTGATATCGAGCGTTGACCGCAGCAATCGCAGCTGCGTGACCAGTTCCCGGCTTGAATTGGCCCGATCGGTCAACCGCAAAAGCGGCGGCGAGAGATCGGCCAGGTCCAGGTTAAGGTTGCGAAGCGTTTGCATAAGGCTCTGCACGTAGGGTG
The DNA here is from genome assembly GCA_035607335.1 of Binatia bacterium. Lineage (GTDB taxonomy): Bacteria > Acidobacteriota > Terriglobia > Acidiferrales > UBA7541 > Palsa-295. The sequence continues at coordinate 12,920 of DATNBB010000295.1, read as the reverse complement.
AACGGACGTCGAACAGTTCGACACGGCTGTTTACATCTTCCCGCAGCCGTGACCAATCCAGTTCGAGGAAGGGGTGGTTGCGCGTAACGTGCCGGACCACCTCATCGGTTATGCGCGGCCGGTCTCCCAACCGCGCCAGGTGGATCTGTTGCACCTTGCCTCGCCGGCGCACGTTGTGCACCAGGAAGTAGGTGTTGCCTTTCCGTCGAACAAACGCCAAAGGAAAAACTCCTTTTAGCTTCCAACTGAGCGTAGTGTATGATCCGTCCACTACGCCGTCAATGATACGATGCTCGCGAACATACAGGGTTGCACCCTATCCGTTATTGCTGCTGAAGCACGTGTGCAGGAGCGGACGAGGAAAGAAAATGAAGCAAACAATAGCCTTAATAGAGGCGCATGCGCCGTATTGGAACGCGACTCGAGAAAATCCCAGTTGTGTTCATTTAGATGTCGAATCCAGCCGTGGAGTGGCCTCATTTCCTGCCAGCAGCGGCCTCATGGCACAACGGGAACGGCACTCAAGAAAAGATAAAAAATACCCGACGGCCCACCCGGGTGAATCGCCGAACCGACCACTCTCTTTAGACACCGGATTTTGCAAATCGGCGAGCGGGAGGTGAAATGTCCTGGCAGCCTGTGTATGCACTGGTAAAGAAGATCCCTCGCGGGCGCGTCACCACATACGGTGAAATAGCGCGTGCGTTGCGGCTCCGCGGCGGAGCACGTGCCGCAGGTCACGCTATGGCCGCCTGCCCATCCGGGCGTGGCATTCCGTGGCACCGCGTTGTCGGAGCGGGTGGACGCCTCTTGATAGCGGAGCCTCATGCCGGCTTACAGCGTCGTCTACTCGAGACTGAAGGCGTCGCGATCGCAGAACACAGGGTGAATATGAAGCAGCATGCTTGGTCGCCGGTTCGTCTCAAAGCTAAGCACCCCGATGGCAGGCCTGCCAAACGTCGCCGAAGGTAACTGCGCGGCTTTGGACCCCTTCCGGTCGGCCTTTACCATTCCTCTGGAGCTTGGCTTGTCAATATCGCAAAACCGCTTTGGATGCTAAAATCAACGTAATCGCATTGAGGTAGGAGACATGAGCGACAGGACAGACGATCTGGATCACATGGAGCGGATCGTTCGAGACAAAGGAATTTCTGGCGGTGAAGCCGTATTCAAAGGAACTCGCGTAACCTTGCGCACTGTCCTTGCGAGCTTGGCCGACGGCGATTCTGTCGAACACATTCTCGCTGATTTCCCAAGCCTGAGCGTTGAAGATATTCAAGCTGCGATAGCGTTTGCCGCTGCGTCTGCCGAGGAAGACCTGCCCGTCCCTGAATTACCGCACATTCGATGAGAATCAAGCTGGACGAGAATCTCCCCCTCCGCCTTGCAATTCGATTGAAAAGCTTCGGTCACGATGTACATACCGTTTACGATGAGCATCTTGTCGGCCATGCGGACAATGATGTTTGGGAAACCGCACAGAAGGAATCCAGGTTTTTGATTACGCAAGACCTGGATTTCTCGGACTGCGTCGCTTCGCGCCTGGTTCTCATCACGGCATCTTACTCGTACGACTCCACTCGCCAAGCCGGGGAAATTTAATTGCACGAATAGGTTGTTTTGTCGTCGCTACAGAACGCAAAATCCGCATTTTGAAGCCGGAGACAAAGCGGACCCTTTAGTCAGCACGCCGCTACGGAAAACCGGTATGGGCTTTCAGTGGCCCGACTCGCTCACCGTGCATGGGCGAATGTGAGGTAGAATTATCAGTTCCGAAATCGCAAAGGACGTTTACATACTTAAGTGGCCGCACCCGTTATCGAAGTAAAAGACCTTTATAAAAGTTATGGACCCGTTGAGGCGGTGCGCGGCGTTAGCTTCGCCGTCGAAGAGGGCGAAGTCTTCGGCCTGCTCGGCCCTAATGGCGCGGGGAAGACGAGCACAGTAGAGATTCTCGAAGGCCTCCGCACGCCCGATCGCGGCGTGGTTCGCGTGTGTGGCCTCGATCCACAGGAATCCGGTGATCGATTTAAAGAGCGCATCGGAGCCATCCTGCAACAGACCAATCTCCCGGACAAGCTGCGCGTCAAGGAGGCGATCGAGCTTTTCGCCGATCTTTACCAAAAACACGCCGATACCGATGAGCTTTTAAGGCGGTTTCATCTCGTGGAGAAGAGCACCGCGTTTTACAAGAATCTATCCGGCGGCCAAAAACAGCGCCTTGCGCTCGCGATGGCTCTTGTAAACGATCCGCAAGTTGTTTTTCTTGATGAGCCGACCGCTGGACTCGACCCGCAGGTTCGCCGCGAAATTTACGACATCATCGAAGACCTGAAGCGCGCCAAGAAGACGGTCCTCATCACGACGCACTACATCGAAGAAGCCGAACGTCTCTGCGACCGCGTCGCTATCGTTGACTCGGGCAAGGTGATTGCACATGGCACGCCTCGCGAGCTTAAACACAATTCAGCCGGCAGCACGCGAATCGAACTCCGGCTTGCGCGGCCTCTTACGAATGGCGCGCTGGCGCACATCGATGCCGTGATGAATTGCCGCGAGTTTGACGGCTCGTACGTCCTGCATTCATCGCGCCCGCCCGCAACCATCGTCGCGCTCGTCAAGCAACTTGAGGCGGAGGGCAACGAACTTCAAAGCCTCGAAATGTTCTCGCCATCGCTAGAAGACGTCTTTATCGAACTCACCGGTCGGAGGCTGCGCGAATGAGTGCTTCCCAAGCAATCGACCACGGCTCGCGGCCAAAGTACTTCGCGGCCACATGGTCGCTGACAAAAGTTCGCATGCTTCTGGCGATGCGCAATCGGACGTTTTTCTTTTTCAGCTTGATGATGCCGATGCTATTCCTTATCGCCCTCGTCATTTTCGTCGGCCGTCATGGAGGATTCATCAGCGAGTACGCCCTGGGGGATCTGCTCACGCTCACCGTCATGGGAAGCTTTTGGGGATTGAGTGTTCAGCTCGTGACCTTCAGAGAGCAGGGTATTTTGCGCCGCTTCCGCCTCGCACCTATAGGCGCTGGGCCCTTACTCGCTTCGAGCATTCTTTCGAATTATGTGATGACGCTCCCCACGCTTTTCGTTGAGATCCTCGTGTGCCGCTGGGTACTCCACATCCAGAACTGGGGCAATCCGTGGGCAATCTTCTTGCTAATCACGTTTGGATCGGCGGCATTTTCGGCATTCGGGCTGATCATTGCGAGCGTTACAAACACGATGCAGGAAACGCAGCTAATCAATCAATTGATCTGGCTGGGATTTCTTTTCCTGTCAGGTGCCACCGTTCCGCTTAGCCTGATGCCCATGTGGATTCGTCGTGCCGCTCTCTTTATGCCTGCCACCTATTTGGCCGCGGGCCTGCAGACTTCCACCACTAACACGGTTAATTTTTTCGACCTGGCGACAGATCTTCTCGGTTTGGCTGTTTCGCTCTGGGTTGCCTTTGAAATATCTCGCCGGCTGTTCCGTTGGGAACCCGAGGCCAAGGTTCCTGGACGCGCGAAGCTTTGGGTGATCGCTGCGATGATCCCTTTCTTCGTCTTTGGCGCCTATGAAAATCTTCATGGTCATCTTTTGGATCATATCGATCAAACTTTGAACTTTCACTCAATTGCCGCGAGCCAACCGACACGCCCCGCCCTCCCGGCGCAGGCTGAAATTCCGCCGCAACTTTCCAATCTCCGCTGAATCGAATCCAAGAGCCAGGAGCAGCGCATGAAAGCCATTCGCGTAAGAGAATTTGGCGGCCCCGAAGTCCTGCGAATCGAAGACGTTCCCGAACTGAAACCCGCGGCCAGCGAAGTCGTCGTCCGGATTCAGGCCGCGGGAGTAAATCCAGTGGAGACTTACATTCGCGCCGGTGTATACGCGCGTAAACCCGCGCTCCCGTATACCCCAGGAACCGACGGCGCCGGTACAGTGGAATCCACGGGCAAGAGTGCCACTCGATTCGCGCCGGGAGCCCGCGTCTATGTAGCGGGCAGCCTGAGCGGCACGTATGCCGAGCAGGCTCTTTGCGATGAATCGTCTGTTTTTCCGTTGCCGCAGCATGTTTCTTTCGCCCAAGGCGCGGCGCTGGGCGTTCCTTACGCTACGGCTTACCGCGCGCTCTTCCATCGTGGAGTTGCCCGTGCCGGTGAGACGGTTCTGATTCACGGCGCCAGCGGTGGCGTCGGCATCGCGGCGACGCAACTCGCGCGGGCTGCTGGACTGCACGTCATTGGTACGGCCGGTAGCGACAAGGGGCGCGTGTTGGTAAAAGCCGAAGGCGCGCACGAGGTCCTCGACCATAAGGCGTCCGATCATTTTGACAGAGCGCTTTCGCTTACCGGCGGCCGTGGCTATGATGTAATCATCGAGATGCTCGCCAACGTGAATCTTGCACGCGACCTTACGATCCTCGCGCATGGCGGCCGTGTCGTCGTCGTGGGCAATCGTGGGAATATCGAGATTAATCCGCGCGAATTGATGTCGCGCGATGGTGCGATTCTGGGGATGACCCTCTGGAACGTTTCCGCCGCCGATCTTTTCGGCATTCATTCGGCGCTCGCCGCCGGCCTGGAAAATAAGACTCTGCGCCCCGTCGTTTCGCAGGAAATTCCGCTGTCTGAAGCGCAGCGCGCGCACGTTGCCATAATGGAAAGCTTGGCGGCCGGCAAAATCGTTCTCGTGCCTTAATTGGCCCCCTGGCGCAATCGATGTAACATTTTACTTTTCCGATTGTTTTCCGGCCCTTCTTGCGGTGAGCGGTTCGCCCACGGCCGTTTTCACCATCATTCGCATTCTTTTTGAAAGGAGCACGACCATGGAACGAGCAGCAACAGCGGTTTGGCAAGGTTCACTCAAAGAAGGCAAGGGCGCCATTTCGACGGCGAGCGGCGTTTTACAAGACACGCAATATTCTTTCTCAACCCGCTTTGAAAGCGGCAAAGGCACAAACCCGGAAGAGCTCATCGCCGCGGCGCACGCCGGTTGCTTTGCGATGGCGCTTTCGGCGCAACTCGGCACGATGAATTTCACGCCGCAATCCTTGAAAGCGACGGCCAAAGTCACGATCGAGAAGCTCGACGCGGGATGGACGATTTCTAAGGTTCACCTCGATCTGGCCGCGCGCGTTCCCGGCATCTCGAATGAAGCGTTTCAGGCGGCGGCTGCTGGTGCGAAGGCCAACTGCCCCGTTTCGCGCGTGCTCAATGCGGAAATCACGTTGAACGCGGTTCTTGAGCAGGCGGCATGATCTGGTCGGCGGTCGTTGGGATCGCCATCATTGTCGTTGTGCTCTGGGAGGCGTTTGAGACCGTCGTCCTGCCCCGTCGGGTGGCGCGCCGCTTTCGCCTCACCGTGCTTTATTACCGCACGACGTGGTTCGTCTGGCGCAGCTTCTCCCGATGGATCGGCAAACGTCCGCGTCGGGAGTCCTTTCTCAGTTTTTACGGACCGCTTTCGCTGCTGATGCTTTTCGTCCTGTGGGCGCTGGCTATCATTGCCGGTTTCGGTTTCATTTATCACAGCGCCGCGCTGGCCGGCGGGATCGATAGCAGGCTGCCACCTCTTTTTTACATGAGCGGCACCACAATGTTCACGCTCGGCCTTGGTGACGTCGTGCCGCATACGCCTATGGAACGTGTTTTGGCCGTGGCGGAGAGCGGACTCGGCTTCGGCTTTCTCGCATTGGTGCTTAGCTATTTGCCTGTCATCTATCAGGCTTTTTCGCGGCGCGAAGTGAGCATCGTCTTGCTGGACGCTCGGGCTGGTTCGCCTCCAACCGCCGCTGAACTGCTGCGACGCCATGTCGGCGCAGACGGTGCCCGCGCCCTCGAGCAGCTTCTGCACGAATGGGAACGCGCCGCCGCGGATATTCTCGAAAGCCACATCTCCTACCCTGTGCTTTGCTACTTCCGCTCGCAACACAACAACGAGTCCTGGCTCGGAGCGCTCGTTGCGATCCTCGATACTTGCGCCATTTTGCTTGCGGATCGGACAGGACCGCTCGCCCGCCAGGCTCGCCTTACCTTCGCGATTTGCCGGCATACCGTTGTAGATCTCGCGCAGGTTTTTTACGCCGTACCCGAGCGGACCGGCGAGCGCCTCCCGAACGCGGATTTTGAGCGCCTGCGCGCTTTGCTCGCACCCACGGAATTTCAGTTTCGCGATGCGGCTGAGCCGGTCGCAAAAATGGCGAAATTGCGCGAAATGTACGAACCTTACGTGCAAGGACTTGCGCGCGGGCTTGCGATCGACGTTCCTCCCTGGATTTTGCCGCGCGAAGCGGCCGACAATTGGAAGACCAGCGCCTGGGGCCGCATCACGAGTTCGAGCCGCGCTGCCACTGGGCAGGACGTAATTCCGGACACTCACGCGGATTAAAAGCTTCGCTGACGCGAAAAATTAGTGGGCCTTCAAATAGTCGCGCACGGCGTCCGCTGTTTTGAACGCGTGCTCGACGCATTTTCCTATGGATGGGCCTTCCAGATAATTTCCCGAAAAGAAGAGTCCTGCCATGGAGCGCTGAGCGTCGCGGAGAGCTTCGACCACGTGGCCGTGGCCCATATTATATTGTGGTAGAGCCTTCTCATGCCGCCACAGCGAACTAGCGATAGGACTGCCCGTAATGCCGAGGATCGTGGCGCTGTCTTTTTCCGTAATCGCGGCGATTTCTTCGTTGGATTGTGCGAAGAGATCGGGGTCGGTTGCGCCACCGAGAAAGCTCGTCATCGCAAATTGCCCGCGAGGCGCGCGCTCGGGAAATAACGAAGAGTTCCAAACGATGCCCAACGTGCGGTGTTTTTCACTGCGCGGGATCAAAACTCCGAAGCCCTCCGGTGGCAGCACGGCTTGCTTATCGTAGTAGCCGGCGCAATACACTACGACCGATGCATAAGCGACGCCCGATAGCATATCCGCCAATGGTTCAGACAGCGGCCGAACAATATGGGATGCCGCGTAACTTGGAGCAGCAAGAACGACGGCAGCGGCCCGAATTGTGTCGGCCGCGCCGGACTCATTGTGAACTCGCAGCTCGTACGGATTGCCACTCGGCGCGGCTGTCGCGACGGACGCCACGGCTGTTGACCGTTTCAAGTCGCCGCCAAGCGAAGTCGCTAGAGCGTTCGGCAGCATTGTCATGCCATATCTGAACGAGCAGAGTGCTGGCGGCTTGCTGCCGCCGTTTTTCTTGCGCGACTTCATCGCGCCGCGAATCACGCTGCCGTATTCGCGCTCCCATTCCTCAAGGGAAGGAAACGCCGCGCGAAGACTGAGCTTTTCCGGGTCGCCCGCGTAAACGCCCGACACAAACGGCGAGACGAGGTATTCGAGAATTTCGTGCCCGAACTTCCGCCTCACGAAGTTTGCAAGCGATTCTTCTTCAGTGGGCGCCTTGGTGCGACGAAATGCTTCCGAAGCGATCTTCCAGCGAGACTTTGGCGTAAGAAAGGAGCTGGCCAATAAGGCTTGCGGCGACATCGCGATCTTCTGCATTCGCCCGCGGCGAAGAATATAACGCGGCGAGCGCTGATCGGCCTCCACAAGCTCGTTCTCCAGCCTCAAATCGCGGATCAGTTGCGTTAGCAGGGGAGTGCTTTGAAAGCTCTGCGGGCCCGCTTCAAATCGGAACCCGTCTTTCTCGATCGTTCCCATCAAGCCGCCGGCGCGTTGCGCAGCCTCGAAAAGTACAACGGGAATATCGAGGGCTCGAAGCCGGTAAGCACAGGAGAGGCCCGATATGCCTCCCCCGATTACGACGACCTGTTTGGAATGGTCCACGTGTGCGTCTTAGAGCGTTTTCGAGAAAAGTGGCCGCTTATCCATTTGTCGCTCATGCAGATAGCGGTCGAAAGTCATAGCCACATTGCGAATGAAAATCCGGCCGAGCGGCGTGACGCGAATTTCGTCCACTCCGAGCACGACGAGGCCTTCGTCGCGCGGTTCTGTTAGCCGATCGAGTTCGCCCGCGAAATACTCGTCGAACTCGATGCCGAATTCGCGTTCAATCTCGCGCTTGAAAATCACGGTGTGGCAAAGAAGGCGCCCGATGACCGCGCGCCGGACTACATCGTCATCCGAGAGACGATAGCCGCGCATCGTGGCGATGCCGCGGTCTTTTACGGCAGTCTGATACGCGGGAATCTCCCGCGAATTTTGTGCGTACGCGCGCCCAATCGAGCTGATCGCGCTTACGCCCATGCCGTAAAGATCGGCGCCGGCCTTCGTGGTGTAGCCCTGAAAATTGCGGTGCAGCGTACGGTTCTGTTGAGCCACGGCAAGTTCGTCGCCGGGCCGCGCAAAGTGATCCATGCCGATATAAATGTAGCCCGCATTGAGGAAGCCTTCGAGCCCGGCCCGAAAAATGGCGAACTTTTCGCGTCCCTCCGGAAGATGCGCAGCAAAGGAGCCTTGCTGCTTTTTTAACCACGGCACGTGCGCATAGCTGAACATTGCTACTCGGTCGGGCTCGAGCGTCAGCGCTTGCGCAATCGTGGCGCGAAATGTTTCCGCTGTCTGATAGGGTAAGCCGTAGATCAGATCGATATTCAAGCTGCCGAAACCCAGTTCTCGCGCCGCAGTTATCAAATTGCGCGTCAACTCATACGGTTGAACACGGTGAATGGTTTGCTGCACCGTCGGCTCGAAGTCCTGAATGCCCATGCTGAGCCGGTTGAAACCAAGTGCGCGCAGCGTCTCAAGATGTTCGCGGCTCGTTACGCGCGGATCGACCTCCAGGCCTATCTCGGCGTCCCGGGCAAACGAAAAGCGCTCGCGTGTGAACGCAAAGAGATCTGCCAATTGCGCTGGCGAAAGATACGTGGGCGTTCCTCCGCCCCAATGGAACTGAATCACCGGCCGCGCGCGCGAGACGTGCTTCGCTACATGCTCGATTTCCCGTTTCAGTGCGGCAAGGTACGGAATCGCGACAGATTTGTCCTTCTGAATGGAAACATTGCACGCGCAAAAAAGGCACAAGCTCTCGCAGAACGGCAGGTGCATATAAAGCGAGAGCGGCGTCGCACGTTCATCCGCAATCGCGTAATATTTCTCTAAATCATCTGGCCCGAAGTCGTCCTTCCACACTGGGGCCGTAGGATAACTGGTGTAGCGCGGTCCCGGCCGATTGTATTTCTCCAGAACCGCGTCTGACACTTTCCCGACGTCAAGTTGCGCGCCGCCTTGTCGTTCGCCAGCCATTGTTAATCCGCTCGCCCCGCACGCGCCTGCGCCATCATTGCATTCTGGCCCGTCTCAACGAACGCGCGTGCATTTTCCACCGGCGTCGTCGGCAAAATCCCATGCCCCAAATTCAAAATGTGCCCCACGCCGCGCGTTTTATCCACGGCTGCACGCGCCGCCGCGCAAACCTCCTCGCGTGTGCGGAGCAATATTGACGGATCGACATTCCCCTGCAGAGCCAGACGATCGCCTAGCCGCATCCGCGCCTGGGCCAAGTCCGTATTCCAATCGACGCTCAACACATCCGCGCCCGTTTCCGCCATTGCATCCAGATGTCGCGCCGAACCTTTCGCAAAAAGTATCCGCGGTACGCCGTCGCGTTCGAGGGCCGCAAAAATCGCGCGCGTCGCCGGTAACTCAAAACCGCGATACTCCTCATCGCTCAATTCGCTTGCCCAAGTATCGAAGAGTTGAATTACGCAAGCTCCCGCAGCGATTTGTGCCCGCAAGTACGAAATCGTGGCAGTGGCGACTCGTTGCAGCAGTTCGCGCACAAGGGCCGGATCGTCGCGCAATAGCAACTTCGCACGCGAAATATCGCCGCGTGTCTTGCCTTCGATCATGTAGCAGGCCAGCGTCCACGGTGCCGCCGCGAACCCGATCACCGGCACATCGGGCCCGGCCTCGGCGCAAATCGCGCGAATCGCATCGCTCACAAACTTTGTCTCGCGTGCCGGATCGAATTCCCGCAACGCCCGCACCGCTGCTTTGTCTCTCACCGGATTCGAGAGCACTGGTCCCGAATCGGGCACATCAAGCGGCATGCCCATTGCCTCGGCCACGATCAAAATGTCGGAAAACACGATAATGGCATCCACGCCGACCACGCGATACGGTTGCAGCGATACTTCTGCCGCCAATTCCGGCGTTTTGCAAATCTCGAGAAACGAATGCTTCGCGCGCACGGCCTGATACTCACGCAAATAACGCCCCGCCTGCCGCATCATCCACACGGGAACGCGCGGCACGGGCTCGAATCTGCACGCACGCAAAAACAGATCTTTTTGCGTCAAGCCATCCGTTTTTCGGGAGGTCACACGACTATCTTAGTCGACCGCGCCGCGATTGCAAAATGAGCGTTCGCGCGCCTGGCGGCCACGTGCTGCCACATCGCAAGACGCGTCGCAGCCCCATTCAGCGCTATAATCGAGCTTCATGGCACATCCTCTGCAATGGCTGAGCCTCGCGCTCTACGTGGCTAGCTTCTGCTGTTATGCGCGCCTGCTCTATGCGCCCAACGCGTGGCTAGGCCGCTCGGCCACATTGTTACTCGCCGTCGCGATCGTCGCCCATTATTTTGCGCTGCTCGAACGCTCGCGCCTCACTCACACCGTCCCCTACGACGATCTTTACGGGTCGATGTCGCTTTTCGCCTGGCTGCTCGGCATCACCTATCTTGCGCTGGAACTATTTCATCGCCAGCGCGGAGTCGGCTCGGTCATCACGGCGTTGCTTGTCCTTTGGATGGCGGGCCTTGAAACGCTCGCGAGCGGCGCCGCAGACGGGCCGCCCACCGCGTCGGGTCCGCTATTTGCGTTTCATGTCACGCTCAACACATGGGCTTACGCCGCATTCGCGCTCTCCTTCGTATTGAGCCTTGTCTATCTCGCGCAAGACCGTCTGCTGCGTTCGCGACATCTTGGCGCTGCATTCTGGCGTTTTCCGCCGCTCGAGCTCCTTGACCGCATGGCTCGCGGAGGGGTATGGGTCGGCCTTGTTGCTTTGTGCTGCGGCGTCACGATTGGATTTGTTTGGGAACATCGGCTGAGCGGCGGTTTTGCATTGAGCGATCCGAAAGTGATCGTCACGGTCGCGATCCTCGCGGTCTATGTTGCTTACCTGGCGCTTTCACGGCAGGCGAAATGGCGCGGCTCGCGCGCGGCCCTGCTTTGCGCGCTCAATTTTCTGATCGTGCTCTTCAGTTACACGGTTGTGAACCTTTATATGACGCATTTCCATCGATACTTTTAATGTCTACTACGGCCAACGCGGCAAAAATTAAAGTGGCGCTCATCGGGTGCAGCCATCGCACGGCGCCGGTCGAGTTGCGCGAACGTGTCGCATTCACTCAGCAGCAGGCGCTGGAAGCGGCCGACGAGTTGCGTCACAAGGGGATTCTCGAAGAAGCCGTCGTGCTTTCCACCTGCAATCGCAGCGAACTCTACGGCGTTCCCAGCAGCAACGGTGGCGTCGTGACCGAAGCTATGGAAACCTTTCTCACGGACTATCACCGCATCTCGCGCTCTGAGCTGAACGGCAAACTCTACCGCTGGATCGGTCCCGAAGCCGTGCGCCATTTGTATCGCGTTACTTCCGGGCTTGATTCGATGATGCTCGGGGAAGCCGAAATTCTCGGTCAGGTAAAAACGGCCTACGGCCAGGCGCTCGATCACGGTTCGACCGGACCCGTCCTCAATCGTGTCTTTCAGGGCGCGCTCGAAGTCGGCAAACGCGTTCGCGCCGAAACGGAAGTCGCCGCCCGGCCTATGTCGGTCGCGCTCGCCGGCGTAAAACTTGCCGAACGCGTTTTCGGCAATCTTAAAGGGCACACAGCGCTTATTGTTGGTGCAGGCAGCGTGGCCGAGCAGGTTGTCGAACATCTTCGCACCCGCAACATCGGCAAACTAACCGTGGTAAATCGTTCCTTCGATCGCGCTGCCGAGCTCGCCTTCCGCATGCGCGCTGAAGCGATCGCCTGGGACTCGCTCGAACGTGTCCTCAGCACGCCGGATGTGATCGTCACCTCGGTTTCCGGCAGCGAAGCTGTGCTCACGCGCGCTATGCTCGAACGCGCCATCGACGGCCGCAAAAGCCGTCCCGTGTTTGTTGTTGACTTGGGCGTTCCGCGCAATGTTGCCGCCGATGCCGCCGGTCTCTACAGCTTATATCTCTACAACATCGATGACCTCGGCGAAATCGTCGAGCAAAACAAAAAAGCGCGCGAAGCCGAAATTCCACGTGCTGAAGCCCTAATCAGTGAGCATATTGCGAAGTTCGAATCCTGGTGCGCCGGACTCGCCGCGGGCTCGATCGTCGAAGACCTGCGCAAACATTTTCATCGTCAGCGCGAAGAGTTGCTCCGCGAGCATCTGGCCGCGAATGCGAACCTCTCGCCTGAAGAGCACGCGCGCATGGTGAAACTCACCGAGCAACTTATTGACCGCGTTCTCGACGCGCCCGCTGAACAAATGCGATCAGGACGCGGCATGCGCGGTCGCCTTGGCGCCGTGGACGCGCTCCGGCATCTTTGGGGCCTGGACAACGCGAATCGCGAGGACAAGGAGTGAACCGCCCGCTGCGCATCGGCACGCGCGGTAGCGCGTTGGCCCTCTGGCAAGCCAATCACGTTCGCGATGAACTCGCTCGTTGCCACGGTGTCGAAGCTGAACTCGTTCGCATTCACACCTCCGGTGACAAGTTGCAGACCGCATCCGTAGCCCAAATCGGCGCCGAAGGTAGCGCCAAGGGCATCTTCATCAAGGAAATCGAAGACGCGCTTCTCTCCGGCACGGTCGATATCGCCGTCCACAGCATGAAGGATGTGCCCACCGAAACGCCTGCGGGTCTCGTTTTCGCCGCAATCACGCGTCGCGAAGATCCACGCGATTGCCTCATTTCGCGCACGAACAAATCGTTGAAAGGTTTGCCCCCCGGTGCGCGAATTGGGACGAGCAGTGTGCG
>DATNBB010000177.1:0-17973 GCA_035607335.1 Binatia bacterium | reverse complement strand
CCTGATGCTTGATGATCGTTTCAAAGCCGCTGGCGTTTAATTGTTCTTTCGCCGCGCTTGCGGCCGCCAGATCGGGGTATGGACCCACGTCCACGCGGTGGAAAGGATCCCCATTTCGCGTCATCACAAAAGCCGGAAAGCTCTTAGTCTTCAAAAGGGCAGCCAGCGCGTCCGCATTTTCCGCATGCGTCATCGCTCCGGCTTGTAGCAAGAATCCGGCACGCTGCGTCGCAGTTTCGCCTGCAGTAGTCACGTCTGTTTGTGCCGCCCGGACGTTCGTAATGCCGGAATCGGACGCGTGACTTGCAGCCGAGGCAGTTGCCGCTGTTGATGGCGTAAGTTTCGGCAATGGACTGACCACGCCTGTCATCTCGGTCGTAACCCGCAACCCGAGCGGAAGTTCTTCCTTCGATGGTTTCAACTGCACGACCACGTCGAGAACGTCGCGATCCGTTTTCTGCGAAGGATCGTCGTTCAAAACGGATTTTGACTGCATCGCTTGAGATATCTCTACCACTTGCCCCTCAAATTTCTTTCCCGGATACGCATCCGCGGTGACGATTGCTTGCTGGCCTAATTTCACTCGGCCGATATCGCGCTCATCCACCTCGGCTCTTACGCGGCGCACGGACTCATCCGCGATGGTAAAAAGCGGTTGCGGTACAAGAGTGCTGTATGATTCGCCGGCCTTTGTCAAAACCTTAAGGATGGTTCCTGAAATCGGCGCTCGCACGTTGCATTTCTCGAGTTTGTCCATTGCCACGGCGATGCTCCGTTCCGCCGCCGCCACTTCCGCGTCTGCCCGTGATACGTCTTCCGGCAGAGGCCGCGCGTCTGTCAGATTCTGCTCGTCCTGAGCTCGTTGAAAGTTCGCTTGCGCAACGTCGAAATCCCGTTTTGCTTGATCGAACATATCGCGCGAAATTTCCGATTTCCGATACAGCGCATCCATCCGCGCCAGATGATCCTGAGCCTGCAACATCACGGCCTTCGCCGCATCCGTCGCTTGAGCGGCCGCCGCGCGCTCTTCCTCCCGATTCCCACGCAGCAGCCGAATGCGTGCCTGGCGCGCGCTATCGGCCTGCGCCTTTGCAAGTTCAACTTGCGCACTGATGTCGTCGCAGCTTATCTCGGCAAGAAGCGCGCCTTTGCTCACCTGCTGCCCTTCATTGACGAGCACCGCCTTCACCACTCCATCCGTCGCCGCGCCAACGGAAATCGTCTCACCACGCCCCTCCACTCGGCCAAGTGCCGCCAACTGCACAGCAGAACCGGATGCTTCGTGAGACTCCCCAGGCCTCGTCTGTTGTGCCGATTTGAGCCATAGGAAGAAAGGGATCAGCAAGGCCAGACCCGCAACCGTGATGGCGACGAGCTTGCGCATCAGTTCAGCCCTCCGTCCACCTTGCCGTCTCGCAGTCCAATCACGTTCTTTGCAAAACCGCGAAGCCGCTCGTCGTGAGAGACAATCACAACCGTGCGTTCGCCAACTTCGGCAATGTCATGCAGGATTTGCGCGATGGCTTCGCCGGACTTTGAATCCAGAGACGCTGTCGGCTCATCGGCAAGCAGGATCCTGGGTTCTCGAACGAGCGCGCGTGCGATTGCTACTCTCTGCTTCTCACCACCGCTCATCTCCTCAGGCTTGAGATGCTTTTTGCCGCTCAACCCGAGGTTGTCCAGGTACTCTTCCGCTTTCGGCAGGACGTCTTGTCTCTTCTTTCCGCAGATTTCCATCGCAAGCACCACGTTATCCACAGCGCTCAGCGAATCGAACAGGCGGAACGCCTGAAACACGAACCCAATTTGTTCGCGCCGAATATTCGTCAATTCGTCTTCCGGCAAACCCGTTACCTCTTTCCCGCTCACGTGCACGCGCCCGTCTTGCGGCTTTAGCAGGCATCCGAGCACGGAAAGCAGCGTTGTCTTTCCGCTGCCGGAGGGTCCCATGACCAACGTAACCGCTCCTGCGGGGAATTCGAGCGAAACGTCCCTCAGGGCGCGGACCGAGGCCTCGCCTCTTCCCAGCGTTACGTTGATTCCCTCCACCGATAGCTGGCAATCAGACACGGAACACTCTCGCAGGCTCGACCGATACCGCCGTTCGAATCGAAACGATCGACGCAAGCACGCACATCGCAAACGCCGGCACGAGAACGGCCGGAATCAGCCAAACCGGTAGATATATCCACGCAACTCCCTTTTGCGCGAATTGCACGGCAGGTATCGCTAGCAACGCGCCCAACGTGCCTCCTGCAACACCGAAAGCCAGCGCCTGCGCCACAACGATGTTCGCGACAAAGCCCTTTGAGGCCCCTAGTGCCTTCAGCGTGGCAAACTCTTCAAGACGTTCTAGTGTAGTGGCGTAGATCGTCTGCGAGACGAGCACGAGCCCGATCAGAAATGCGAGAAAAGCAGCCGTTAGAATTGCGGCTCCCGCCCCCGTCTGGCCAACCCAGTAAAGCTGAGACCGGTGCTCGAATTCCCCGTGTGTCCGCACATCCACTTCCGGTAACTTGGCAGCCAGCTTCGCCCGCAGCGCGTTCACGTCGTAGCCTTTTGCAACTTTAACCGTCAAATATGCGACCTTGCTGTTTCCGAGTCCCGAATATCGCTGCGCGTCTTCGAAAGAAGAAAACGCATAGGGCGATCCGAGAAAAGATGAAAAACCGGTCACCGTCCCGGCAATGTGCGCCCGCATGCCGTTTATCTCCACATCCTGCGGCGGCGTAAACACCTCGAGTTCCCGTGCGTTCGTTTCATCCAGGAGAATAGCTTCCGGCTCCATTGCATGCAGCGAGCCCCGCAGGTACGGAAGAGGAAAAAGTGGCCCGACGCTCGGATCGGCCCCGATCAGCACAACGATTCGCTGTTGCCCGTCGGGCATTCGGTAGGACACGAAGTTGACCGACACGCGGCTTACGGATTCGACTCCTGGAACACCTTGTGCAATGTCCCTCAAACGCCCATCCATCGTTGACGCAAAATCGAAGCAAACCACTCCGCGCGGTGTGATCCAGATGTCCGAATCCGTGGCGTTTACGAGTTTTCCCGCTGCCCTCAAAAAACCCATGAGCAGGCTTGCCTGAAAAATCATAAGAAACACGGCAAACGCCACGCCCAGGGAAGTCACCACCATGCGCGTTCGATCGTGCAACAAGTTTTGAAGCGCTAATCTCAATTCGCAGCACGCTGCTTGCGCTTAATCACGCCCGGCACTTGGCATCTGCATCTGTATGCGAGCCATGCCGTCAGAACCCCTGGTTTTAAGGAGAAGCGCCGGTTCTAGGCTAGTTCATCAGAGGGTGTATCTGTTTGCAACGAAACGCGATGGCAGACGTGTCGTGTCTGTAATTGCACACAACGCACTCTGAGGGCCCGGAGGCAGATGCGAATAATCGGGCAGGACCGAAATAGCCGTCCCGGGACACAGACACGCCACGCCTTTCAATTCGTAGGCCCAGCGTGCCTGTGTGCCTTCTGTTTACAGGAGCTTGACCGTCTTCACATGCAGGGTGTCGCCTTCCACATCGCCCGTCACGTTGACCCGCAAATGATCCTTGGCCGTGGACTTCTTGAGCTCGGCCGCGATTTGGGCGTTCCCTGCGGAGTCAAATTTCAGGTATTGCTTATCCGCCGTGATCACCCCATAGCCTGTCTTCTCGCATTCCAGGGCACACTCCCTCGTGTGCGCGTCTGGATTCGCCGCTGCCTTCTGTGAACAGGCAACGTCAATTACCGAAACGTTCTTGAACGTCTCGGTTCCGGCCATCGCCGGCAAAGCCAGCGCCGCCGCGAGTACAAATAGAACGCCTTTCTTCATCCTCTTCCCTCCTTTGGATTGGTTCCGTGCCGCGAATCGAATTCGCCCACATCGCACTCCGTATTAAAAGAGTCCCTTACGCCGTTTTGGTTACAATATTTCGGCCGAGTCACGCCGCAATGGAGCGCGTGTAACCCTTTTTCTGCTGGCGACTCTATTCTTAGAGGCTTTATGGAAACGCTCGAAATCCTGACGAGAGCCAAAGTGGAGGGCTGGTCAGACGAATATGTCGTCGACCGCGTCCTGGCGGGCGAAACGGCTCTCTATGAAATCATCGTTCGTCGCTACAACCAACGGCTGTATCGCGTTGTTCGAGCGATACTCCGCGACGATGCGGAAACGGAAGACGTAATGCAGGACGCATACGTCCGCGCCTATCAGCACCTGCGCCAATTCGAAGCCCGCTCTTCCTTTTCCACATGGCTTACGCGCATCGCCATCAATGAAGCGCTCGCGCGTCTGCGCCGCAGAAATCGCTTGCAGCCGCTGGGAGATGACAGTGAAAACGGAGAGACTGGCGTGACTTTTTTCAGCGAATCGCTAAATCCCGAAGAGAATGCTTCTAAGGCAGAGCTCGGCCGCATGCTGGAAAGCGCCATGCTCGCTTTGCCTGAGCAATACCGCCTCGTGCTGGTGATGCGTGATGTGGAGGGCCTTTCGACACGTGAAACCGCCGATGCCCTCGATATCACAGAAGAAAACGTGAAAATGCGGCTTCATCGCGGCCGCGCCATGATGCGCAAAGGTCTCTACGAACGCGTGGGATCGGCCGCAAAAGACGCCCTGCCATTCATGGGCGCGCGTTGCGATCGGGTAGTTGAGGGCGTCTTTAGACGTCTATCCGCAGACGCTTCGATCCACGACTAACGTGTTACTTCGTTCAGGATTCCAGTGCCTTCCTGCAATATTCCATGCACTTTGCAAGCTCGGTCATTCGGTCTGATCCGGCCGGGATAGGATATTCAAACTCGATAATCGCGGGAATCGGCCATTTGTTGTCGCGGATCAGGTGAAGCACTTCTATGATCGGCACATCGCCTTGGCCGAACGGCACGGTGGCGTCGTCGTATTTCCGGTCCTTCACATGGATGTGCGTGATGCGATCATGATTCGCTTTCAGAAACGGCACCGGCGACGTCTTATTCCCCACAAGAAAATGGCCAATATCGAGGTTGGCGCAATTGTACGGCCCGTAGCTCATCGCCTGCGCAAACGCTGCGGGCGTTCCTTGCAGATGACCATGGAAGCCGACGCGCATCTGATGTTTTTCCGCAAATGGAGCGAGCCGCTGCGCCAGCGGCATCGCCATCTCGCAGGAAAGCGCGTGTGCGCCTAGCGTTTTGGTCAGATTGAAGCTGTAATCGATTTCCTCATCGCTGAGCTGCTCCATGTTGTCGAACTTGACGACCGCGATCATCACGCCCGCATCTTCATATTTCTGCCGAAATGGTTTTGCTTTGTCCATCGAGAGACCCACGCGGAACTTGCGCAGTTCCTCACGCGCCGCATCCCGCTGCGCCTTCTGCTCGGGAGTTTCTTGCGTGCCGCGGCGCGGTCCGGGCGGCACCTTAGGCGCGTTCAAAAATACCTCTACGGGCTGCGATCGCAATTCGATCCAGCCGACGCCGAGCTTTACGCAATCGGAGAGGACTTCGTCCGGATCCATGGCGTGATTGGCAGGATCGAAGTTGTACGGCACATTCATTCCCAGGTGTACGCCCCTGATCGTCGAATTCACCTTCGCGGGCGACGCCGCCAAATCGCTCGCCCATGCTCCCAGGATGCCCGCGGCGGGCAAGGTCGAAACCGCTAATTTCCCGAACTCACGTCTTGTAACACGCATGATTTCCTCCTGAATTCGTAAGCACGTCATATAAGGCCGACGCGGGCATTGCTTTACCTGACCTTCGGCGGAAGCAAGCAAAGCACCGGGCAATACCGCTTGTCAACGAAATTGCAACAGCGCCCGCTGGCTCTTGCTGCGTAGCTGCGCTGCTTAATATTTTAAAAAGTACTGGACAACGGGATAATCCGTGGATTATCGTCGGCCCGGACGGAAACGACATTTTATTCGGCGAAATCTGCGATTGTAGGTTCCCGCCGGGGTCATCGTTATAATCCACCCCGTTATTTGCATCTAGCGGCGCTCGCCTTGACGCAGCACGAAACCGGTATCGACGCAATATGACCGAACGGCGCGTATCCAACGAACGTTACGTCGTGCAGGCAGTTGATCGTGCACTCGATGTGCTTGAGGCTTTCCACGGAAATGAAGAGAGCAGCCTCAACGCCATATCGAAACGCGTGGGCCTCAACAAGAGCCGCACGTTTCGCTTGCTCTGCACCCTCTCTCGTCGCGGCTATGTCGAGCGCACAGCCAACGGTCTGGGCTATACTCTCGGCCTTAAGCTCTTCGAGCGTGCCGCCCATTTCCGCCGCGATTTGAAGCAGAGCACGCTTCCTTTCATGGAACGTCTGCGCAGGGATTTCAACGAGACGGTAAACCTTGCCGTGATTCACGCCGGCAAGCTTCTTTACCTGAACATTCTTGAGAGCTCCCAGCCGTTTCGCATGGCCGCTGTCGTGGGCAGTCAAATGCCGGTCCACACTACATCGCTGGGCAAGTCGATGATGGCCCACGCCCACGAAGAAGAGCTCAATGCTCTCCTCAAAACGCTTTCGCCGAATGAGTCCAGAAGGCTGAAAAAGGAATTGGAAACGGCGCGCGACCGCGGCTATGCATTCGATCGCGAAGAAAACGAGCCGGGTGTTACCTGCATCGGTGCGCCAATATTCGACGACTCCGAAAAGCCCGTCGCCGCAATAAGCATTTCAGGCCCCTCGGGACGCATGTCCAGCCAAGAACGTGAAATTGCCGCAGCACTTTGCCACAGTTGCCGCGAAATTTCGCGCCAGTTGGGCTTCATTGGCCTCAGCCGTGTGCGCAACGGAGGCAAGCCGGCCCTCAGGCTGCCGCGCAGTGCGTCGGAGAAAGGCCTCGAGTGAATCCTTCACCCGATCAAGCCGCCACTGTCGCCAATAGCGCAGAGACCGAGCAGCAGAAATCCCTTTTGCATGCGGCTGTAGGCCATTGGCGCTGGATCATCTGCGGCTTGCTGTTCTTCGCCACCACTTTCAACTACATCGACCGCCAGGTCATCGGTCTCCTCGAGCCCACATTAAAGCGCGAACTGAATTGGTCCGACCTCGACTACGCGCACATTATCCTGATGTTTCAATTCGCTTACGCCATCGGCTATCTCATCATGGGCCCGATGATCGATCGGCTCGGTACACGCAAAGGCTACACCGTTTCCGCGCTGATCTGGAGTTTCGCAGCGATGGCCCATGCCGCCGTGCGCACCGTTACAGGTTTCAGTGCGGCACGCTTTGCCCTTGGATTTGGCGAAAGTGGCAGCTTTCCGGCTTCCATTAAGACGGTCGCGGAGTGGTTCCCGCGCAAAGAGCGCGCACTGGCCACGGCCATTTTTAATTCGGGCACGAATCTCGGGCCCATCGTCGTTCCGATCATTATTCCCTGGATCACCATCCGCTACGGGTGGCAATGGTGTTTCATCCTTACTGGCTTAATCAATCTCTGCTGGATTATTCCGTGGTTGCTCATCTATCGACCGCCCGAAGACCACAAAAGCGTCTCTCCCCCCGAACTCGCTTACATTCGCAGCGACCCGTCCGAGCGACCGGTGAAAATTCCATGGGCGAGCCTCCTGCCGCACCGGCAATTGTGGGCTATTGCGATCGGAAAGTTTCTCACCGATCCTGTCTGGTGGCTTTTTCTTTTCTGGGTTCCGGACTTTTTGCACCGCGCCCACGGTCTTAGCCTCCTCGAACTCGGCTTGCCTCTCGTCGTGATCTATGTGGGAGCCACGGTAGGGAGCCTGTTCGGCGGTTGGCTGTCGGGGGCGCTTCTCAGTCGCGGCTGGAGCTGCAATGCAGCGCGTAAGACGGCGATGTTCGTTTGTGCGTGTGGCGCCGTGCCGATTGTTATGGCCTCGCGCGTCTCCAGCCTGTGGGCGGCCGTAGGAATTCTCGCTCTTTCCACCGCATCGCATCAGGGTTGGTCGGCCAATTTGTTCACGCTGTCATCGGATATGTTTCCGCGCCGCGCTGTGGGCTCGGTCACCGGCGTAATTGGCACGGCCGGCGCATGTGGCGGCATGCTGATCGCCGAGGTTACAGGATTGCTGCTCCAAAAGACGGGCTCTTACAATTTAATTTTCGCGATCGCCGCAGGCGCGTATCTTACGGCCTTGCTGGTTATTCATCTGATTGTGCCGCGTCTTGAGCCGGCGAATCTCGATGTAGCCTGAAAACGATGGAAATCAAATCAAAAGACTCGTGCCGCTGGGATCTCGTAAGTCTCGGCGAAGTCATGTTGCGCCTCGATCCCGGTGACGTCCGCATCGCCACCACTCGCGCATTCCAGGTATGGGAGGGTGGCGGCGAATATAACGTCGCACGCGGGCTGCGCCGCTGCTTCGGCATGAGAACGGCCGTTGTCACCGCCCTCGCCGATAACCCCATCGGCCGCCTCGTCGAAGATTTTATGAATCAGGGCGGAGTCGATCAGTCGCATGTGAAATGGGTTCCGTACGATGGCGTTGGTCGCACCGTTCGCAACGGTTTGAATTTCACCGAGCGCGGTTTTGGTGTCCGCGCGGCTCTTGGTTGCTCCGATCGCGGCCACACAGCGGTCTCGCAGTTAAAAGCGGGCGAAATCGATTGGCGGAAGGTCTTTGTTTCCGAAGGATCGCGCTGGCTTCACACAGGTGGAATCTTTGCCGCGCTTTCCGAAACAACGCCGGCCGTGGCCGAGGAAGCGATGCGGAAGGCGAAGGAAACCGGCGCGATCGTTTCCTACGACCTGAACTATCGTGAGTCGCTGTGGAAATCAGTCGGCGGACGCAAACGGGCTGTGGAAGTGAATCGCGAGCTGGTGCGTTACGTCGATGTTCTGCTCGGCAACGAAGAGGACTTCACGGCCGCACTCGGCTTTGAAACGCACGGCGTGAGCGAAAATTATTCTGAGTTGAACACGGACAGCTTTCGCCGCATGATCGAGCAGGTCGTGGCTGCCTTTCCGAATTTGAAGGTTGTAGCCACCAGCTTGCGCAATGCGAAAAGTGCCACTCGTAATGACTGGGGAGCGATTTGCTGGGCCGAGGGGAATTTTTATTGCGCCACGTTGCGCGAAGACCTGGAAATATTTGATCGCATCGGTGGCGGCGACTCCTTTGCGTCCGGGCTCATCTATGGATTTCTCACGAACCGCGGGCCCCAATGGTCGGTCGAATGCGGCGCCGCCCACGGCGCGCTCGCAATGACCACGCCGGGCGATACGACGATGGCAACGCTCTCTGAAGTCGAGCGCGTCATGAAAGGAGCTAGTGCCCGCGTCGCCCGCTGAGAGGGGCGGTTTTGTAGCGGCCACCGTTACGCGCGAAGTTTGTGCGCGCTTCTCGGGCGCTTTTACGTTTGACTAGTAGCGACTCGCCTTTTAAGCGGGCGCTTCGGGTCGACAGCCTCGTGCTGCGGCGCAAAAACCAGCGCCATAGCGCGGCAAGCCACACACATTCAACGGGGCACGTGACGGACTAAAATGAAACGCCTTACAAAACCCGAAGTTCTGCAATGGATACGCGAAGTCGGCATCATCCCCATCGTTCGCGTCGATAGCACCGAACTCGCTCGTCGTGCCGTTGTCGCTATCCAAAAGGGTGGCGTTACCGTCCTCGAAATCACTATGACGGTCCCTGGTGCTATACGCATGATCCACGAGTTAACAGAAGAGATGGGCGGCGAGACTCTCATTGGTGCCGGTACCGTTCTCGATCCGGAAATTGCAAAAGAATGCCTGGCGGCTGGCGCGCAATTCATCGTTAGCCCTGCGCTTAATCCGAAGACGGTCGCCTACTGTAAGGATGAAGGCGTGGTAGTGTTGCCGGGCGCCCTGACGCCGACCGAAATCGTCACAGCATGGAATCTAGGCGCAGATATGGTCAAAATCTTCCCGGCTGGTGAAGTAGGCGGTGCGGGCTACCTTAAGGCGGTCAAAGCTCCTCTTACTCACATCAAGATGATTCCCACCGGAGGCGTTTCGTTATCGACTGCGAAGTCGTTTCTCGAAGCGGGTGCGGATGCATTAGGTGTAGGCAGCGACCTTGTTAACGTTTCTGCTCTGAAGCAAGGCAAAGACGCGCACATCACCGAAAAAGCGAAGCAGTTCGTGCAGATCGTGAAAGAGTTTCGCGGCGAAACGGTTTCCGCGGAAGGCAGGCGGGCGTGAGGGGAGAGGAAAGACGATTCGTTCTTATAGCGTTATTTGCAGATAGGAGGAAAAACGATGACTCAGATTCGCAGGCGCGATTTTATCGCGGGGATGGGCGCACTAGGGGCATTGTCTTTAGCAGGCGGAGTTGCGAGGGCTAACATGGATTCACCGTTTCAGGTTGGCGTAATCTCGGATGAAATCACTCAGGACTTCGGCCATGCTTGCGACGTCTTGTCGAAAGAGTTCGGTATGCACTATGTCGAACTCCGCGAACTATGGGGCAAAAATCTGTTCGATTTGGACGACGCCCACTTGAAGGAAGCGAAAGACATCATCGCGAAGAACAATCTCCGCGTGATCGACATTGCGAGCCCGCTTTACAAAGTCGATTGGCCAGACGCCCCGAAATCGAAATTCAGCCCCAAGCGCGATGAATTCGGCGCGAAGTTCGCCTTCGATCAGCAGAAAGACGTTTTGGATCACAGCATCAAGCTGGCGAAGATGTTCGATTGTGCGCGTGTTCGCTGCTTCGATTTTTGGCGTCTCGATGATCAGAAGCCATACCGCGACGCGATTGATAAAGTCTTGCTCGACGCCGCCAATAAGCTCGGCGATAACGGGCTGATTCTCGTTCTCGAAAACGAGCCTTCTTGCAACACTGCCACTGGCGAAGAATCCGGAAGGCTCTTGGCTGCGGTCCAATCTCCTCACTTTTTCCTGAACTGGGATCCCGGCAACGCCCAGTATCATGGCGAGACGCCCTATCCCGATGGTTATAGCCACATTCCGAAAAACCGCATCAACCATTGCCACGTGAAAGACGCGGAAAAGAAGCCGAATGGAAACGGCTATGAATGGGCCTGCATGGGCAAGGGCTTGATCGATTGGACCGGTCAGTTCCGCGCGCTTAAGAACGACGGATACCGTCATGCCGTCAGCCTCGAAACTCATTGGCGCGGTGGAGGCACGCCCGAACAATCGACGCGTCAATGCTGGGCCGGCATGAAAGAAGAGCTGACCAAAGCCGGCATCCTTAGCTAAAGGCCACCCGATGACCCGAAAAGTAGGGGCGCACGCTTGCTGCGCCCCTTTTCGGCCAGTCGATAGTCCGCTTAGTAAGAGCAGTTTGTACCATGGCGACTCAGAACCATAGTCGTCACCGGTGTAAGCCGTAAATTTGGTGCGGAAGACGATCAGGAGAGGCTTTGTAGGTCGTGGCTTTATCCACGACATAGAGTGCGAATATTGAGCGGCTTTAGCCGCCGGCGTTTTGCGTTCCTAAGAGTGGGAGCCGCGCCGCCCGGACGCCCCCGCGCCGCAGGCGTGACATAAGTTAGCCCCACGCGGAAGGGTGGGGAGACCGTAGCAGTAGAGCGGAGCCCCGTAGGGGCGGCACAGGTTGTAAACAGCCAGTCCGCTGTCAAATTCAAGTTCGGAAGCAAAAATGACCATCCACGTCGGCCTCATCGGAGGCGGAAACATCAGCAGCACGCATGCGCGGGCCGTTGATTCAATTCCGGATGCCAAAGTTGTTGCCGTCTATGGCCCCAATCCGGCTAAGACGGGCAACCTGGGCAATGCGCATCACGCCGCCGTTTACGGCAATCTCGAAACCCTTCTCACGCACCGTCCGATGGAAATGGTCATCATCGGCAGCCCATCCGGCCTTCATGCCGACGAAGGAATTGCCGCCGCCCGCCACGGCCTGCACGTGCTGGTCGAAAAGCCGATCGACATTTCGACGGAACGCGCCGATGCTCTCATTGACGCCTGCGATCACGCGAATGTTCGCTGTGGCGTCATCTTTCAGGAACGTTTTCATCCGGAGAACCTCAAAATCAAGAAGTTGATTGAGGAGGGCGGTTTGGGCCGCCTGCTTTTAGTCAACGCTCATGTGCCGTGGTACCGTCCGCCGGAGTATTACACCAAGTCCCGCTGGCATGGCCTTCGCGCGGTTGACGGCGGTGGTGCCCTCATGAATCAGGGCGTGCATACTGTCGATTTTCTTTTATGGATGATCGGTGACGTGGCGAATGTCCAGGCGCGAACTGCCACGGTGCTCCAGCAGATGGAATGCGAAGATACGGCTCTTGCGATTCTTGAATTTGCAAATGGCGCCTTTGGTACCCTGCAGGTCACCACGGCGGAATACCCCGGTTACGAACGCCGCCTCGAGATCACAGGAACGGAAGGAACGGTGGTCCTTGAGGGCGACCGCATCGTTGCGGCCGATCTCCGCCACAAGCGCGAAGGCCTGCTCAGCCCCCCGCCTGCTTCTGCCGGTGTCGGCGAGCGTGCCACTTCCGCCGTCGTAAATGATATAAGCGGCCATCGCGCAGCTATCGAGAATTTCATGCGAGCCGTTCGCGAGGGCGGCAAACTTAATTGTGATGGCCGGGAGGGTCGGCGTAGCCTGGAGCTCGTCGAGCGGATTTATAAGGCGGCAGGAACGGTAAAACGAAGCCCAGTCACGGCGTGAGTCTCATCTTGGTGGCCATAGAATTGGTAGTCGACACATCAAACGACTTGCGTGGCGTGATAAAATAGCAGGGTGATGATGCTGCGCTCTGCACAAAATAGGCTCCGTATTCAGAGGCGCTTTCTGGTTACGATTCTAATCGACAGTGCACGGATTAAAAAAGGACGTAAGTCGTTGAAATTAAAAGAGGGCGATAGCTTCTAATCGACAGTGATCGGCAGCCTTTTCATCAAACTTTTGCTCAATCTCGACGCGCAAGGACGCGAATGAAGATTACGGACGCCAAGGTTTTTATCTGCTCGCCAGGTCGGAATTTTGTCACCGTAAAGATTTACACAGACGAAGGAATCTACGGCGTCGGGGACGCCACCCTTAACGGACGCGAACTTGCGGTCGCCACCTACTTAACCGACCACGTCCTGCCCTGCATTATCGGTCGCGATCCGGCCGATACAGAAGACATTTGGCAATATCTCTACCGCGGAGCCTACTGGCGCAAGGGTCCCGTAACAATGACGGCCATCAGCGCCATCGATGTCGCCCTCTGGGACATCAAAGGGAAGGCTCTTAACACCCCTCTCTACAATCTGTTAGGGGGGAAGAGCCGCGCAAAAGTCACGGTATATGGCCATGCAAATGGCCGCGATCTCAAAGAAACGATCGACGCAGTCGGCGAGTTTATAGAAAAAGGCTATGTGGCCGTCCGAGCGCAGACGGGCATCCCAGGCATACCCTCTATATACGGGGTCTCGAAAGACAAAATGTTCTACGAGCCCGCCCGGAAAGGTTTGCCGCCAGAGGAGAGTTGGTCTTCCGAAAAATACATGAACTTCGTGCCAAAGCTCTTTGAAGAGCTTCGCTCCCGTTATGGCACGGACGTTCATCTTCTCCATGATGCGCATCATCGGCTTACTCCCATTCAGGCGGCACGCTTCGGCAAAGAACTCGAGCCGTACCACCTTTTCTGGCTCGAAGACGCTACGCCCGCCGAACTTCAGGAGGGTTTCAGGATTATTCGCCAGCACACGACCACGCCGCTCGCAGTTGGCGAGATTTTCGATTCTGTGTGGGACGCAAAACTTCTGATCAGCGAACAATTGATTGATTACCTCCGCATGGAGGTCTGCCGCGGTGGTGGCATCACTCCCATGAAAAAAATCGCGGCATTTGCGGACATGTTTCACGTGCAGACAGGCTGCCATGGCGCCACGGATATGTCGCCGATTACGTTTGGTACATCGTTGCACTTCGATATCGCAATACCGAATTTCGGGATTCAGGAATATATGCGCCACTCACCGGAAACCGACGAAGTCTTTCCGCATCACTATTATTTCGAGAGCGGGTTCCTCTATCCCGGCGATGCGCCAGGGCACGGCGTCGATTTCAATGAAAAGCTTGCGGAGAAATTCCCCTATGAGCGCGCATACCTGCCCGTGAATCGCAAGTTTGACGGCACCATGTGGAATTGGTGAGGTGAATTGTGACTGTCGGTTCCATCAATCTTGACGGAAAGTCGGCTGTCGTAATCGGGGGTACCTCCGGAATTGGGCGCGCGATAGCGCTGGGCTTTGCGAATGCCGGCGCGGACGTCGCTGCCACATCTCGCCGCTCGGAAGAGGTTGAAAACGCAGCGCGGGAAATTGAAAAGATCGGCCGTCGAACATTGCGCGTCACTTCGGACGTAACCGATCGCGGTTCTCTCGAGAGGCTTTTGGACGCGAGCGTCAAAGCCTTTGGGAAAGTCGATATCCTCCTGAATGCTGCTGGACGCACCAAGCGCCGCCCTACGCTCGACCTCCCCGAGTCGGAATGGAACAGCATCCTCGAAACGAATCTTACCGGCGCACTCCGGGCTTCCCAGGTTTTTGGGCGCCACATGCTTGAGCGGCGGTATGGACGCATCATCCACATCGCATCGCTTTCGACGTTTGTCAGCCTCTACGAAGTCGCGGCCTACTCCGCCAGCAAAGCCGGCATCGGCGCGCTAACGAAATCGTTAGCCATCGAGTGGGGACGCCAAGGCGTTACCGTGAATGCGATCGCGCCTGGTGTAATCAAGACTCCACTGAACGAAAAGCTCATTGATGGCACTCCTCGCGGAAACGAGCTCCTTTTGCGCACTCCGCTTAAGCGGTTCGGTACAACCGATGAGCTCGCCGGCGCTGCCGTTTTCCTTGCCTCCGACGCCGCCGCTTTCGTGAATGGCGAGATTATCTGCGTCGATGGAGGCTTTCTTGCCAGCGGAGTAAACCAGTAAGTAGAACGCTGCTCGTCATCTCGTAAATCCCGTATACTCGGACCTGAGTGATCTCTCCCGCTGAGAATCCGAATGCAGTTTCAGTGAGTACGCGTGTGCCGAAGCGCCGATGGCTAATGGCGTTCTTGCTCGGCGTCGGCGTGGTCGTCACGTATTTTGATCGCATCAACCTATCTGTTTCTCGAGATGCCCTGAATGCGACATTCGGATTATCGCTTGTCGGGTTCGGCTATTTGTCCAGTGCCTTTAGCTGGACTTATGGGGCGATGCAGTTGCCGGCAGGAATGCTGTTGGATCGCTTCGGCATCAAGCAAGTCGGCAGGGTCGGCACATTTCTGTGGAGTTGCGCCACGTTCGCGGCGGCTGTTTCCACCGGCATTTCTGCGCTGTTCGGAGCCCGTTTCCTGCTTGGCATTGCCGAATCGCCGATCTTTCCGGCGAACGCCAAGGCAATTGGTGCTTGGTTCCCGCCAAGGGAAAGAAGCTTTCCGATGGCGATCACGGATGGCGCGGCGAAATTCTCGTCGGCAATTGGAATACCCCTCATCGGCTTGCTACTCATACATTTTGGCTGGAGATGGTCCTTTGCGGCGACCGGCTTCATCAGCTTCATTTACTTTGTATTGTTTTTCCTGATTTACCGGGATCCCAGAGAAGACCGGAAGCTTTCGCCTCAGGAATTCAAATACATTGTTGAGCATGGCGAGCAGCGGGTGAACATTGCCGAAGCAGAGAATGTATTCACTACCGGCGAACTGATTCGCGAGAAAAAAGTTTGGGGACTCGCTCTTGGATGGGGTGCCTATAACTATAGCTTCTACCTCTTGCTTACATGGCTACCGAGCTACCTATCGATCGCCCTGCACTTAGACCTGCTGCATTCCGTGATGTACACGAGCATCCCGTGGCTCCTTGCAACCTGTGCGGACATTTTCATAGGTGGTTGGTTTGTTGACCTGCTGATTCAACGCGGCTGGAATGCGCAGCGGGTTCGCAAGACCGCTATGGTGCTGGGAATGAGCTTGGGGCTGGCAATTTGGGGTGCGCGAGGCGTTCACACTCCTGCGGCAGCATTATTTTGGATTACGATCGGGCTATGCGGCTTGTCTATCGCCGCTCCAGTTGCCTGGACGGTGCCGTCGTTGATCGTCCCGCAGGAGAACGTTGGGGTTGTGAGCGCGGTCGCAAATTTTTGCAGTCAAGTAGCGGGAATCCTCGCGCCGATAGTTACGGGATATATCATCGCTCTGACGCACTCCTTTTCGGCGGCATTCGCAACCGCAACGATTGTGCTGCTGGTAGGGATCTTCGGCTACGTGTTTCTGCTGCAGGAAATATCGTTGATTCCTGCAAGACACAGACGATAAGAGCGTGTTGCATGGAAAACACCGGGCGGCCGCGTGCATAGTTTTCCTGAATCCGGATACCTGAGAAGCAACATGGTATTTTTGTCTGGCATCGCACGATACTGATCGTTTGTTGGATAGACCGATCGTGACGATCATGCGGTCACGCCGCAAATAGCAGCCTTGGACACCAATGAGCAGGCGCCTGCCCCAAAAAACAAAGCGTCGCAGTATGGCGAGATCGAAAGGGCGAAGCCGATCGATCCAGCTCGGAGTTGCAAAAGGCAAACAGTCAGTGGGCGTGCTTATCTTGAACGTGCCGGACCTAGACGATCTCGCGTCCGCAACAATTGTCGAAGCCAATTCGGTGGCGGCGCGTCTGTTGGGCGAAGCAAGGTCTACTCTTGAAGGTGAGAGTCTCGTCGACTTAGCTGGCTTACAGGGGAACGGCGTGCTAAATGACTTGAGCCTGGCGCTTCGTTCCGGTCAATCGATCGACGTTCAGCAGCCCAATCGGAATGACAGGAGCTTATCTGGCGAACTGAGAATTCGCTCCATTCCCATTTCAGCCAATCGTTTTGTACTTACCGTAGAGGACGGTAGTGTGCAGGCGGCTGTAGAACAAGCCGTAAGGCGAAGCGAAGAGAGTTTTCAGCTTCTGATCCACAGTGTAAAGGATTACGCGATTATCATGATGGATCCTTTCGGGAAAATACTAAGCTGGAATGAGGGAGCTGAGCGGCTGAAAGGGTATAAATCCGGGGAAATTATTGGAAAGAACTACAGCATCTTTTTCACGGTTGAGGATCGCCAGATCGGAAAACCGGAAGCCCAGCTTCGAAGAGCCGCCGAATCCGGCGAATTGGAGGAGGAAGGCTGGCTCGTGCGCAAGGATGGTTGGGCATTTTGGGCGAACACGGTTATCAGTGCTTTGCGCGACGAACAAGGTCAGCTGTATGCATTTGCGAAGATCACGCGCGATATGACAGAGCGCCGGGAGCGCGAGGAGTCGATTCGCATGTTGAACGAGCACCTGGAGGGGCGAATCGAAGCTCGCACCGCGGAACTCGTTCAGTTAAACGAAGCATTGCAATCCGAGGTTCGAGAAAGAAAGAACGCTGAGGATCAATTGCGCGCGCTTGCGGCACGTCAGGAACGCGTTCGCGAGGACGAGAGAACCCGGCTGGCCCGCGAGATCCATGACGCGCTCGGCCAAATGTGCACTGCCCTGAAAATGGATATTGCCTGGATCGCTAAGCGTCTGCCCAAAGAGGAGAAGCGCCTCGTCGAAAAATCGGATGCAGCATTAAAGCTCGTAGGAGACTTGATTAAATCGTTGCGTCGTTTATCCGCTGAATTGCGGCCCAGCACACTTGACGCCCTCGGACTGGTTGCCTCTATCGAATGGCAAGCTCAACAGTTCGAATTGCATACTGGCATTCGCTGCCAGCTTTTTCTGCCGGAAAAGGATCTCGTCCTCGACAAAGAACGCTCTACAGCGATCTTCCGAATTTTTCAGGAGACTCTTACGAATGTCGCACGCCATGCCGGGGCAACGACGGTCCAGACGAGCTTGGTTGTGGGCGACACCAACATTGCGCTGATTACTCACGACAACGGCGCGGGCTTCGATGTTTCGGCAGCGGAACGAAAAGGTTCACTCGGCTTGCTCGGAATGAAAGAGCGCGCGCATCTGCTCGGCGGCGATTTTAAGATCTCTTCGGTGCCGGGAAAAGGCACGACCGTAGTCGTTCACATTCCTTGCTAACTTCG
>DATNBB010000165.1:0-5790 GCA_035607335.1 Binatia bacterium | reverse complement strand
TTCTTTAACCGAGGCTTGGCGGCTTGCCCCAAAGTTACACGCGCAAGGAAGTGGAACGCATTCTGGGAGTAAAGCAGAGTCGCCTTCGCTACTGGGAGCGGCTGCGGTTGATCTATCCCGAAAGCCGCTGGGGTGAACGTTTTTACTCTTTCGGTGATCTCGTTTCGCTGCAAACTCTTCAGCGCCTCACGGAAAGCAACATCCCGGCAAGCCGCGTGAAACGCGCGATTTCTCTCGTCGAAGAACAGTTCGAAGCGCCGGCTCTGCGGCTGCACCAGGTTTCGACCATCGAGCGCGGCAGCGAAATCCTGATCGTCCCGCCGGGAGACTCACGTCCCTTTGACCCGATCCGCCGCCAATGGGGGCTTCCGTTCGAGACGAACCCCGCGCCCGAAAAAGTTCGCCCCATGACCGCGCGAAGCGC
Organism: Binatia bacterium; assembly: GCA_035607335.1. Classification (GTDB taxonomy): domain Bacteria; phylum Acidobacteriota; class Terriglobia; order Acidiferrales; family UBA7541; genus Palsa-295. Next base: position 5,366 of record DATNBB010000165.1, on the reverse strand, counting down.
CGAGGAGCTTTTCGAGACAGCCTTGCAGCTTGAGGCGCGTCCTGAGTCGTTGCCGGACGCTGCCGAGCACTATCGCCGCGTTTTGGACCGCGCCCCGAATTGGATCGAAGCGCACATCAATCTCGGTGTCGCACTATATCAAATGGGCATGACCGAAGAGGCGCGCGCAGCCTTTCTGGATGCAGTGAAGCTCGACCCGGCAAACGGAATTTCGCGCTACAACCTCGGCTGCGTGCTCGAAGAACAAGGCAAGATGGGCGAAGCCATCGAGCATTTGACCGCGGCCGCGCAGTCGATGCCGAAGCACGCGGATGTTCATTTCAATTTGGCCTTGGCCTATGAAAAGAGCGGCGCGCGAGAACTGGCTCGCCAAGAATGGATGCTCTATCTAAGGCATGCGCCGAACGGTCCGTGGGCACAGCAAGCGCGCGCTCATCTCAGACTCTGTTCGGAGCAGCGCCAGCCGTCGGCGCCAATTCCCTTCCCGAGCAAAACCAATCCGCGCAAGCACGCAGATAGCTGAGCCAGCCTTGCCGTCCGAGAAGCGACCGCTTACGGAAGAAGAACTGCGAGAATGTACGATCGGTGGGTTGCGGCCGTTGGTTGGAGGGATTCGAATTGTCGATGCCGATCCCGAATGGCCAAATCTTTTCGAGCGCGAAGCCGAAAGAATTCACGCCGCATTAGGAGCGCGCGCCCATCGCATTGAACATGTTGGTTCGACATCGGTGCCTCAACTCCCTGCCAAACCGGTAATCGACATGCTGCTTGTCGTGGAGGACTCCGCACACGAAGCGGGCTATGCTTCGGAGCTGGAGCGAGCCGGCTATGTCTTGCGTATACGCGAGCCAGACTGGTACGAGCATCGGATGTTCAAAGGCCCAGGCACGGACGTGAATCTCCACGTCTTCTCGCCAGGCTCTGCGGAGATCGAGCGCATGCTCTTGTTCCGAGACTGGTTGCGAAATAATCCAGCGGACCGCGAACTCTACGCCGAAACGAAGCTGGAACTTGCGAAAAAAGAATGGACGTACGTTCAGAACTACGCGGACGCCAAATCGGCAGTCATCGGAGAGATACTGTCGCGCGCAACTTCCTCTTCGTCACAGAATCCTTGAGACAGCAGCACCGCTCGTCCGCTCGGACACGATGTCGCGAGCAGCAGGCTATTCCTGTCGCGCCTCCTTCGGTTCGTGACTATATCCCCACGCCCCGCCAGCGAAACTCCCGCCGCTCATCTTCGACGGCATGGTACCAATCCACTTCCGGCGAACCGACAGGCTTTCCCCGCCGCTCCCAATGAAAATAGGCACGCTCCGCGATTCGCTTATCCACCATCACGTCATACGGTTGAAATATCAGCATGTCCGCACCCCAAAACCGATGTCTCACGTGCGCGCACCCCAAAATGCACGGCACGTTTTAACATCGCATTTTCGTAAGCCTCTCTAAATAGGTTTCTCATTCTAATTCTCCGGCAGGGCACCACTGCAGGTATAAACCACACGAGGGCTCGGGTGTTGCCGGTACAATGGCCCCGTAGAGCCGCGGCCTTCAGCGCGGCGTTGATGCGCGTCATCCTAACCGGTACCCGTTCCTGTCTTGGTTTGGCACCATCGCGTGCAGGCATTTCCAATGGAAGAGCTCTTTTTTGACTTGTTGCATAACCAGCGTCGTAGGCGCGGCAAAAGAATAGCCCAGCCGCGTAAGCGCTGGGGCTGAATGCCAAACAGGAAGAGGCGCTGGCGGTGCGGCATAAGCCTGATGCGCCGAAAAATTCCACAAATCGGATCACCGCAATCCGCGCTGCAATCTCGGCACGCTATGGCATGCTTGCCACGCTGTTTCCTAGTTCCTCAGCGTAAACTGGACGCTGATTTCCGTCATAACTTCGACCGGCTCCCCATTCAGCAGAGTTGGCGAATAGCGCCATTGACTGACAGCATCGAGCGCGGATTGCGCTAATGACGGGGGTCCGCTGGCGACACAAGCTGATAAGAGCGTGCCATCCTTCCCGATAATTGCGTTCATTACAACGGCTCCTTGTACTCCGGCTGCGCGTGCGGCGTCAGGGTAAATCGGCAGCGTTTGCTGCACGAGTCTTGCGGATTCTACGTTTCCGCCGACTCGAATGCGCGACGGCGGAGGGCCTGGTTGCACAGGATTTTTGTAAACCAGTTGAGCCGCTTGCAGACTCGCTGGGCACGCAGATACCGTGACCATTCCGGAAGGCACGCTATGTGGTCCGGACCCGGTCCGGCTGGCCGACACTTCAACGGTTTGTGTTACTGCCCCGACGCTGAGAAGAAGCTCGGGAAGCTTGAGCCCTTCGTTGGGGGAGAGTTGAATCTGCTGCTTGTACACTTTGAATCCCGGCTGCTGAACGGATAATTCATAATTGTCTGGAATCACGCTCGAAAAAGCGAATTCGCCAGCGTCGCTCGCAGTCGCCTGCTCCTGTTGGCCAGTAGTAGTGTCCATGAGCGTAACGACCGCGCGAGGAACTCTGGCGCCGCTGGGATCGCCCACACTACCCGAAATGCTTCCCACTGCGCCGGGCGCGCTAGTCTGCGTCGTTGCCGGTGATTGCGCGCTTATCTGACGCTCAGGCGAAATCGAGGTCGGTTTTGGCTCTACTCCCGAAAGGTGACGAGGCGTCACAGCGGGCAAGGTCGATTGATGATTCTCGCTACTCAACAAGGCTGATGCGGTAGCCGCTTCGCTGTGAGGCAAAACCGAACTGGCGGTTTCCGGGGCCGAAATACCGCTTCTGATCTGTACCGGTCCCTCCGCTGAAAGCGTCAGCGCAGCTACCGGAAGCAACAGGAACGCGCCTAAGACAGTGGCAAAAATCCCAGTCGTTCGCGACAACGGGCTTCTGCTGATCGATGAATCAAGCATGGCGGCAAATCTCCTTTCCAAATTCGAGGGTCGTGCAATTGCCAAGGCGAGCGAGAAACGCCAGCCCGGAGCCTTGAGCGTTTGTGCGAGCGCAAGCAACTGGCTTGCATATTCACGCGCCGCGATTCCTGAATTCAGCACCGCGTCATCGCAAGCGCGTTCGCTTTCCTGACGCATCTGGTTCGCCGCGATCCACGCAAGCGGATGAAACCAGAGACAAGCCCGCATCGCCTCAGCGCAAATCTGCAACGGCCAGTCATTACGCGCGACGTGCGCCAATTCATGCGACAGAACGATTCGACGTCGCTCCCCTTCCCACTCCCCAGCGTCCGACGGCAGCACAATTCGCGGACAAAAAATCCCCCAGGTCATGGGCATCATCGCTGCGCCAGGCGCTTCGAGCAGCCGAACCTTCCGCCGAATGCCAAACAACGCGCGAAGCTCATCCAAAGCTGCGCACGCATTTTCAGGCAGCCGCTTGGAATAAACCGAGATGCGCCACAGCCGCGCGAGCCCCACCAGCAACCTGAACGCAACGAGCATCGTGCCTAACGTCCAAACGAAAAGTCCCACGCCAACGAACGCGTCAGTATCGAAACGGCTCGCAGGCGCTACCGCCACCGGCAGCGGCTCGGCCACATTCGTCACAACCGCAGTTTGCGAAATGTTTGTCGCTGATGCGGAAGGTGCAGAAAAGACGTGCCATGCGGGAATGACCAGCGAGATCACCGGCAGCGCTAAAGAACTGATAATCGCGATCGCCCACACTCGATGCCGCAGCGCCGCCGATCGCCGCCGCAAAGCAAATGAAATCACCCACGCGAGGCCGAGAAGCACGGTCGCTTTTGCCGTCCACACCAGCAAAAACGCCACGAGCGGTTCGTAATTCCCGGCAAAATTCATGGTGCACCTTCCTTTTTGCTTTTCGCGATCATCCGCTGCAGGCGATCCAATTCTTCGGCCGAAAGCTGCGAGACTTCCCCGCCAAGAAGAGCCGCAGCTGCGCGTTCGGCTGAGCCTTCGAAAAAGGTATCCACCAGGTGCCGAAATGCGGACCGGCGCGCCACATCCCGCGGCACGGCTGGAAAGTAGACATAGCGCGGGCCGTCCTCTTCGTGCCGCACATGCCCCTTCTCTTCCAACACGCGAAGTTGCGCCCGCACCGTCGAATAGTTCAGCTTGCCCGGAAGTTGTGCGAGCACCTGCGCCACACTGGCGCGCTCGAACTTGTAAAGCACGTCCATAATCTGCCGTTCGCGACGAGAAAGTGATAGATGAGGAGTCGGTTTCATAGGCAATGTGCTAGTTTTGTAGCATATAATGCTAGGAAAGTAGCACTTCTGGCCGCATGCGTCAAGCATTACTCTTCACATCGCGAATTGAGCCTTTTCTGCGCGACTTTGTCAGTCGAGATTTTGAATTACTTTCGCAGCGGCCACCGTCGGCCCTGAGCACAGGAACGGCGCCTAAGAATTTTGCACGTGCTTTTCGGCGGGCGTCTTTGAATTTGGTTTGCTTGGTAGAGGCCGACTCGCTTCTCAGTCAGGCACGCTGTTCATGTTTTGCTTCTTGCTCACGGAGAGCACACCATTGGTTGCCACTCTCGCCCCCTCATCACGCGTTCCCTTTGTGAGCCATGCCACTGCGCGCTTGGCGCGACGCCTTGCCTGAACCTTATAGCTGTGCAACAGCCATCCGTAGAACCCGCGGTGGAAAATCAACAGCGATGCGAGATGCACCTCGCATTGAGTCCATCGCCTTTTGTAGGCACCGTCGGGCCCGAGTTCCAGTTTGCGGATACCGTTATGCCAGCAAAACCGGAGCAGCTCGTTTATCAGCAAATTTCCGGGGCTATATTGGGAAAGGTTTTCATCGTATGCGATCTTGAGTCCGCAAATGGAATCGAAGGTAATCACGCCAAGTTGGCCGGCGGCAATCCGATCTCCCAGATAGAGGAAATTCAATATAAGGCGCCCGCCTTTTGCGAAGGTCCGAGCGATATCCAGATAGAAGCGCTGTGTCTGCGACATTGATGATATCGCCGAACCCTCTCTGCCTTTCCATCCAGCGGATTCAAGCATACAGAAACGCGATATCTGCTCGAGCGTTGGATTCCTATACGTCTCGAAGTGGGGAGCACATCCGAAATGCGCGACCACAAGTCGCGCTGCACGGCGCAAGTCTCTTCGCAGGCCGGCAGACGCGTTCGCCTGCCAGGGCGCGTCTTTCTCATTTCCAATGCCGGGGTCAATCGGAATAAACAAGTTGCTCACCGAAGTTTTTTTCTCGGCGAGCAGCTTTTCGCCGGCGGCAGCGGAAATCAGTTCGTGCAACGCGCTTTCCGCCACGTCCATTCGCGGCAATTCCAGCACGTCCCAATTATCGAGGGCGCGAAGCTTCTTGATGATCGCAGAGACCACCGCGCGGCCCGCAAGCCCCTGTTCCCGAACCAGGTCAAAGCTGTG
>DATNBB010000163.1:0-13493 GCA_035607335.1 Binatia bacterium | reverse complement strand
TCGATTACACCAAATTTGGCTTCGCTCAACTCCGCCCTCCCCTGAAGCGTCGTGGCCCTGCTCTTCTCTATATTCTTCTTCGACTTAATCAGCCTAGCACACGACCCATGTAGTGCCAACAAAAAGAATTAAGAAACCGGGTGCAGCTCGTGGAGGCTCAAGTAGGTTTCCGGACTACAAGGCGAACGCACAAATCATCTCATTCTTTGCGCGACAGCAAGTTGGCAGAAGCTAAAGCGTAGGCGAACCGTCGCCCAGCATGGCTTGGCGCACTACCCTTACCGGGGGAAACCCCTGCTTCAGAAAATCATCGTGGAATTTTTCGAGCGAAAACGCCGCGCCTTCTTTCTTCTTTAAGTCCGCACGCAGCTTTAATATCTGCAGCTTCCCGAGCGTGTAGTAGAGGTACGTGGGATCGCCCGTGCCGCGCTTGGCCTCCATCATTCCGACGGCATGGGATTGATATCCCTCTTTCACGAAATAGTCGACGGCCTGATCGAACGTCATCTGATGCCGGTGCATTTGAATCCCAACCGTAAATCGGGCATTGCGCAACAGCGCATCGGAGAGCTGCCCCAGACGAATCAGCTTCGCTTCGCGCTCGTCTTTTGCTCCAGTACCCGGTTGGCCGTAGCCCTCATCGAGCATCATCTGCTCGCAATAGTGCGCCCAGCCTTCGACGTCCGTGTTTGAACCGAGCAGCTTGCGCACTTTCGATGGCGCGCGAGAAAGCCACAAGAGTTGAACATAATGGCCGGGGTAGGCCTCATGCACCGCTGTCGAAATTACTGTCCCGATGTTGAACTCCTCCATCAACTCTTCCTGTTCCTTTGGCGGAGCCTTCGGGTCGGGGAGCGTCACATTGAAATATGCAGTCCTGGAGCCTGTCTCAAAGGGGCCAGGCATGTCCATCGACGCGGACGTCGTCGCACGCATGAAGGGCGGCGTCTCCTGCACGGTCGGTTCGACATTCGACGGAATCGTCACGATGTGTTTTTGCCGGATAAACGAAATCAGGCTGCCAAAGGTGTTGCGGAAGGCTTGCAGGAGCTTGTCGGGCGTGGTGTGGTCGGCCTGCAATTCCGCTAGCACCTGCTGCGGAGTCTTGGTGGGATCAAGTTCCTTGGCTACGCGCGCGAACTCCGCCTGATTCGCCTTCATATTCTCCTGGTTGAGGGCAAGCAACTTATCCAGCGGCGTATCGACCATTTCGTCATAAAGGAGCTTCTTTGAATAGACGTCAGCCCCAATGGCGAAATCGCCCTTCGACGCGGGCAGTTCGACGTCATGCAGCCATTTCTCATAATCCTGCAGCGCTGAAATAACAGCGGCGTTCGATTTCGCGAACTCTGTTTTCACTTCGGCATCGGTAGCGTCTGCGAAGGCCGACGGCACGTCATGCTGAAAAAAGCTGATATCGCCAGGAAGTTGCTCGAGCGCGATTTCGGTGAAAATGTGCGGCGGATTCTTGAGATTCTGGCGCGCATCCATGAGAGCCGCCGGCATTAATTTTTCGCGAGCAACCAAAGACTGCAGGCGCGTATTCGCGGGCGCGTACTTGCGGCTCATGATTACGTAGGCGCTGTTCGTGATTCCACTCGAATAGTTATCGGGATTCTTCTCCCAACCGCGAATATCCTCAAGCGATAGCAGCGTACCTTTAATATTCGAGAGCACGATTTCGCGATCGGCGGCTTCCTCTTGCGAAAGTCCCGCCGCGCTGAATTCCTCGACGCGCTTTTCGAAGCGCCGATACGCCTCGACCTCACGATCGATTCCCGCGCGCGAATAATCTTCGAGCATGCGGTCGTATTGATGCAGGCCGGCATAACTTCCAGCGGTGGGATTGAAAATAAAGTAGACCTGGGAGAAATACGCGTTCGCAAGCGTATTCCATTGCGTGTGAATGTCAACCGCGCGCCCCGCTGCGAGCGAACCTGCGAGAGCCGTCAAAATGGCGGCAGCGGTCACACCGATCCCGAGGATCGTCCAGCGTTTTCTGTTCATTTCCGCCTCGCCCCGGACCTAATGCCCCCTGCGATCCAGCCTGCTAGGATTTGCCGCTTTTCACCAAGGAAAGAAATTCGTCGCGCGTCTGCTTATTCGTGCGGAAGGTGCCGAGCATGGCGCTCGTCACCGCCACGGAGCCCTGCTTTTCGACGCCGCGCATCACCATACACATGTGTCTTGCCTCAATGATTACGCCGACGCCCAAAGGCTTAAGCTTCTCGTCGATTGCCCTGGCAATCTGGCTCGTGAGGCGCTCCTGAATCTGCAACCGCCGCGCGTAAAGATTCACGAGCCGCGCGATCTTGCTCAAGCCGACCACCTGCTTATCGGGCAGATATGCCACATGGCATTTTCCGAAAAACGGCAGCAGATGATGCTCGCAGAGACTATAAATCTCGATGTCCTTCACGACAATGATTTCGTCATAGCAGACGCTGAATTTCGCGCCATTGAGCACCTTTTCCGGGTCTTGCGCGTAACCACTCGTCATAAACCGGAAGGCGTTTTCGAATCGCTCGGGCGTTTTCTTCAGCCCCTCGCGCTCCGGATCTTCTCCAATCCTGAGCAGAATCTTCCGCATCGATTCGGCGATGCTTTCCGTACTCTCTGCCACAGGTCCTTCGATTGCGACCGTTTTGCTCATCATGCCCTCTCTCGTAGTTGAACCTGCCGCTGTGAACGCCTAACCTTAGACCGTATCGGATCGCTAAGGACGCCAAAAGATTCACGTAAGCTTCCTGTGCGGAGAGCCTTAAGAGCCGCTGGCACTGGCTCGGCTTGGCGTGAAATAATGGCGGGAAACAAATGGGAATCCAATCCGCGCGCCGCCCGAGAAGGGGCGCGCAGGAACTTTGCGGATGCATTATTATTATAGAATCGAGAGTCTGCGGATTTGAAACAGAAACTCATCACGGGCCTCATAGCGCTCTTCGTCATCGCCCTCATAGTTGTATTTGTGTCTCCCGCGTATCGCGAAGGCGAGCCCAGCGTCCATGGCCAGCAGCCTAAAGATTTCACGTTCACAATGAACGGCAAGACCATGCATCTTTCCGATCTTCGCGGCCATGTGGTTGTACTGAATTTCTGGGCGTCATGGTGCCAGCCCTGCGTCGATGAGGCAGCCTCGCTCAACAGCCTCCAACAGCGTATTTCCGCGATGGGCGGCACCGTGCTCGGCGTCGATCCCGACGTCAACGGCGAGGACAGGGCCTCGTACGAGAAATTCCTTAAAGATAACGCGGTCATCTTTCCCACCTACCTTGATACTTCGCAGAAGATCGCCGCGTCTTACGGCACACTGATGTACCCCGAAACATACATCATCAGTCCCGATGGCAAGTTCGATCGCAAGATCATTGGCCCGCAAGACTGGTCGAGTCCGGGGATGATCTCTTACATTGCATCGCTCGAGACAAATAAGAGGCCGACAGGAACCCAGGAAAGTTCGCTTCTGCCGTAGCGCCCGCTCCCACGAACCACAAGTCTCTCAACATAGATGAATCGTTTGGCGCTTTTGGAGCGTCACGTAATAATTGAGTATCGAGATGGGTGTTTCGTTACAAAAAGATCCTGTTTGCGGGATGACCGTCGATCCTGCCCGGGCAAAGGCGCGCGCAGACCATGCCGGGAAGACGTACTTCTTCTGTTGCGAAGGCTGCGCCACCAAGTTCCGCTCCGATCCCGAAAAGTATCTAAACGCTCCTGCACCGACGCCAATGCATCAGGCGCCGCTTGTCCAACTCGGTGGCGCAATTCCTGCAAAGAAACCTCAGGATACGGGGACGGGGAAACCGCTTGCCGGCCTCCCTGCCGACGTTGGGAAAACACCAGACGATCCGGCCAACAAGCCAGGCACTCGGACTTCAGTCCAATATATCTGCCCGATGGATCCGGAAATCTCGCAGGATCATCCTGGCGCTTGCCCGAAGTGCGGCATGGATCTTGAGCCTTCCGTTCCGATTCAGACAACGCGCACCGAATATACCTGCCCCATGCACCCGGAGATCGTTCGCAGCGAGCCCGGCTCCTGCCCGATCTGTGGCATGGCGCTGGAGCCGCGCACCGTCGCTATTGAAGAAGACAATCCTGAACTGGCCAACATGACGCGCCGCTTTTGGATCGCGCTTGCGCTCACCATTCCGGTAGTAGCGCTCGGCATGTCGCACATGTTTATCGCCGCATCCGCGATGCGTGCGATTGCGTGGATCGAGCTAGCGCTTTCGACGCCAGTCGTCCTGTGGGCCGGCTGGCCGTTCTTTGAACGAGGCTGGGCTTCGATCCTCAATCGCAGCCTGAACATGTTCACGCTGATCGCAATTGGCACGGGCACGGCTTACGTCTACAGCGTGATCGCAGTGCTCTTCCCCGGCGCGTTTTCTGCGTCGTTCCGCTCAATGAACGGTGAAGTCCCACTCTATTTCGAAGCCGCCACCGCGATCACTACACTCGTGCTGCTTGGCCAGGTGCTTGAATTACGCGCGCGGAGCCGCACTTCGGCAGCTATCCGTGCGCTGCTCAATCTCTCACCTAAAACGGCGCGCCTTGTACGCGCTGACGGTACCGAAATCGATGTTCCCATCGATACGATCGCAGTGGGCGACACACTTCGCGTGCGCCCTGGGGAGAAAGTTCCCGTAGATGGTGTCGTCGTCGATGGCGCGAGTTCCGTCGATGAATCGCTCATGACTGGCGAATCGCTACCCATCGAAAAATCCGAAGGCAGCCGAGTCGTCGGCGGTACGGTGAATAGCACCGGTACGCTCGTTATGCGCGCCGAGCGCGTGGGTAACGAGACAATGCTCGCGCAAATCGTTCGGATGGTTGGCGAAGCACAGCGAAGTCGTGCTCCGGTGCAAAAGCTTGCCGACCGCGTCTCGAACTACTTCGTTCCCGCGGTAGTGCTCATTGCCGTGCTCACGTTTATCGCCTGGGCGGCTGTGGGTCCTTCGCCGAAAATGTCTCACGCGCTGCTCAACGCAGTGGCTGTTCTCATCATCGCGTGCCCGTGTGCGCTCGGGCTCGCGACGCCCATGGCGATCATGGTCGGTACCGGACGCGGCGCGCTCAGCGGCATCCTTGTAAAAAATGCGGAAGCGCTCGAACTTCTCGAAAAAGTGGATACAGTTGCCGTCGACAAGACTGGAACGCTTACAGAAGGCAAACCGCGCGTGATGAGCATCGTCACCGCACCGGGATTCGATGACTCGCAGATATTGCGCGCCGCCGCAGCCATCGAACGCGCCAGCGAGCATCCTCTCGCCGCAGCAATTCTTAGGGCGGCCGAAGAGCGCCGCATCACGCCGCCCGAAGTGAGCGACTTTCGTTCTCTTCCCGGCAAAGGCGCTACAGGCGCAGTCGAGGGGAAGCGCATCGCTCTCGGCAATCGTGCGCTCTTAGCCGACCTCCATATCAGCAGCGGCGCCCTCAATGTGCAAGCCAGCGATCTCGAATCCCAGGCTCAAACGGTCGTATTCGTCGCCATTGAGGGTGCTCTTGCAGGGTTCGTCGGCATTGCAGACCCGATTAAATCGTCGGCCGCTGACGCCGTACGCAACCTCCACGCCGCAAAAATCCGAGTCGTGATGATCACGGGAGACAATCGCGCCACAGCCGAAGCTGTTGCTCGCAAACTCGACATCGATGAAGTTCACGCCGAGGTGTTACCGGGAGGAAAGCGCGAAATCGTGAAATCTTTACAGGGCGGTTCGCATCAGCGCCGTATTGTCGCGGTTGCCGGCGATGGCATCAACGACGCTCCCGCGCTCGCGCAGGCCGATGTCGGCATCGCCATGGCCACCGGCACGGATGTGGCAGCCGAAAGCGCTGCCATTACGTTGCTTCATGGCGATCTTCGCGGCATTGCCGGAGCGCGTAGACTCGGCCGCGCCACGATGCGCAACATTCGCCAGAATCTTCTCTTCGCGTTTCTCTACAATTCGCTTGGCGTGCCCGTTGCCGCCGGCGTTCTGTATCCGTTCTTCGGCTTGCTCCTCAGCCCCGTGATCGCCAGTGCTGCCATGACGCTCAGCTCCGTTTCCGTCATCGCCAATGCCCTGCGCCTGCACCGGCTCAAGCTTTGACACCTCGGCTACTTAATCCCAACGACCATCGAATCGGGTCCAATCAGATGCTCCACGCGCACGTCACGGAAGCCGGCTTCCTTCATCCAGCCGATACAGTCAGCGCCCGTGTAGTCAAATCCGCCCGGAGTCTCGATGAGCATGTTGAGGCTCATCATTAAGCCGAACGCGTTTTTGCATCGATCATCGTCGATGATGGCGTCATACGCCACGACGGCTCCGCCTTGCGGAACAGCTTCATAAGCCTTCCGCAACAGCATCTTTTTCTCTTCCAGATTCCAGTCGTGCAGGATGTGGCCCATCGTCACGACATCCGCCTTCGGTAACGGTTCATCGAAGAAGTTGCCAGCCACAAAGCGCAAGCGGTCCTTCAGCCCGTTCTGCGCCACATACTCGTCGAAAATCGCCTTCACCTGAGGCAAGTCAAAGCCAACTCCACTCAAATGCGGATTCGCCCGTGCAATTTGCACCGCCAGATCGCCTTGGGCCGGCCCGACGTCAACAAACGTCTTATATTGCTTCCATGGGAATCTCTGCGCGATGCACATATTGGATCCGCGACTCACGCCCGTCATCGCCGACAAGAAGGTCTTCAGCCTAGCTGAATCGGCATATAACCCATCGAAATGCGCCGCGCCGTCCTGGTTATCCTCGACTTCATTCTGGTGCTTGCCTGTGCGCAGTCCTTCGGTGAGTCGATTCCAATGCCCATATAGACGTTGGCTGGCCATTTCCAACACGCCGCCGATATAGCTGGGCTTATTCCTATCGAGATAAAAATCGCTCACAGGCGCATTGCTGTATTTTCCGCTCGCCCTTTGCAGGAACCCCAGTGCCGTCAATGCATCGAAAAAATCGTGCGCCGATCGCGAATGCAATCCCAGCGCGTTGCGTAGCGTTTCGAGGTCCTGGGGCTCGCCCGCAAGCTGTGTAAAAACGCCCAACTCGACCGCGCTCAAGAGCGTTCTCGAGGCCCAAAACCCCAGACCGATTTGCAAAATGTGCTCGGGACTGGGCGGAGCCATTGGATTTGCCGTGGTCATATTCGTTTCTCCTCAAATTGAAATGTGCATGGCTGCACGCAGACGCAGGAAAATCAGTACCGATGCTCCTAACGCATAATCGCCCGATTTCAGGGGACAACTGGGGAGCAAGTGCAAAGGCAAAAGGATTCTAGCGCACTTTCGCAGGGAGGCTCTGGTATATGCTAAATGGATCGCAGCGCGTCCGTCGGACTAATCCGCGTAGCGCGTCGCGCAGGAAAATAGCTCGCCAGCAGCGCCACAATGAGAAAAACAACAGCACTTGCCGTAAACGTGAGCGGATCCGTTGGGCTCGTAGCAAACAGTTGGCTCCCCAGCAATTGCGTTAATGCGAGTGAAGCGGCAATTCCAACCACAATTCCCGCGACAGCCAACCTTAATCCGTCGCCGATGACAAGCTTCAGGATTTTCGCATTCGATGCCCCCAGTGCGATGCGAACGCCCATTTCCTGCGTTCGCTGCGCTACTGAGTATGCAATGACTCCATAAATCCCGACTACCGCGAGAATCAGTGCCGTCACGGAGAACACAGCAATTAACAGAGTAAGCGAGCGCGCATCGGCACTCGAAACCGACAGCCGCTCGTCCATGGTTTGCACATCACTGACGGGCTGGCCAGCATTCACGCTTGCAATTTTCGATCGTACGGCCGAAATCAAGCCATGAGGCTCGACCGCTGTCCGCACGCTCAGGTATACCGTCGCCGCGGGCAACTGTGGGTAGGGCAAGAAAACCTCCGGTTCCGTGTTCTCTGCGAGACTCTGATTCTTTAAATCGCCGATGACTCCCACGACTTGCCGCGCCTGCAGCGTGCCTACCCACACTAATTTGCCAATCGGATTCTGTCCGGGCCAGAATTTCGAAGCGAGCGCGCGATTCACCATTACAACACCCGCAGCGTTCGCATCGTCTGAATCCTTAAATGCCCGCCCCTGCAATAGCGGAACATGCAGAGTCTTCGCATAATCCGGACTAATCGATTCGATCAGGACAATAGGCTCTTGTCCGAGTTGCACTTGAGGCTGCCCTTCAAATCGCGCCGGCGTGGCGTGGTTCTCAAGGGTCGGAAGTCCGGTCGATATCGCTGCCGATTGCACTCCGGGAGTATCTTGCAAATGCCTAAGTACGTTTTGATAAAAGGTGATCCGGTCCGACGCATGAGGATAGCTGGTTAGGGGAAGAAACATCTGCGCGGTCAGAACATTGCGAGGATCGAATCCCGGGTGGACATTTCGCAGCCGGACGAAGCTCCGTATCAACAAACCAGACCCGATCAGCAAAACCATTGATAGTGCGATTTGCGCGGTGACGATGATGCTCTGCGTGCGATTTCGCCGCCGACTACCGGCCGAACCGCGCCCCTCTTCGCATAGCCTCGATGCCAAATCGCGCCGCGAGAGCTGCATCGCTGGCGCGGAGCCGAACAGGATTCCACTTAACACCGAAATGCCGAGCGCGAAGGCCAGCACGCGCCAGTCAATGGGGACATTTGCCACCTGAGGCAGGTTTGGCTGCATAAACGCCGCAAGAACCTTTGTTCCCTCATAGCTGAACAGGATTCCGAGGCCACCACTCAACACAGCCATCAGCATGCTCTCGGTCAGCACAAGTCGAATCACTGCTGAGCGCGGCGCGCCCAAAGCGCTGCGAATCGCGAATTCTCTCGTTCGTCCGAGCGCCCGCGAAAGCAACAGGCTGGCCACGTTGGCGCACGCGATCAGGAAAAGAAATCCGACAGCCGCGGCTAATATCAGCAGTGTGGGCCGCGCATTCACCACTAGATTGTCCTGGAGATTGGTAGCGCTCACGCGGAAGTCCGAACTCGCGTCGAAATTGTCAGGCTTGTCTTCCTTGTACTGCTGAAAAATCACTTCCGCTTCGGCGCTCGCCTGCGCAGGCGTGACGCCCGGCCGCAGCCGTCCGATCGCCTCGTAATACATGCCGCCGAGGTTCACGCGAGCCGGCGTCGTCATACTGAAATCGACGATTCGCGTCATCCATATTTCGGGCTGGCGTCCGAAAAGCTGCAATCCGAATTTCGCCGGCAAAACGCCGACAATCGCGTAGTCCTTGGAGTTAAGAGCCAGACGCTGGCCGAGCGCGTTCTGCGCTCCGCCAAAGAGACGCTGCGCAAGTTGATACCCGATCAGTACCGCGGGACCACCGCCCGGCTGGTCTTCGCCAGCAGTGAACGTGCGTCCTGCTAGTGGCCGCACACCTAGCACGTCGAAAAAATTCCAGGTAACTCGCTCTGCATCCACCTGTTCGGCACCGCTCGGACGCGCGAGGTTTACGCTTTCAAATACATACGCCGTAGCACCGGAAAACGAGCGGTTGTTCTCTGAAAGTTGAGTGAAATAAGGTAGCGAGACGCAGCAGGTCCCGTCCGGCACCGTGCTGATGCGAACGAGTTCACCCGGATTTTTATAAGGTAGCGGACGAAGAATGACAGAGTTTGCTACGGTGAATATCGATGTATTCGCCCCGATGCCAAGCGCCAGCGTGAGGATCGCCAGCGTTGTAAACCCAGGAGACTTGGCCAGCATTCGCCAGCCGTAGCGCACGTCTTGGAAGAACTTGGTCGTATGGTCTCCGCGCTGGAAGATGCTCACTGGCCACGTCGATCATACAGCAGGTCGCCGTTATCGATATCGAACGAAGAAGTAGATCGACATAGCGAGGCCAATCGCGATCACCACGCGCCGGACATACGTCTGCTTCATTCTCTGCGCGAAGTGCGCCGCGCCATACCCACCGATTAGCGAACCAAAAATCATCGTGAGAGCCTGCGGCCACACGACGATGCCCGCCACGATAAACGTTCCGAGCGCGACCGCATTTGCCACGCTTACCAGCACGGTCTTCATGCCATTCATGGTGTGGATATTCTTCTCGCCCAGCAACGCCAGCAGCGCCAGCACGAGAATTCCAGCGCCGGCGCCGAAATAGCCCACGTACATTGCGATTACGAGTTGCATCATGAAGCCGCCTGCAATCCACAAGCGCGATCGCACCCGATGTTCGCCGGACTGAATCCATGCGGTGATTTTTCCACTTACGGCAAACAGCATCGTCGCCGCAAGCAGCAACCACGGAATCAACTTCACGAATGTTTCCGGCGGCGTGTGCAGCAGAACATGCGCGCCCAGCAGCGCACCTGCAAAGCACATGATCACGAGCGGCCAAAGTATTCGCCACGTTTCCCGCGTCAGCACTTTGCGATAGGCCACTGCGCTCGCGACGGATCCGGGCCACACTGCCGCCGTGTTCGTCGCATTAGCCGGGATGGCGGGCATGTGCGTGAAAAGCAGTGCAGGAAACGTGATGAAGCTTCCGCCGCCCGCAACCGCGTTCATTGCTCCGGCCACAAGCGCCGCGAAGAACAGAAATATAGATGTGCCCAGCGAAGGTAAAAGGTGGAATACGCTCAATTGTTTCAGTTCAGATCGGAATTGCCGCCTCGGCAGTATAAGGCGATTGTCGGGAGCGCGTTAATCCAAAATGTACGATCCTTAGCGCAAGGTCGTTTTGCCGGCTACAGAAATGGATTCTCAATACGCAAGCTGCCGAATTCCTGCCCGTTCTGAAAATCCTCGCTAAAAAGAACGGCGCACTGCCCTTCGATGGCAGAAGCCACTATCAAAGCGTCGTACCACGAAAGGCTGTGCCGATGCGCAAGGTGCAAAGCCTGCGCATACAAGCGATATGAGGGAAATACCGCTAGGAGAGGCCGCAAAATCGCAAATAAGTACTGCTCAGCCTCCGCGTAAGACATGCGGTTCGGAAACTTGCGAAGCGCCACATTTAGGAACTCCTGAGCAACCTGATAACTGATGATTCCATTTCCGACCTCAATAGCCTTTCGTATCAGAATGACTGCCTCAGCTGCCTTCTTCGGCGCGCCTTGGTCGAAGGAATAAGCAAAGATGTTAGTGTCCAGGAAAAATCTATCGCTCATTCATTTCATCCCGGCTAAAGCGCCCTCCGGAATTGACATGCTTCAACCGTCTCATTAGCGAATCGAACTCCTGCGCATTTCCAGCTCCGCTCGTGAATTGTTCCAACCACTCGCGAAAAGCAGCGTTTAGAGTCTTATGCTGCGATTTCGCCACAATTCGGGCTTGGTCAATTAGGTTCTCATCAGCGCTTAAAGTAATATTCTTCATACGAAAATAGTGTACACGATAATCGTGTAAAACAATCCAAAACTTTAAAAAGAAGTCCGGGTTTAGAGAGAAAGTAAGAACAACGCGTCGCGGGGATATATATGAAAAACGCGCGAATTCTGGCGGTCGCAGTACTCTTAATGAGCTTTACGGCACCTGGTTTCGCGATGCCGGCGCAAGCACCCGCGGCGCAGTCAGCCCCCGCAGCGCGCGCGCGTCGGCACCTTAACCGGCGCCAACGCCGGCAGCGCCGTCATTGGCGCAAAAAGGCGGCACGCCAACTAAGACGGCAGCGCCGCGCAACCTAGCTGCCAACGGCAGCGCTGCCGCCCGCGCGGAGCACGTTCGCCGTTTCTGCGATGGCATGTTCAATTCCCGCGCGATCCACATCGCAATGCGTCACCATGCGAATCGTGCACTTCCCCGTCGGATTCGCCAGCACTCCTCGGTCGCGCAACGCACCGCTCACTTCGGCGGCCGTTTTTCCGCTGGCGCTTACGTCAAAAATCACGATATTCGTGACCACTTTTGCCGGATCGATCTTGATTCCTTTGATCTGCGCGAGACCCTCGGCTAAGCGTTTCGCGTTTTCGTGATCGCAGTGCAGACGCTTCGGCGATTCCTCAAGCGCAACCAACCCGGCAGCCGCGAGCACGCCCGCCTGCCGCATTCCGCCTCCGAGGAGCTTGCGGTTCACCCGCGCCCTCTCGATGAAATCGCGCGAGCCAACCAATATCGATCCAACCGGCGCTCCCAGCCCTTTCGAGAGGCAAAACATCACCGAATCGCACATCTGCGTTAATGCAGTGACATCGCAACGCAAGGCGACCGCCGCATTAAAAATGCGCGCACCATCCATATGAACCGGTAGTCCCGCCGCGTGCGCCTCTCCGCAGATTGACCGTGTCGCTTCACGCGTATAAACCGAACCTCCGTGCATATTGTGGGTATTTTCCAGCGAGATCAGCCCGGTCTGCGAGGTGTAGTAGTTCTTTGGCCGAATGAGTGGCTCGATCAATTGCCACGACAAAATTCCGTCCGGCGCACCAGTAGTTCGCGGCATGCATCCGGCCACAGCGCTCATCGAAGCCAGCTCGTAATTGTTGACGTGCCCTTTCTGCTCGCAAATGACTTCCATTCCCGGCCGTGTCCATGTCTTGATCGCGACAAGATTCCCCATGCAGCCCGTAGGCACAAAAAGCGCTGCCTCGCGCCCGAAAATTTCAGCAGCGCGCTTTTGCAAGCGATTCACTGATGGATCTTCGCCGTAAACGTCGTCTCCGACTTCCGCCTCGGCCATCGCGCGCCGCATTGCCGGCGTCGGCTTCGTCACGGTGTCGCTCCGCAGATCAATAATCGCGTATGAATTTGCCATTTCTACTCAGCCTACACTTTCCGCCCGCTGTGCAACAACACGCTACCAAAATTCCAGCATCGCACGCGCACATCCGCAAAGCCATTGCGTTCCATCAATTCACGCAGCCCCTGCGCTGATGGAAATTTCGCCACGGAGCCTGGCAGGTAAGCATAAGCCTGCTTGTCGCCCGAAATCGCGCCACCGATTCGCGGCAACACATTGCGAAAATAGAAGCGAAAAACGCCCGCCAATAATCCGCGCTCCGGCTCGGAGAACTCTAATATGCCGACTTGTCCACCCGGTTTCAAAATCCGTGCAAACTCTCGCAGGCCGCTCTCGTAGCTCGAAAGATTGCGAAACCCAAACGCCGCTGTCACCAAATCGAACGTTCCATCGCCAAATGGCAATGCGAGCGCATCCGCGCCCGCAAAGGCAACGCGCGTCCCATTCGCCAGCGCCTTTTGCCGCGCCCGGACAAGCATTCCTTCAACGAAATCGCTTCCGATCACCGGGGCAACGCCAGTTCGCGTGCCGCCCAGCAATCGCGTCCGCCGACGCGCCAGCGCGAATGCCAAATCGCCGGTCCCGCAGCAGAGATCGATAAGGCGAGCTTCGGGCCGCACGAGCACTGCCGAGAATATTTTCGCCGTCCGCCGACGCCACAAGCGGTCCAGCGAAAACGAAAGCAGATGATTCAGGAAGTCATAACGGGGCGCGATCCGCGCAAACATATCGCGAACGCGCAATCCCGCTTCGCGCTCGTCACGAGCGCCCGCAGGCCGTGTGCCAGGGAGGATTTCACGCTGCATGGTAGGAGTCATCGAGTCTTGGCTTGAAC
>DATNBB010000159.1:0-10976 GCA_035607335.1 Binatia bacterium | reverse complement strand
TTTTATGGCCCTCGAAGGCGCTCGCGACTTCCATGCACTGCCCTCGCGCGAATTTCGTCCTGCACCCGGCGCTCGGCGATGGGATTCAGCCGAGACCGCAAACTTTACAAATCTTGCCGCCTTCGATACGTCGTTAGACTTGCTCGAGCGCATCGGAGCCGAAAACATTCAGAATCACGCCGACGCTCTTACAAATGAAATTATCGAGCGTATGCCTCGCGACCACGTTGCACTCGCATCGCCCGAGCCGCGTGAACGCCGCGGTCCCTACATCTGCATCTCCGCAATCAACCCGGACGACACGCGAGCGATTCACGAAAAATTGCGCGCGGCGCAAATCCACGTCAGCCTTCGCGGAACGTCCCTTCGCATCGCGCCCTATATCTACAACACACAAGACGAGATCGCGCGCCTTATCGATGTTCTGAAATCATAAACGGTTGCGTTGCCCAGTCGATGTGGCTGGGATGATGTGGCCGCGACAATGTAGCTGAAATGATGTGGCTGAGACGACATAATTCGGGTGTTTCAGCGGTATCGAAAGACCCGAGGACTCTCCGCCAAAAGGGACATAACGTACTCGCTCTGGCGCCCAAAAAGTAAAGTTGCGGCGTCCTGAAGACCGCGGAGAGCGGCCCAAAGGATCTCTCTTGCTTTTCCGCGCGCGCGAGGAGGTGTGCATTGCCACGCGCGCCGCTCTCAATATCTCAACTTCCGATACTCAAACGGCACATGAATCACTGCCTCCAGGTCCACCGGTTCCCCCGCGCGTGACCCAGGCCGGAATTTCCATTGCGCGAGCGCGTCCATTGCCGCGCGATTGAGCCTTGCGTCAAGTCCATGAACGAGTTGAATGCTGTCCACCGACCCATCTTTTCGGATAATCGCGTACAGCACCACTTCGCCCGAAATGTGTTCCAGTATCGTATCGGGCGGATATTTCGGATCGACGGTGTAAATCGGCTCCGGTCCCGAAAGCGCATCGCGTGCCGCGCCATAATCGCCGCCCAATTGCGCGAAGCTTAGCGTCCAGCTTCCAAGCGTGCTCGTCGTATTCGGCGTGCTCACGTGCATGCTGAATACTTTTCCCGAGAGAAGTTCCTCAGGCGAAGCCCCCGGCGGCAGCGCCGCCACATTCGCCGGGCCGGTTCTCGGCGAGTGCGGCACCGTCGACCCAGGATAAATCATCGGCCGCGCGCTTAGATTCAGGTGAGGCGTGATATTTCCCGGACGCGCGACGCCGCTGCCAACTGGTGCTTTCGAGCTCGCCCCACTTACACTGATCGCGGCTGGTAGCGCATCCCCATTCGGACTTGCCGGAGCGGATTTCGAATCGACGCCACCGTGCTCCGCGCCGGCCGAGCTCCCTGCCCTCTTGCCATCCGGAGAAATCGCCACGTTCGCAGCTAGATTGCCTTTTGGAATCTGTACTTCTGGCGCGGGTGGCGCGGGAGCTGCCGAAAGCGCGATCACCTTCCGCACATCCGCCGGATTCCCGTTTCCCTGCGCTGAAATTTCGGGGGCCGCCGTGGCCTGCCGGACTATCCGACGCCGCGCCATCACGGCCGAATTGGAAGGAAGGGGCGCGGGTGGCTCCAGATTCATATCGTTCGTTTCGGCCACATTCAAAAGAGTCGCGCTATTCGCAGTCTCGGCAACTTGCGGCGGGGCCAGGGTGTTGTGCCTCACCTGCCGACGCGGAGCAATAACGGACTTCGATACGACCGGGGCCGGTGGAGCGAGTCGCATGTCATTCGCGTCCGCAATATTCAACTCTTCCCCATCCTTAGCGCTGTTGGGGATCTGTGGAGCAGCCGCCAAGCGGCGGCGCATCTGCCGCAGTTCAGGTTTACTCTGGCTCGCTGAATATTCGATCTTCGGGCGCTGCACTTGCGGCGTAGACCACTGCACGATGTTCGGCAATTCCTGCACAATCGTCGGCGCTTTCATCGGGGCGTCCGGCTCGATGAGTGTTTGCCGCGGATGCGTCAATCTCACCGGCGTCGAAAATATCGTCTGCCGTGGATTGTAGGCATCGGCGCCGCGCTGCTCCTGCCTCTTCTTCGCAGCATCGCCTGGAGAGCGCGCGACGGATTTTTTCGCCGCTCGTGCCGGAAGAGAAATTGCCGGCAAATCCGAGAGGTCCCACTGCACATTGAGCTGCATCGGGGCAGCGGCTTGTGTCTGTGGCAAAAATCCCCAGATGGGCAGAGTGATCAGCCAAATCGCAACTGCATGGCACAGGACCGCGGCGAGAAACGGACTCCGTGGCCGATAGCCGCGAATCCATTCCACGCGCAGGTCTTCGCCGCCCGAAACAGTCTCATTGCTCGATACTTTGGGACCCGTCAGTGCACCGCGCAAACTCGTACAAAACTCTTCCCAGCGCGGCACCCAGTCGATGCCCAGGTCGAGCCGCGGCAGTCGCGAATGAACCGCCGCGGTCACGACGTAATCCTCAGCAAAGGTATCCTGTGGAAGCAAAGCCATGGAATTGGGAATTATACCCGACTGTTTCGATGCCATGCGCATCTGACCGGCTGCCACTTAATTTGCCGCAAGCGCAAAATGAAATGCGTCATCCTGAGCGAAGCGAAGGACCTCTCTTCGTTTTATCGTTCCCGATTCGCCGCATTATTAAGCGTTCCTTGAAACTGCCCCGCAAAATTTGTTAGCCTCGCAAACGGCAGTCAACACATCATGACTCCTCCGGACCCTTCTCTATTTCAATTCCGCCATGGCGACCATCTCTGTGTTTTCTATCGTTCCGAAGACGCTCTCATGGAAGTTCTCTCGCCCTTCATCGCCGAAGGGCTGCGTAAGGGCGAACGCTGTTTTTGCGTGCAACGTCCCGAAATTTTTCAGCGCCTCGAGTACGATCTTCGCTTTATCGGCGTTGACGTAGATTCGGCCCGTAAGATCGGTGCACTGGAATTTCATTCGGCGGATGACGTATATCTTCCAAGTGGTCGTTTTGAGCCATCGGTAGTGATAGACATGCTCCTGCGGTCGATCGAGGGCTCTTTGAAGCGGGGATTCAGCGGATTCCGCAGTGCTGGCGATCTTTCGTGGGCAGTGGAAGGCCGCAACGAGTGCAGTCAACTGCTTGGCTACGAAGCCTTGGTGGAAGAATGCTTTCCCGGCAAACCGGCTACGGGGATGTGTCAGTATCCGATCGAGTCGTTTTCGCCTGAGATTCTAAAGAGCATTCTAAGCCTCCACCGGCAGCGCATTGTTGAACCTGGTCATACATGTTCGCACGCCAGTCTTTCGGTCAGCGGCAATCACTGCATCACGGAAATCATTGCGGATAAATTCATCGTTAATCCAAAGTATTACTACGTCGTCGAACAATGGGACCGCGGCGACGTACTCGGCTGGGGCACCGCCCCCGATTTCAATGCCGCCACCCTCCAGGCCGAAAACCTCGTCCGCCAACTCTCCGCGCGAAAATATCCCAACTAACTATCACGTCCTTGCCCTATGCGCCTTTTGGCTCTGGACGTCTTACTTCTCCCGCCTTTTTAACCCAGACCGAGACTTCCCTCATAGCTTGTTTCCGCACCTCAACGAAAATGCCTTCCGCCTTCATGAAACCGTCAATACTCGACCCGAGGCGAGTCCTTTTTCGATCGCTTCATTTTCCCTCCTCCGACAGCTAGACAGCCGCAACTGCAAGTTACGCCGCAGCCGCAAGCCGGTAAAAACTCAGCGCCGCATCGCCCTGTTCAATCAGCCGCACACGCTCGATTCGCTCAAATCGATCCGCCAACTCCGCTTTAACCGAATGCTCCACGATCACGCGGCTCGCCGGCGCCAATAGATGAGACGTGTCGATGAAATTCAAGGTGCGCTCATATTCGTCCGCTCGTTCGTACGGTGGGTCTAGAAAAATGAAATCCGCCAGCAGATGCCGTGCAGTGAGTTTTTCGAGGCCCTTTACCGCGTCTTCTACAATTACTTCTACGCTCGCCCTGCCATCTAGCCCCAGCGAAGCGAGGTTCTGCCGCAGCACACGCATGGTCGGAATGTGCTTTTCCACAAAAATCACTTCCCGCGCGCCTCGACTCAGCGCTTCAATGCCGATCGCTCCCGTCCCCGCATACAAATCCACGAAGAGGCAGTCCAGTACCCCAGGCCCGAGCACGCTAAAAAGCGTTTCGCGCAATCTGTCGCTCGTGGGCCGCAAACGCAAAGCGCCCGGGCCTTTCAATCTTCGACTCCCGAATTCTCCGCCAATCACGCGCATCATCACCCCACAGACGCTAATCGATACCGCTGCTGCCACGCCGGGCTCAACGCTTCGAGCCGTGCGGCTACATCGTTCGCGCGAACGTCGTTCTCGGCCAGCGCAAACGCCTCACGCCTGGCCATTTCCAATATCTCGTGATCCCGCAGCGGTTGCGCAAACGAAAACGCCGCGTCGCCGTGCTGCCGGGTGCCGAAAAATTCGCCTGGCCCACGCTGGTTCAAATCGCGCTCCGCGATCTCGAATCCGTTCGTCGTCGCGACCATCGCTTCGATGCGTTCGCGCGCCTCGCCTTTGATTGTTTTCGCCGCCACGAGAATGCAATACGATTTGTGTTTGCCGCGGCCAATTCTTCCGCGCAATTGATGCAGTTGCGCAAGTCCGAAGCGGTCGGCGTGCTCGATCACCATCACCGTCGCATTCGGCACGTCCACGCCGACTTCGATCACGGTCGTCGATACCAGAATATTCAATTCGCCGCGCCGGAATTGCTCCATCACGGTGTCTTTATCTTCATTCTTCATTCGTCCGTGTAGCAATCCTACGCGCAGCTTCGGAAACACCTGCTTCGCCAGCCTCTCATACTCAGCCGTCGCCGCCTTCAATTCCAACTTCGATTCCTCGATCACCGGATACACCACATACGCTTGTCGCCCATCGCCGATCTCGCGCCGCAAAAACTCCCACACTCCCGTCAGCCGCTCCTCCGTCGCCCAGCGCGTCTCGATCGGGGTCCTTCCGGGCGGCATTTCATCGATCACCGAAAGGTCGAGATCGCCGAAGAGCGTCAGCGCAAGTGTCCGCGGAATCGGCGTCGCCGTCATCACCAGCACGTGCGGCGCGATGCCCTTCTCGATCAGTCGCTTCCGTTGTAACACGCCAAATCGGTGCTGCTCGTCCACAATCACGAGCCCAAGTTTCTCGAATTTCACGCCTTCTTCAATCAGCGCATGCGTTCCCACCACCAATTGCGCCTGTCCAACTTGCACGCGCAGCGCTGCCAGTTCGCGCTCCACCTTCGTTCGCCCGCCTGTAATCAGCTCAATTCGATATCCCGCCGGCTCAAAAATTCGCCGGGCCGAAAGATAATGCTGCGCCGCCAGAATCTCCGTCGGTGCCATCAAGGCCACCTGGCACCCGTTCTCAATCGCGATCGTAGCCGCCTCGAGCGCCACAATCGTCTTCCCGCTTCCTACATCACCTTCGAGCAAACGACGCATGGGATACGGCTTCTCCAGATCGGCCACAATTTCCGCGAGCACGCGCTTTTGCGATCCCGTCGGCTTAAACGGCAAAATGCGCTTCAGTGCCGCGCGAATCTTATCCTCGCGCACTCGCAACGCAATCCCGGTCTGCCGGTGATCGCTTGCTTTTCGCAGCGCCATCGCCAGTTGATACGCGAAAAATTCCTCGAAGATCAACCGCATGTGCGCCGGGCTGCGAAAACTATTCAGGTTTTCTATATCCTCGTCCTTCGGCGGAAAATGTGCGTAGAGCAAAGCTTCACGTCGCGAAGGAAATCGGTATCGCTCACGAATCTCCTTTGGTAGCGGATCGGGAATATCCCTCTCTAGGATTCCAAGTAGCCCATAAATGATTCGCCGCAACATTCGCGAAGTGATCCCCGCAATCGCCTCATAAATCGGCACAATCCTTCCGACTTCCGTCGAGTCCGCCGCCGCGTCGTCGTTCCCCAGCAGCTCGATTTCCGGATTGATCATCTCAAGCCGCGTTGGGCGGTAAAAATCGTATTCGGCCTTCCCGTGCAGGACGAGCCGCTGTCCTTCCTTTAATCGATCCTGCAGGTAGGCGCCGTGAAAAAATTTCGCATGCATCGTCCCCGAAGCATCTCGCACCGGCAAATGAAACACCGGCCCGCGCCCACGCTTGAAGCGCACGGTCCCGCCTCCGCCCGGCGCCACTTCGGCCAGAATTGTGACCACCTGCCCCGGCACAATTTCGGCAATCGGCGTAAACCGAATCCGGTCCTCATACCGAAATGGCAGATAATTCAGCAGTTCGCCCACGGTCGTGATTCCGCGTTCCGCAAGCGTTGCTGCTCGCTGCGGCCCCACGCCTCTCAAATACAACACCGGACTATTCAGTTGGACCTTCGACTGGACCATATCGGGGCGGCTGCAATAATATGGGTTCGGGCCTCTCACCGGCAAGCGAACGCGCCGTTGCACTGGCTCTTTCGGAGTCTAACGCTCGTATGTCGCGCCAATCTCGGCAATTCCTCGGAGTCACTCCCCGCCGATGGCTCGAATACCTGATCGCAATCCTACTTGGGAACGCGATCTACTACTTTTCCCTCATGCCCAACCTCCCCGAATCTTTGCGTCACCGCGGCTTCCAGACCGATTGGGGCACCGTCGTGGACCTCGCGGTTTGTGCCGGAGTTTATGGCCTTATAAGGCTCGCATTGAGCCTTTATTAGGCCTATAATCCGCGCTTTAAGGCGCCAATCGCGCCAAAATTTACCTTAGCAACAGTCGCGCAGATTTTCGCATCTCATTGTAAATAGAGAGGTTCTGGTATTGAAGCACCGCCATTCAGTAAATGGCATGCTGCTAACAAAAGGCTTAACCTCTCGTCTATGACTATGAAGCCCAAGGAAGGATTCGCCGGTCACACCGGCTCACGTGGAATCGAAAGATTAGCTGATCGATTCGCGGCAGCCACGCAGCCGGCAATGCCAACGATGGGAACAAGCATCGCGCTTGAGGCGGATGCGCGGCAGACTGCGGCGGCAAAAGTCGCCGAAGAGCATGCACTAGTCCGCAAGGCACAAGAGGGCGACCGCCAGTCGTTCGACGAATTAGTGCGCCGGTACGACCGCGATGTTCTGCGGCTCGCGATGAATATTGTTCATCGCCCGGAAGATGCGCGTGATATTTACCAGGAGACTTTCCTGAAGGTTTACAGGAATCTCCACCGTTTCCGCTTTGAATGTAGTTTCTATACGTGGCTCTACCGAGTGGCAACGAACGTGGGATTGGATTACCTAAGACGAAGGACAACGCGCCGCGAAGATCAGGCGCCGGTTCCCGAAGATACGGAAGGCGCCAGCACGAGAGACTTTTTCGATCGCCAGCCGCAGCAGAATCCCTCGACGAATCCTGAGCGCCAGTTGTTGGGCCACGAAATCAGCGGGCGTATTCACGAAGCGATGAAACGCCTTTCGCCGCGCGAACGGATGGTTTTTGAGATGAAGCATTACGAAGGCATGCGGTTACGAGCGATTGGCGATGTGCTGGGAACCTCCGAGGAAACCGTGAAGAACTCGCTGTTCCGCGCAACAAGGAAGTTGCGTGCGTCACTCGAAGGATTACGATAGGCAAGGATTGGGACAGGCGTAAGCACGAATGGCGGATCACAACAATTCGGATTTCTATCCCCAGATGAACTCACGGGACAGCGGCGAAGTTTTCAGGCACGCATGCCCCGAATGGGAAGAGTTCATCACGCTCTTCGCCGCCGGCGAGGACTTCCCAACCGAACTTCGCAATCAATGGATTGCGCACGCTGCCGAATGCCATGCATGTTCCTCTGCGTTGTCTCGCGAACGGCAAATGCTCTCTCTTTTGTCCGAGCATCGCAGCGAAGTGGATGCCACGCTCCTCGCCAGTTGCCGAGTATCGCTTGAAGATGCAATCGATCGCGAGGAAGAGCACGGCTGGCTTTGGCGTTCGTTTTCTTATGTATTCCCGGCCAGTTGGGTCGCGCTATTGAGCGCTCCTGCATGGGGAGCAGCGGCGCTTCTGATTGTCGGCTTTTCCTCGGGATTGCTCCTCGGCCCGCGCGTTCTCCATAGCGTAATTGCGCCGGAAGAGCCCGCTGTTGCGACCACGCCGATCGCGAGGCCGACACAAGCCAACAATCCAGCACCCGTAGATCGTCCACAAACTTTAGCGCCGCTAGACCTTAATACCGCAGATGTTGCCGGTATCAGCGTGGTCCCTTCGTTCGACGGCGCACTTCCGCAGGTTCAGCTGCAAATGAAAGAGCAGCAGCCATTCACTGTGCAGGGCACGGTGAATGACGACAATGTGAAAGGCGAGCTGATTAATATTCTTCGCGGCGGCGACCGTTTCTGCCCGGATATCCGCCTCGATGCTGTCGAGGCGCTTAGCTCACGCACCAACGATCCGGAAGTTCGTTCTGCTCTCTGTCATGCTGTCCACAAGGACAAGAACGCCGCCGTGCGCCTGAAAGCCCTCGAAGCGCTTAACGGCGCCGAGCCGCAGGACATTATTCAGCAGACCGTTCTAGACGCTCTCGTTGACGATCAAAATCCCGGCGTGCGCGTCGAAGCGATCAACTCTCTGCGCGACATGGTTGCCAAAGGCGAAGTCTCTTCCAGCGACAAAATGCTCTCGGTTCTGCAAGACCGCGTGCTGAACGATCCCAACGCCTACATCCGGCTCCAGAGCGCTGCGGCCATTCGCGATCTGGGGCCTCGCTCAAGGTATTAATCATGCGGCAGTCGTGGCCGTCCCGCGAAGCCCCCAAGCCGATACCACGTCACGCCGCGTCAGCCGTTTTAGGCTTGTTCTTTGCTGCGAGTCTGTTCTTCCCATCGTCTACATCGGCCCGTCGCGCCGACCCGTCTCAAGCGCGGCCAGGCGCTTCGCAACCCGTGAATGCCCGTCCTTCGCGCGATTTCTCCGGTAGTGTCGCAACCCATGACGGCAGCCATCTTCGCCTGAAGACCGATCTTGGCAGCATAATCATCCACACTCACGATTCGCCTAGCCTCGATTACCACGTTCATCTGGAAACCGATCCTTCTACAAGAAACGCTGAAGCGCTGCTGAAGAGTTTCACGCTGCATTCGCATGCATTCCAGAGCAACGTCTCGCTTTTTGGCGCCACCAGCACTCACCTTCCCGCTGGGCGGCTCTGGGTCACGATCGAATTGACGATTCCCAAGGATTATTCCCTTGATGTTTCCACGGGCGTTGGCAACATCAGCGCTGACGATCTCACCGGCCGCGAAACGCTTCTGACGCAGGGCGGAAATATCACTGCTGGGAATATCAACGGTAGCGCTCATCTGACCGCTATCGCCGGCGGTCATATCAGCGTAAAAAATGTCAGCGGCGAACTTGTGGCGGAAACAGGCGGCGGCCATATCACCACGGGTACCATTAGCGGCAACGCATTTCTCCACACACATGGCGGCCATATTCGCTCCGACTCAATCGGCGGCACGGCGCATCTTGTCACCGATGGCGGCAACATTACTCTCGAGCGCGCCGGCGCTGATCTTATTGCCGAAACCGCCGGAGGCCAGATTCAGGTCGGCGAGGCCGCCGGTCTCGTTCGCGCCAAAACAGAGGGCGGTGGCATACGCGTCGCGCGCAGCTCGGGGCCTGCCAATTTGCAAACGGCCGACGGCAGCATCTACGTTACCCAAGCGGACAACAACATCAAGGCATCTACGGCCACTGGCGGCATCACCGCATGGTTCATGTCTCCGCCGAAGGATTCGGCCGATTGCGATCTCCAATCGATGAACGGAGACATCGTCGTCTACCTCGGCCGAACAATGCCGGTTACGATCGATGCGCAAGTCGAGATGGGCCAAACTCACGGTTTCATTATCGATCCGGCCTTCCCGATTCAAGTTAGCTACAAGGATGACGCTCAGGGTCAGCGGATCGCTCACGCCGCAGCCGCGCTCAACGGCGGCGGCGAAGTGCTTCACCTCCGCACCGTCGCCGGGAATATCCGTTTCGTTTTGAGCGACGCCGATAAACAAATGCAGATGTATCGCCAGCAAATGGAAGGCCTCCAAAGGCAGTTTGAGGAATTGCAGCAGAGGCTCTTCTTGCAATCGCAACGCTAACGGGCGACGCGAAATGGGCGCCTTTCATGTTGTATAGCATCTGTCCTCGAAGAAGGGGTGGACCGAGATGACAACCAGGCGTTGCACCACGCACACAGAGTCTTCGTATTGCATCACCCTTGCAAAACCCTCGCGAAGAATCCCCTGTTCAATTTCACGAGTGGCGATCCATGCAGCGTTACTGTTTGCCGCTTTGCTTTCAGTTGTCGTGACGGCGTCCGCCACCACAAATGAATTGTTTGACAAGACCTACCCGCTTTCCTCGGGCGGCAACTTCCAGCTCGACAACATCAACGGCTCCGTTCAAGTGGAAGGCTGGGATCGCGACGAAGTCGAAGTAAGCGCCGTGAAGACCGCTCAAAACGATCCGGGCGAACTTGAACAGGTCCAGATCGACGTCGAAAGCGTGCCAGGTCATGTCGCAGTGCATACCTTGTATCCCAGCAGCACTGGGAACGGCGTCACGGTCGAATATCATGTTCATGTTCCGTTTCGCGTTTTGCTCGCCGCTGTGAAAACAGTCAACGGCAGCGTGCTTGTTCATGGCGTTCAGGGCGGCGGCGACCTTCGTTCCGTTAATGGCGATGTGCAGGTCACAGATAGCGCCGGCCGCTTCAACGCGAAGACCACGAACGGCAATTTGACGCTGCAGCTTCGTAATGTCGCGAACGGCGCGCCGATGGACATCGAAACCGTGAACGGTTCTGTGGTTCTCACGTTGCCTTCGAACACTCGCGCCAATCTGAAAGTCCAGAACATGAATGGCGATTTTTCGTCCGAATTGCCGGTCAGCGCGGCAACCGCGCCGTCGAATCTCGGCGCGTTCCGGGCCAAACTCGGCACCGGCGGCGGCGAAATTTCGTTGCGCACCAT
>DATNBB010000129.1:0-14285 GCA_035607335.1 Binatia bacterium | reverse complement strand
TCGTAGGATTGCTCCAGATCCTGAAGAGCAATCGAGAGTTGCTGCGTCCGTTCGGCCACAAGGTGCTCAAGATCGCTCTGATAGGTACGGTTCTCCAGGACGAGCGCCCGGTGCTCCAGCGCGCGCCGCACACTCAGGTGCAATTGGTCCTTCTCAAACGGCTTCAAAATATAATCGTAGGCGCCTGCACGAATCGCCTCCAGGGCAATGGAAATATCGTGCATCGCCGTAACCATAATGACGGGCACATCAGGGTCCAGAACGCGCAGTTCGGAAAGCAGTTTCAGCCCGTCCATTTCGGGCATAACGATATCGCTGAGGACCAGATCGAACGTATCATTCCGGAAAGTTTCAAGCCCTGCGCGGCCATTCGGGCAGACCGTGCAGTTATAACCTTGTGCCTGTAAAAGTGTGGAAACTACCTCACGAATTGCCTCTTCATCGTCCACTACAAGTATCTTCTCGTAATGTTCATTGCTGGGCATAGGGCACCATTATATGGCAGGGCACAGGCTTTCAATGGCCGCGTTGCCGTATGAAGTACTGACATGTTAGGTTCGCTTTGGCTTCGCAATAACCCTTGATCAGGCGGCCGCCCCAGGCAGGCGGGTCGTAACGCACAACCAGCGATCGCGATGCACCTCATGTCCAACACGGCGTTGCTTGCAGTCGTCTTTGTGGAAGCTTCCGCCGCAACTACCCTGCTCGTCGTTTTTTCACTTCTGGCCAACGATTTCCCGGCGCGCGTATTCCGCTATTGGCTTATTGGCTGGACGCTTTATGTCGCGCTCGAAGACATTCGCGTGTTCTCCCTCTGGCGCGGGGGCGCAGGCTCACCGGGCCTTGAGTTGGCGCTGTCGATGCTCGCTGCAACGTTTTTTCTTGCGGGAATCGTCGAGTGCGGAAGCCGCAACAAACACCTGAAGTATCTTTGGCCATGGGGCCTGATCGGAACCGCAGTTGTGGCGATTGTTTATATCGCCGGGAGAAAGCCGATCGCTGCCTGGAGCGAGTCTTCGCTTGAATTCGCGGTCTACGTGGCAGCTGGATGGATTTTGTGGAGAGGGCAAGATCGGCACAAGGGCTTCGGATGGAAGTTATTGGCGGCCACACTGATTCTGCGGGGATTGCACTCTGCAGACCGGCCAGACTGGGTGGCACAGAACTTCGGCATCTTTCGAACGGCATTCCAGAGCGTACTGAGCATATCGATCGGCGTAAATATGGCCGTGCTGGTGCTCGAAGCTGCGCGAACGAGAACAGACGATTTGAACGAGAAATTGCGCAGGCTGGCAATGATCACCGCAGCCTCGACGCAATCGCCGCAAGTGCAACAGTGCCTTGAAGGCGTATTGCAACACGTGACGGAAAGCCTCGGTGCGAGTCACGGCATTGTATTTTTGTTCGAAAGCGTCGGCGACACCAGCTCACTTGTAACGAAGACTTCGGTAGGTTTCGGCGAAAATGCGCTCAAATTGTGCGCGCGCGTGCCTGCCGATGAGAAGTGGGTAAAGCGCGTGTTGCAGCAAGATACGCCATTCGTGAGTTACGGCGATTCGGGCGATCTTTCCCTGGACCGGTGGACCGAAGCCGAGAGACTGGAGGCCCTTCTGTTGGTCTCCATACCGGGCAAGGAATCGCCGCTGGGAATATTGGGAATCGGCTCGTCCACCGAGCATGTTTTTCAAAGCGACGAATCGCGCTTTGTAATCAACGTGGCAAATCTTCTGGGATTGAGCGTACAGAACGTGACGCTCTTCGAACATGCCGCCGCTTCACGCAAACAATGGCTCGACACATTCGACTCAATCGACGATTTGATCTTGGTTCATTCGCTCGAAGGCAAAATCGTGCGCGCAAACCGTGCACTGGCGGAGCGTGTCGGCTTCGAGCCTTCGGCGCTGATCGGCCGATATGTGCGTGACGTTCTGCGCCAGGGCACAACCGGATGGAGACGGTGCCCTTACTGCGAAGGTATCGCCGGCCGTGCCGAAGAAACCGACCCGAGCTTTGGAGGTTATTTCCTGGCCTCCGATTCCGCGTTTCACGATTCGAGTGGCGTGCGCCTCGGTACGATTCATGTTCTCAAGGATTTTACGAGCCGCAAACAAGCGGAAGACAAATACCGCATGCTTTTCGAGAAAGGACACGAAGGCGTATTCATTTCCACGCCCGATGGCGCACTCGTCGATTTCAACGACTCGTTCATGCGCATTTTAGGCTATGAAAATCACGACGAGCTTTGCCGAGTTCCTGCACGCGATATTTATGTGGATATCACCGACAGGGACCGATTGAGGCGTCTCCTCCACGAATACGGCGAAGTGGCAGATTTCGAGTTTCAGTTCCGGCGCCGCGACGGAGAAATACGGACGGCGCAAGAATCAAGTTTCGTTACCCGGGATTCCTCCGGAGCCATCGTCGCTTACCAGGGATTTTTGCTCGATATTACCGAGCAAAAGCGCGCGGAAATGGACATTCGGCAGCGAAACCGCGAATTGCTAGCGCTCAATGCCATCGCCGAGATGCTGGGGAATTGCGCTCACTTGGAAGACGGGCTTAATGGCGCCCTGTTGAAGGTCAACGAACTCTTTTCATCCGATGCGAGCGCTGTGTTCTTCCTGGACGAAAACACGCGATTGCTGAGGCTATTCGCGTCCGTCGGGTATCTCTCGCATGAGCCGCGCAAAAACCCCGTGATTGAACTCTCGTCCACGCTCATCCAGCAGATGCGCGATGTGCGTGCCACCGTGATTTCCGGATCGGCAAACGCGCTGCCCGAGGCGTTTCGCCAACTTCAGCGCGAAGAAGGCATACACACTTCCCAATTCGTGGTGCTCTGGTCGAAGGGACGCATGATGGGCGCGCTCGTCGTCGGCAGCAGGCAGTCTCGGCAGTTTTCCACTGCGGAGCTGACCTTGCTCGCCGCCGTCGCGAACCAGATCGCAACTACGATCGACAAATCACTATTGCTAAACGAGACTCGCGAAGCTTACGAGACCCTCCGTCTCACGCAGGAACAGCTTCTGCAGAGCGAGAAGATGGTTGCGGTTGGGCAGTTGATCTCAGGTGTTGCACACGAGCTAAACAATCCGCTGACTGCAATCCTGGGCTATAGCCAGCTTCTGAAAACCGACGAATTCACCACTCCGCGCGGGGCCGAGTACGTGGGCAAGCTTTATAAGCAGGCGATGCGCACGCATCGAATCGTGCAGAACCTGCTCAGCGTCGCTCGCCAGCACAAACCGGAGAGAACGCAAGCTCAACTGAACCAGATATTAGACGATACCATCGCGCTGCGCGAGTACGATATGAAGCTCAATAATATTTCCGTGCACCGCGATTTCGACCCGAAGCTGCCGATTACAGCCGCCGATCCTCACCAGTTGCAGCAGGTTTTTCTAAACATTCTCAAC
The DNA here is from genome assembly GCA_035607335.1 of Binatia bacterium. Lineage (GTDB taxonomy): Bacteria > Acidobacteriota > Terriglobia > Acidiferrales > UBA7541 > Palsa-295. Next base: position 10,869 of record DATNBB010000129.1, on the reverse strand, counting down.
AACGCTTTCGATGCTATTCAGGAAAAAGGGGCAGGCGGCGATGTCTGGATTCGCACCAGTACGAGCGCTGGACGCATCGCAGTGAACATCACAGACAGCGGTCCGGGCGTAAAAAACCCGCACAAAATCTTCGATCCGTTTTATACGACGAAGCCTGTCGGCAAGGGCACGGGGCTCGGGTTGAGCATTTGCTACGGCATCATCAAAGAGCATTCGGGCGAAATCCTCGTGAAGAACTCGCCTCCTCGGGGCGCTACCTTCACGATCTATCTTCCCGTCGCGCAGCCTTCGACCGCGGCGGCCGAACCTGCTTTGGGCGTCACACAAGCCGCCAGCGGAAAAGTGCTGCTCGTGGATGACGAAGAAGACGTCTTACAGCTCGAACGCGAAATTCTGATCTCGCATGGGCTCACCGCAAGCATTGCGCGCGGTGCGGGCGAAGCAATCGATATCCTGAAGAGAACCCCGGTCGATGCGGTGGTTGCCGACGTGAAGATTCCAGGAGAACTATCTACGCTTGACCTCTACGACTGGATCGGAAAACATCGGCCCGAGCTTTCCACGCACGTTGCATTCACGGCGGCCGATCCGAATGTCGATAACATCGCTAAGCAGATGAAGACATCCGGCTGCGCTATCTTAACGAAACCCTTCCGAATTGAGGAATTCTGGCACGCCGTTCAGAAACTGCTGAGCGCGGAAATTGAGGCGCCCGCTCGTTCATAGCGCCTGCACTTCTCACACTCCAGTTCCGTTTCGCCTGTTCATTGCCTGGCCCTCGTTGCGCTTCGGGCCGCCCTGCGGTTTTCGTTGGAACGCGGTAAAACCTGTTATTCTTGCCTTCTGGGGCGTGTCCAGAAGCGGAGGCAAGCATGAAGCGGATTGCAGTTTTGCTCTCGCTGCTCACCTTGGCGATGGCGGCAATAGGCGCGGGATTGGCCTTGCCGGCCCAGGAATCGCCCTACGTAGCAGGCGGCTCGGCGGCGGATAAGCAGCTCGCCGGCCAGACAAGTCCCGCATTCCTGCAGGCCGCCGACGAAGTGCTCGCGAACATGAGCAAGCTGATCGACCTTCCTATTAAAGAGCCGCTCAAAAAAAGCCTTCGTTCCAAAGATCAGATTCGGGCGTTCATCGAGCAGCAGGATAAGGAAGACAAGGATCAGGCGCAGAAATACGCCGATGACAAAACGATGGAAGCGTTCGGCCTGATCCCGAAGGGATTTCCGATCGATTCGTTCATGGAAGATGTCCTTACGGATCAGATCGCCGGTCTTTACGACCCTAAAGCGAAGGAATTCTATATTGCCGACTGGATTCCCGTGGATGAGCAAAAGGAAGTAATGGCGCATGAGCTCACCCACGCTCTGGAGGACCAATCTTTCCATATCGATCCCTGGATTAAAGCGGCGCGTCCAAATGACGACGGCGAACTGGCCCGCGATTCGGTAAGCGAAGGCTCTGCAATGGCTGCGATGGTCGATTACGATCTCGAAGACATGCATCGCTCTGTGCGGGACTTGCCGGACGTCTCAGCCCTGATCCAAGCCAGCGCCGTGGGTGAAATGGACAAGGACCCTAAGCTCTCCAAAGCGCCGATCTACATTCGGGACAGCCTCATCTTTCCTTATTTGGCGGGCGTCACGTTCACCCAACAATTCTTGAAGGCGCATGATGGCTGGCAGGATCTTCATCTGATCTTTGAACATCCACCCGTCTCGACACAGCAGATCATGCATCCTGAAAAATATTTGGCTGACGTGCAACCGGTCGCCATCAAGTTGCCGGATTGGAAAGCTGTTGCACCCGCCGATTGGAAACTGCTTGAAGAAAATGTGATGGGTGAATTTGGAGTGGAAGAGCTCTTAAAGCAATTTCTCGGCGAGGATGCCGCTAAGCTGACTTCGCCTGGGTGGACCGGAGACCGCTACGCCGTATTTGAAGACAGCAAGGACAAGACGCTCCCAATCGTATTTGTGTTGGATATGGACAGTGAAGAAGATGCCGCTCGCTTTTTTGGCCAATATAGTTCCGCGCTCGAAATGAAGTACCAGACGCGAACGCATTTATTACGCCAGGCGAATTTCTTTGGATTCCAGACGGATGGCGGCAGCGTTTTCGTGAAGCATCAGGGCACGCAATGCCTCGTCGTGGAAGAGGCTTCGCGCGATACGTTTGACAAGATCGACCAGGCCATCACGTGGCCGCCGCCTGTGCCGCCTGCCGCGCCAACGAGTCAGGGCGGCGGACTTGTCGAAAACGTTAAGAGCGCTCCTGCTCGTAATGCCGTGCTCGCTGCGTTAAACTGAGCGAACCTTGAAATTCAAGGCATCGCTATGCTGACGCTATTCCCGCGCATTCGGCCCAATCCCATAGCGCCTCCCCCTCTGCCTTTAGAGCCGCCGCCTGCACCTGAACCAAGGGCTGCCGAACCCGCGACCGACATAGTTCCGCTCAGCATTGAAGTCCCTGCGGATGCCGCGAGCGATGCTGCCGAAATTGTAGGCAGCCTGGTTTCCACAAACAAGACTTCGACCGTTAAGAACGAGGTTGATGGTAGTGCAAGTACTTCCGTCAGCGATTCCGATGTATTTGGCGCCTTTCTGTCGGGGATGGCGACCGGGAACCCTGAGCCATTCATTGTGGAAATTACAGCCCAGCCCGCAGCGCCTGAGTTGAAGGAGAAACCGAAGCTGGCAGACGATGTATCGCTCGGGCTACCAGAACGCAGCGCCGAAATTGCGGAGCCGATTATAGCGGCTTCTGAGAAACAGTCCGCATCCGATGGAAGCTCACCCGATAACACCCTTGCGCCAGATCGAAATTCACAAGCCGTTTCTGAGGTTGCTGCGCAGGAAGGCGGCGCCAGCGTCTCACCAGAGTTAGTCGTGGCAGCCGCGAATATTTTTGACGAGCTTGACGTCCTGCATGAGGCGGCAATCGCCTCTTTATCCTCGGATCAACCATCCGGGCCGTTCGCGTCCGCGACCAACACGATCTCTACCAATGAAATCCAGAGTGGGACGACAACGGACGCGGCAATCGAAGAAGTTGAAGAAAAAACCGCTGAGGAAGTCCCCCGCTTCACTACCCCTTTTCCGAGCCCGGAACCGGAGTTGATAGCGGCACAGGCACCCGCGACCGACGTACCTGCAGCAATATCAGACGCAGCCAGGATCGGCGAACGTTTGCCTGAGAAACCGGCAACTGCCGACGTTACGCAGTCAGCGGTCGCAGAATCCGTAAGTGAAGATTCCGTAGGTGAAGATAATTCGGCCGCAACAGCAGCTCCTCAAATTACGGCGCAAGAACCCATTGCAGATGGTACGCAGGCTGCCGCACACCAGACTGAGTCGTTCGTAAAACCGGATGTGGAAAGTCATGGAAAGCCGCAAAGCGCTGCGATGCCGGCCGCTCAGCCAAGCGGACCGCGTGAGGAAATTCATACAAGGCCTGCCGCACGCTCCTCGCCGCCACCACCGAAGCCGAGGCGCGCCAAGGGAACATTCTTTGGTCTTGCCCGCGTGCCCGAACCGGAAACCATGGACGATTCGGGCGAGGCGGAGGCGTATGCTTCAGCCGCCGCGCAGGCTCATCTTGACGCAATTGACGATACGTTTGTGGCACATGCACAGCTTCTATTGAAGGGTCGCGAGCGCGGCCGCGTTCTCGACATTGGCACCGGACCCGGCCAAATCGTGATCAAACTCGGCTACCGCCTTACGCGCTGGAAGTTCGTTGGCGTTGATCGCTCACCGACGATGATTAAAAAGGCGATGGAGAGCCTGGCCACGGCAGGCGAACTGGCTGGCCGCGTGGAATTCCGCATCGCGGATGGCAACGCGCTCGATTTTCCCGATAAGAGCTTCGAGATGGTCGTCTGCAATTCGGTGCTGCATCACGTCCCCGACCCCCAGAGGCTTTTCGCCGAAATCGCGCGTGTAGTAAAACCCGGCGGGGCGATTCTCCTACGTGACCTGCGCCGTCCTTCGCGGCCCGGCTATGCGCTTCACGTATGGAAACACGGCAGGCATTACAGCGGCGAAATGCGGCGCCTTTTCACCGCATCCGTGCAAGCCGCATACACTGAGGAAGAGCTACAGAAGATGGTGGGTGCGTCACCGCTGCGCGATGTCCGCGTATTCCGCCACGGCAAGACCCACATCGGCTTCGAGCGAGCCATCTCGATTCCCGCAGCGAACAAGAAGTAGCTGCCTTCTGCCTTTCGCCATACGAGTTAGCGTTTCGCCGCGAAAAACTCCCTGAGCAGAGCGGCAGATTCATCTGCCAGTATGCCGGGCGTCACATCCACCCGATGATTGAGGCGGGGATGATCCAGCACAGAAAAACACGATGTCACCGCGCCGCCTTTCGGATCGTCCGCGCCGTACACGAGCCGACTGATGCGGGCCTGAATCGTCGCGCCCGCGCACATCGCGCAAGGCTCGATCGTAACGTAGAGCGTAACGGGACCGAGGCGATGATTCCCGATCTCTTTCGCCGCGGCACGGAGCGCGACCATTTCTGCGTGTGCGGTGGGATCGCAATCCGCGATCGTGCGATTCCCTGCTGCGGCGATCACCTTCCCATCGGCGACGATCACTGCGCCAATCGGCACTTCGCCGTGCTGCGACGCCGCCGCCGCCTCCGAAAGAGCCAATTGCATGAATGCCCTATCGTCGCTAGTTGTGTCTGTATTTGCCACGAATCGCAGGATACCAAATGCGGTGAGCACCGCCGCCACCGACGCGCGTTAAATCTCGCTAAAAGCCTTCTCCATCGCCGCCGATGTCTCGGTCAGCGCCTCGTCCATCGATGTTGAACGCAGATCGACGTTATTCGGCTCGGCCTGAATCGGCCCGTCATAGCCGATCTTCACTAGCGCGTCGAGAAAACTTTTCACCGGAATCACACCGGTAGCGGCCGGCAATTCGCGCTGTCCGTCATTGTACTGGTCCAGCGTCAGTCCAAGCGGAGCGTCGTTCAGGTCCACTGTTATGACGTCCGAGCCACGCAGGGAGAGAATGTCGTTCGCCGTTTCCTCCGCATTGAACCAGTGCCAGCTATCGAGCCGGAAGCCGACATTATCCGTGCCGATCGCGGCAATCAACTCTTTCATTTCCGCCATGCAGTGAATAAACGGCTGCTTCGCCCGCGTTCGCGAACTGCGGGGAGCAACATACTCAAAACCAAGCCGCTGTCCGCGATCCGCAAGGATTAACGCGCATTCGCGCATTCGATAAGCATGTTGGCGAAAATTCTGCAGATACGTCAGTTCATTGCTTGCCGGCGCAAACCATGTGCTGACGCGCATCACACCGGCTCGCTTAAGAGAATCGGCCGTTGCGGGCAACTTCTTCAGCGAATCGCTAAATGACGCCTCATCCCTCCGAAAATCAACCGGCAGTCCCGCCGCACCGAATTTGAGATGACTCGTCTCCATCTTCTCCTGCAGGCGCTTCAAATCGTCATCATTAAGCGAGGCAAAATATTCCGCGCTGGGATCGATCCCCTCAAATCCGTATTTGACCGCCAGGTCTACCGTCTCCGGCAGTGTTTGATGGAAAGGGCCTAAGAGTCCGATCGCCAGGTTTGAATAAAACTTTCGCTGTGCCTGCTGTGTATTCGACGCATGCGCGGCTGCGTCCGCGGGCAGCGCCGCCAATCCCGCCGCCGCACTCGCCGTCAAAAACTGCCGCCGATTGAATCGTTCGCTCATTTCCCTACCCGCCCCGATATATCACCGTTCGATTGCGCAAGCAATCGATTGTCGCAAGCTCTACTCGCAGCCTCGCGCAAGTTCGTATAAGATGGCGTCTCAAAAATAATCGAGGAAAAATGGAGCTACGCAAGGACCCTATCACCCGTAGTTGGGTCGCCGTTGGACATCCCGAACGCACTGCCGACCGCGGGGGCCCTTGCCCGCTTTGTCCTGAAAACCGCCTCGAAACGCACCCCCTGCTTTCGCTCCCATCCGAGGGACGATGGAAGGTCCGCGCCTTTCCCCACTTGCGGCCGATCTACCGCGTCGAGGGGGATGTCGACCGGCTCGCAGACGGTATTTACGACCGCATGGCTTCGATTGGAGCCCACGAAATCATTGTCGAGACTCCGGACCACGGCGCTGTACTCGGACAGTTGCCGGATGAAGATATCGAGCTCGTCTTACAAGCTTATGCCGCGCGTATCCTCGATCTGAAGAGGGACTCGCGCTTCAAATATGTCACTGTCTTCAAGAATGTCGGCTTGCAGTCCGGCGAAGAATGGCCGCACGCACATTCGCAAGTCACCGCCACAACGTTCGTCCCGCGTCGCATACTCTATGAGCTTCGCGCAGCCCGTCTTTGGTATGAAGATCACGAGCGCTGCGTCTTCTGTGACATCATCCGGCAGGATATTCGCCAGAAATCGCGGATTGTCGATGCCGTGGGCGATTACTACGCGTTTTGCCCGTATGCTTCGCGCGTGCCCTACGAAGTCTGGCTCATGCCCCGCACGCATAATCATCAATTCGAATCGCCGCTCGAGGGTGAAAACCGGCGGCACCTCGCCTCATTGCTCGGACGAACGCTTCGCCGCCTTGCGCAAATCGCAAGCAGTTACCACATGGTGCTTCACACTGCGCCAAACACCGCCCAGACCAAAGGCGAACTCAACGACTATTGGAAGACAATCGCCGGCGACTATCACTGGCACATTGAGATTCTTCCGATCGTCGAGAAGACCAGCAGGTCTTACAGCATCAAGGAAGTCTATTTCAACGGCACTCTGCCCGAAGAAGCGGCTGACAGATTGCGCCAACTCAACCCGAGCCGATGAAGTCCGCAGCCTGCAGATCGTTGAAGGGCCAGCGCGGCGGCATTTTTTCCCGCTTGCTGTTTTATCTTTCCCTCGTGCTTTTTTGCTTTTTCATTTACATCGTCAGGCATCCCATTCTGCGGCTGGCCGGCGGATTCTGGGTTGTGGATGAAGCGCCTAAGCCGTCCGATGCCATCGTTATGCTTAGTGATGACGACTACCAAGCCGACCGCGCCGCGCATGCCGCCGAGCTTTATCGAGCCGGGTGGGCTCCGCGCGTGATCGCCAGCGGCAGGCTCTTGCGCCCCTATGCCGGCGTCGCCGAGCTCGAAGAGCACGATCTGGAGTCTCGAGGTGTGCCGGCAAACGCAGTCGTGAAACTCCCCGGCTCAGATCGCAATACTCGGCAGGAGTGCCAAAACATCGGCCAGTTTATTTCCACACATGGCTGGAAGCGAATCCTCTTGGTCACATCGAATTACCACACTCGACGCGCACGTTATATTTGCTCTCGTGTGTTGCCGTCAGGAACGACGCTAATTGTTTCGGCCGCGCGCGACACCGACTACGATCCCCAGACCTGGTGGACAACGCGCCAGGGCATGAAGATGTTCTTCCAGGAATCTTCCGGCATGGCCGTGGCGATGTGGGAGTTGCGGCATACCGACGTACAGACCGCCGATGCGTCTCTGCCCTTCGATCCCCGCTCTCTGTTGCCGCATTGAAAAAAATGGGTTGACTCTTGGTTTACACCCCTTGCTGTGCGTACTATAGTTCCTGCATTCTTCTCGGTGATGGTCGTCCCCGGCACGGCCTCCCCTAAACTGATGGAGGAAAACATGTGGCGCAAGAATCAAGAACCACAAACGCCTGCACCCGTGCCTGCGAAAAATCAGCCCGTGAAAGCGGAAGCAATCAAACCGCTGCCACCCAAACTCGACGCGAGCACATCCGAAAAAAAGCCGGAAGTGAGCCAAGCCCCATCGTCCGCGCCCGTTGCAGCAACGCCCGCGCCGAGTGTTCCGGCCATGGCAACACCCGCTTCCACCCCGGTTACAGCTACGGCCGCCGCTCCCGCTCCGCTGCCGACGAATGTCGATTCCCGCATCGGTTCTGGGCTCAAAATCCGCGGCGAGATCACCGGAAGTTCGGACATGTATATTGATGGCGATGTTCAAGGCAAAGTGCGCGTCGGTTCGGGACGCCTCACCGTGGGTCCGAGCGGCCGCGTGCAAGCCGATCTCGAAGCCCGCGAGATCATTGTGAACGGCAACGTCGTAGGAAATCTCAAGGCCGCGGACCGCGTCCAGCTCGGGTCCACCGGCAGCGTCCAGGGCAGTGTGGTCACGCCGCGCATTGGCATCGACGATGGAGCGCGCCTGCGCGGTAACGTCGAGACCGCGTCCAGCGGTGCCGCCGGGATCGCGAATGCAAAACCGGCCGAGAAGGAAGACCACCGTGCCTTGGTCGCGACGAAGGGTGAATAGCATATGAACTGGATGGCAAAAGCGCGCGGCGTGGCAACTGCCGCAGCGGCGGTCCCGAGCAAGCCCGGGCCCGCCGTAGCTTCATCCGCCACAACTCAGACGTCCACGGGCCGTACGTCAAACGGCCTGAAGGAATTTCTCTGGCTGCTCAGTGACATTAAGCGCGGGCGCATCCTCGATCTCTGCCCTGCCACCCAATCCACTCTGAATTTCTTTATCGAAAAGGGATATCGAATCTCCGCCGAGGACATGCTAAGAACCTGGAAGCATTTCCTCAATGAGGAAGAGGAACGCATGCGTGACGTTCCGGCGGGCGAGCCGGTTGACCGCATTTCGAAAGCGGAACTCGGCGCGAAATTCCTCGAATCGAACCTGAACTATCCGGCTGAAAGCTTCCACGGAATTCTGGCGTGGGACTTCTGCGATTATTTCGACCCGGAAGTTTTGCCTCAGGTCATGCAGCGCATTTACGACATTCTCCACCCCAATGGCGCCGTGCTCGCGATGTTCCATAGCCGCCCGAAGGAACGCTTTTGCAATTATCGTGTGGTCGACGGGCAAACAATCGAGCCTGTCGCCGCGCCCACCGTGGCCGTTCACACGCGCGTCTTTCAAAACCGCGAAATTCTCGACCTATTCGATAAATTCCGTTCGTCAAAGACGTTTGTCGGACGCGATCAAGTTCGCGAAGCCCTGTTCCTGAAATAATGCCGAACGCAGCGTAATCTATCGCGCATATGCGCTATGCCGGTTTGCGCGCGTTCGTTTGGCCTACTTCCGCCGGCCGTGGCTCTCACCGCGCCGGAATAGGGCTTTCCATTCCAATCGTGTAAAATGCTCTCCTATGAGACTCGCCGGCGCATTCGCCCCTGTCACTACGCCTTTCAATCCCGATGGCAGTGTCGCGCACAATCGCCTTCGTGAAAATCTTGCGCGCTACAATACGACCCGTCTCGCAGGGTACGCCATCAATGGCTCGACCAGCGAATCCGTTCTTCTCCGTTGGGACGAGGTCTATCGCATCTGGGAAACGGCGAAGGAAGCAGCCGCTCCATACAAGACCCTGATCGCCGGCGCAGGCGCTGAAGCAACCGACGAAACCATCGAGCACGCGAATCGAGCCGCCGAAATCGGTTACGACGTTGCGTTGATCCGAACTCCCAGTTTCTACAAACCCGCGATCAACGACGAAATGCTCGCCGCGCATTACCTGCGCATCGCGGACGCCGTCCGCATTCCCATCATGATTTATTCCGTGCCCGTTTTTACGCACGTCACCGTGAAGGCGCCTTTGGTCGGACGCCTCGCGGAACATCAAAATATCGTTGGCATGAAGGATAGTTCCGGTGACGTGGAAGAGATCGGCAATATCAGCGCCGCGACTCCGAAGGATTTCCAGCTACTTTGTGGCTCCGCGGCGACTCTCTACGAATCGCTGAAGCGAGGCGCAGTAGGAGCAATCGTCGCTGCGGCCTGCGCTTTTCCGGAACTTTTCGCCGAGATCTGCGAAGCCACGGCTGCCGGTGATGACGAACGCGCGCGTTCGCAGCAGCAGAGGCTTATAGCGCCGGCAAAGCTGCTCGTGCAGTGCGGCATTGCGGGCCTGAAATACGCGCTCGATCAACTCGGCTATTATGGCGGAGCGCCGCGCCTGCCGCTGTTGCCGCCGGGCGAAGCCGCTCGCCGTTCCATCGATGAAATGGTGGCAGGACTCGTTTCGAAATCCGCGGCATAAACGCTGAACCGCAAGCTTCGAAATCTAGAGCTGTGCCAGCGCGCGATGTACGAGGCTAATTGCGATCGAGCCTTCCCCCACAGCAGACGCCACGCGCTTCACATTTCCTGAGCGAACGTCGCCCACAGCGAAAACTCCCGGCAGGCTTGTCTCCAGCATCTGCCGAGGACCGGCAGTCGCACTCCGCACGCCTTCCGCGGCCGCGTCGACGTCCGGTCCTGTCAGAATGAAACCTTTGCCATCCAAGGCAACGCACCCATGCAGCCAATCGGTTCGCGGCGATGCACCGGCCATGATAAAGACGTGGCGAATGTCTGCAGTAGCCGTTTCGCCCTTTCCATCGCGCCACGTAACGGACTCAAGGTGATTTCCGCCATCCAGACCTGTGATTTCCGTTCTGTAATGCAGGTCGATAGCAGGGTTCTGTTCGATGCGTTCAATCAGATAACGCGACATCGTGTCTGAAAGCTGATCGGAACGAACGAGCATATGGACCCTGCTTCCCGTCTGGGAGAGAAAAACTGCAGCCTGACCTGCGGAATTTCCTCCGCCGATAACCACAACGTCTTCCCGCTCGCAGAGCTGCGATTCCATGTAAGTCGCGCCGTAATACACACCCTGCCCTTCGAATTTATGCAGACTGGGTATCGGTGGCTTATTGTACTGTGCGCCTGTTGCAATGATGATAGTCCGCGCTGAGAGCGCTTTTTCGTTATCAAGCACCACCTTGAAAGGGCGCCGCGCACAATCGAGACGAACCACCTTGCGTGCGATCATCATGTTGGCCCCGAATTTCTCGGCTTGCGTAATCGCGCGGCTTGCAAGCTCTTGCCCCGAGACGCCGATCGGAAA
>DATNBB010000098.1:0-20491 GCA_035607335.1 Binatia bacterium | reverse complement strand
ATATCCGCCATCCTGCGGATATTGCGGCGGCGAGAGAAAAGACCAGCGAGACCTTCACCATGATGCTCGGCAGCGTGGCCTCGGTATCGCTGCTTGTGGGCGGCATCGGCATTATGAACATCATGCTGGTTTCCGTCACGGAGAGAACGCGCGAGATCGGCGTACGTATGGCCATCGGTGCCACCGAGCACGACGTACGCACTCAATTCCTTATCGAGGCGCTGGCGTTGAGTCTCATCGGCGGCTTCATTGGAATCATTTTCGGCATAGGCATGTCGGCAGGCGTTTCGCAGCTTTTGAACTGGCCGACGGCAATCTCTTCGCTGGCCATCGGTGCCGCTGTGCTATTCGCTGCCGGAATCGGCGTGATTTTTGGCTATTATCCCGCCCGTAAGGCGGCCTCTCTCGATCCCATCGAGGCCCTCCGTTACGAGTAGCGGTTCAATACTTAAATGTGGCGCCGCAGCCTTGCCGCACGGCACACAGGCCGAGGCTCAGCGTAGCCCTTGCTGAACGCCACGAACTTTGCATAGCCTTCCGCTCGCAGCATTCGGATTTTTTTGAGCTATGGCGTCCATCGGAACAAGCCACCTCAAAATTCCTAACCGCCCGCCTAGCAATGCGTTGCATCATGGCATGCACGCCTGTCAAGTTGTGCAGCCTGATAAAATATGGGCGTGACAATTGATCGCATTTCGAGATCTTGCGAACCCCATAAATCATCGCCCTATAATTGCCAACTGCACCGATTTCTAATCGACAGTCCCGCGATTAAAATCGGGCTTAAGTGCCTTAGCTGCAACACGGGCACCGTTTCTAATCGACAGTGAAAAGAGGTTTTTCACCACGTGCGAATCGCGCGCACACATCCGAGGGCCACGCTTTGGCGCGCCGCTTCCCTTCTCGCTTGTGCCGCGCTTTTTGCTACCGCGTACGCAGTCGGCGCAAAGCAGGCCCGGCCATCGAAAAATCATCCCAGGGAAAATACATCAAGCACCAAGCGTGGCCGGCCGCAGCCCGCGACATCACCGCCGGAAGACGCGGCGGCGGACCAAAGCTCAGTTTTCGCTGGCGGAATTCGAGACAATAACGTCGGCGTTGCCCTCATGGACGCCCACCGCTTTAGCGAGGCGTTTTCGCGATTCCAAACAGCCTGCATCATGGTGCCCAATTCCGATACCGGCTGCCTCAACAGCGGAATCGCTCTGCTCGCGATGCGACAATTTGATCAGGCCCAAAGAATCCTCTCCACCTCGGCCAACCGCGACCCCAAGAGCGCCACTGCGTGGTTCAACCTGGGCCTGCTCGCTCGCGCCGCCGGGCAAACACAAGCGGCACTTGTTGATTTTCAAAAAGTCGCGTCGCTCGATCGCGAAGACGCAGAAACGCAATGCCTCATCGGCCTCAGCTACATGGCCGAACAGCAATACGATGCCGCCTTCAAGGCATTCCAGGCCGCTCTGAAGATCGATCCCCTCAACGCAACGGCCGAATCGGGCGCCACTGAAGCGTTAGCGAAAAGGGGTCACGCGGCAGGCCGGCAAACAGCGGACGCAAGCGCCACCCAAGCGCCCGATCCCGCTCTCCTCAGCACATTCGGCGATCACTATGGCGAGCAAGGCAAATATTCGCGGGCCGCTGAGATTCCCCCACCCGATACAGTCGCGCCGGAGGTCCCGGTCCATTTCGTTGACGTGACGCGCCAATCAGGCCTGTTGTTTCCATCAAGCACCGTCGCCGCCCACGGACGCAGCGCACGCGGCGGTTCCCGATCAACCGCGAAGCCTTCCGCACCACCCGAGGTTCATTCGATGGCGGACTTCCTCGGCAGCGGGGCTTGCGTCTTCGATTACGATGGCGACGGACGCCCCGATATCTTTCTAGTCGATGCAGGCGGAAACGGGGGCGCCGCTCTGTATCGCAACCTCGGCCGCGGTCGATTCGCGAATGTAACAAAAGCCGCAAAAATCGACTTCCAGGGCGCGGGGATGGGTTGCGCCGTCGGCGATTACGATAACGATGGCCATCCCGACCTGGCAATCAGCTTCAATGGCGGCGTCCGCCTTTATCACAATAATGGAAAAGGCGCGTTCGCGGATGTAACGGCCGCATCGGGCATTCAAATGGACAGCCTGGTGATGGGCCTTTCATTTGTTGATTACGATCACGACGGAAATCTCGATCTATACGCGACGCAGCTTTCCAATGCTCCGCTAGTGAATCCGTCACAGCCCTTTGTATGGCCAAACGATGGCGCGCCCGGAAACATCATGTGGCGCAACAACGGAGATGGAACATTCTCCGACGTGACATCTGCACTACACTTGGCTGGCAACGCATCCAGCACAGGCGCAATCGCCACCGAGCTAACAGGCGACGGTGCCATCGATTTCATTCTCACCGGCTTAAGCCCGACGCCTTCGATGCTGATGAACGGACGCGGCGGCACGTTCAAAAGCGCATCATGGTGGGGAGCAGAAACCCAGGGGCCAACGGCCGGCGCCGTAGCGCAGGATTTCAACAAGGACGGCTACATGGACGTGGCGCTTACCCATTGGCAACCGACTACCCTCGGCCTCTGGCGAAATGTCGCCGGCAAGGGCTTTCAACGCCTCGCGCTTCCCGATCCAGGATGGATGCGCGCCTGGGGAATCGCTGCGCTTGATTATGACAATGACGGATGGATCGATCTCGTCGCCGTCGGCGATACGTTTTCAGGAGAGGGTCGCATCGCGCTGTTACGCAACGAAGGCGGGAAGGGCTTTCACGACGTAACGCCCGAAACCGGCCTCGACAAGATTGCGCTTCATGATCCTCGCAGCGTCATCGCCTTCGATGCAGACGGTAATGGCTCTCTCGATCTCCTGATCACGCAAAACCATCGCCCGCCTCTCCTGCTCAGAGCCGTCGGTGCCGAGAAGCACAATTGGGCTCAATTCGCGCTTCGCGGCGCAACCCAGAACAGGATGGGTATAGGCGTTCGCGTCGAAATGATTTCCGGCGCGCTCAGGCAAACGTGGGAGGTTCCGGCTGCCTCCGGCTATCTCAGCCAGGGCCCGCCACTGATTTCGACTGGGCTTGGCGACGAAGGAGTAGACGCAATTCGCGTGCGCTGGAGCAAAACCAACGTGCAAGTGCAACTCCGTCCGCCCGCCAACCGTAAGACACAGATATCACAAGCAGATGCAGGCAAAACCCCGTAATCGCATCCGCCGCCGTACTGCGTCCATTACAGCGATTCACCGATTCCGCCGTTCCGCCAGGTGTGGTCGAATGCCTTACGTAACGCTCACTTGCTTGACGAGAGCGTTTGCATCCGCAGCATCGGGTCACAGGCGCGGCTGCGGAACCACAAACCAAACAGGTGAAAGATGACGGCTCATACATGCCCGAGTTGCGGAAGCACCCAGGTTCGGCGTTCGCACAAGCGCGGAATCGTTGAACACTTACTTTCCTGGGTCCTGCCGGTGCAACCGTATCGATGCGCGCGTTGCGATCACAGATTCTCCGGGCGCAGAACGGGCCGGGGTTCCTCCTCTCCTTCGCATTCGCCAATTTCCGTCTAGACCCTGCGAGCGGCATAATCGCTTGCGTTTCGGTGTTATCATCGAAACCGATGGGGAATCCTCATTCTGATCGAAAACGGCCTATAACCTATTGGATAGGAGAAGGCGCCGGTTGGCTCCTGCGCCATGTGGTAAGCGGTCTCGCCGCCACGGGACTTACTCCCAACATGTTCACGTTTCTCGGCTTGGCCGTGAATTCGTGGGCGGCGGCCTGCTTCGCAATGGGCCATTTTCGCCAGGGCGCGGCGGTTCTCTTCCTTGCCGGCTTTCTGGATATGGCGGATGGTCAAGTGGCGCGCCGCGTCGGTCGCGTGACTGCGTTCGGCGCTTTCCTCGATTCCACGCTCGACCGCTATTCCGATCTCGCCCTGTACCTGGGCTTCGTGGTCCATTACACACTGATCCAGCGCTTTTTCTATATGGCGCTTGCCGCAGTGGCGATGGCGAGCTCCTTCATGGTGAGCTATTCGCGTGCTCGGGCGGAGTCGTTAATCCCTTCCTGTAAAGTGGGGTTCCTGGAACGGCCGGAACGGCTGGTGTTGCTGATCCTCGGCGGACTGTTCAACCGCATGGCGCAAGCGCTTTGGGTGATCGCCACGTTGTCGACACTCACCGTGATTCATCGTGTCGTATATACGTGGCGCGAACTGAAAGCCGGACGCGCCCTTCCGGGCGTGACGGCGCCTTGACGGGATAAATCGCGCCTGATGCGCAACGAATGCTCACGCTCACGCTTGCTGGCTAGAAGCCGCATCAAGAAGACGCGCGACGAGCTTTCGCAGTCGGTCCGTATCCTGTCCACCCATGGCCGTAAACTGGACGCCCATTCCCTCGCCGGCTTTGAAGTTGCGAACTGTGGCATGACCTCGGATTTCGCCTTCAGGGACGGAAAACAAGACGGAAATGACGGTCCCAACCGATGCGGGTTTGGGTGTCGCAATAAACAGGCCGCCAATGTTCAGATCGCAGACCCGAGAGACGGACTGTTTCTGCCCGTCCTGCTGCCATGCGACCCAAACGCCACTCGGCGTTGCGATCCGCGGAAAACGCCGGTTGTGCTTCCCGTTTTCAGTCATACCCAGCATGTGCGTTGGAAGAGATGTGGCATCCTCCCGCGCAGATTCCCACTGAGGCTCGCCTTGTATGAAGGGCCAGGCTGCAAGGTCCCCACCCCACACATTAGTTTGCAATCGCCCCAGCGCCAGCCCGGCTCACGATCCAGACAGTACGCTACCACTCGCCTGCTGGGTAGTATAAACACACTTTAGCGATTCTTCCACAGGGCCTGCGACAGTGTTTCGCACGCGCTCTGCTAATTGATCGATGTCGGCGCGCTCCACGTCTGCCGTCTCAATCGTATCGTGCAGATAGACTGTGATCTTGCCCGGATAAAGCATCCAGTTGCCCGTTTGGAAAAATTGATACGAACCGACGATGCTCATCGGCACGATCGGCGTGCCAAAGCGTTGTGCAAGCCGGAAAACGCCCTTATGGAAACGCTGCACGTGCCCATGGCGTGTCCGCGAACCCTCGGCGAACGCGATTAGGCTGACGCCGGAATCGAGCGCTTCCTTTGCCTTGCGGGTCATGCGTTCTATTCCTTCGCGGCTGCGCGTGTCCGGCACGGGAATATTTCCAAAGCGCCCCATCATCCAGCCATAGATCGGAACTTTAAAGTGCGATTCCAGCTCGAAGCCGCGCACGAATTGCGGAATCGCGGAATAAATCACGAAGGGATCGAAAATGTTCACGTGATTGCAGATGAAGATGCTCGTCCGTTTCGGATCGAAGCCGGGAGCGCGGCGCACTTCAAACCGCGCACCCGCGAACCGAAGAATATTTCGAAAAAAGAATCGCTGCGGCCAGTCATTCTTGCGGGGATCGACGAAGATTCCGAGAAATACCAGAAACGTGCAGACGACGCCAAAATGCACTCCACTGACCGCCCACAGTATCAGCGAGCGCAAAGTCAGCCAGGCCTTTTTCATACAATCACGTCCAGCGCGCCCGGCAGAATCTCGAGCGATTGCAAGTTCAGTTTCAGGTTCTCGCCGTCCACCACGATATTTACAGGCTCAGCGAGATCAAACTCAACGCGCTCGGCTGCCGCGCGCGTGGCGAGAGGATGGTCGATGTGGGTGCCTGTGAAAAGCCGGGGAAACAAACACAGCAGGCGGGCGCGGCCGATCGGCGCCCAACGAACGTACTCCAGTTTCCCGTCAGCCGAATCCGCCTTCGGCGCGATCATCATTTTGCCGCCGGTGAATTTGCTGTTCGTGAAAGCAAGAAAAAGACTCGGGCGTCGATCCCACTCATGCCCATCAATGCGGTGTGGAAACGTTCCGTAAAAGAGCCACGCGAGCCGGGCAAAGACCGCAAAAATGTATCCTGTCTCGCCGAGCGATTTGAAACGGCGATTAGTCAGCTCGGCCACGTCCGCCGGAAATCCAAGATTGAGAACATTGATAAAATATATTTCGCCGCTCGCATGCCTGCCGCGGATCACGTCGCAAACGCGTGACCGCCCCTCTGCAATCGCAGGCATCGTATACTCCACGCCTTTCTTCGTGAAGTCGCGCAAGAAAGAATTTCCTGTGCCCAGCGGTAGAAATCCCAGAGAAACCCGTCCGTTTTCGAGAGATTCGGGAAAGACGCCATTGATGATTTCATAGGACGTTCCGTCGCCACCGACGGCCAAGAAGTGGCGGACACGCTCTCGGTATGCTGCGCGAGCCAGTTCCGTCGCTTCCCCGGCCTTTTTCGTGTAAACAATTTCCATTGTGGCGTCCTTCGCATCGAGGGCCCGCCGCACGCGCTCAAGTGCGGCAGGCGCAAGTTCGCCGCAGCGACCTCCACCCGCGGCGGGATTCACAATGGCTAGAAACCGCGTCTTCTCAGTGTTCAAATGATTTATCCGTGATTCGACAGCCGCTCGATTCTACAGCGGCACAATGCTTTCGCGGCTCACGGCCTCGCGAATCTGCCCCGCCAGTTCCCCACGTTTGCATTTGAGCGAAGCAGTCAGCGGAAAATCGCGCTCCCAGACCAAGTAGCCTCCCACGCGCTTGTAATTGGCCAAGCGGCGATTCCGCTCTGCGATTTCCTCCGCCAGTTCGGCATTCACCTGCTTACCCGCTTCCGGGTGTACAACGAGCACGAGTCGCTCGGCCACCATAGTGCGCGCGGGCCAAAGAAAATTCGCGGCGAAAACGCAAGACTCCTTCACGGCCAGTCCGTCGAAAACCGCCTCGATGTCCTCAGCGTAAATGTTCTTCCCTTCTTCGGTCACGATCATGTTTTTCTTGCGGCCAAAGAGCTGCAACTGGCCGAAGTCATCGAGACGACCTAGATCGCCCGTAATCAGCCAGCCGTCGACAATCGTCTCCGCCGTTTGCTCGGGATCGTCCAGATAATGCGACATCACGGTTTTGCTGCGAACGGCCACTTCGCCGACGCCGTCCTCGCCCGAATTCAGAATGCGAATTTCCATTCCGCGCACCGGCCCCCCGACCGTCTCCGGCCGAAATGGCCGCTGATCGTTCACGGTGATCGCCGTGCATGCTTCAGTGCAGCCGTAGCCGTTATAAATTGGAATCCCGAGATCATGGAAGAATTCTATGGTCGCGGGTTCCGTGAATGCACCTCCCACTAGCAACGCACGCAGGCCGCCGCCGAAAGCGGCGTGAATGTCTTTCAGCAGCTTGCGGCTGAGGCTCGGGCGCGGCTTGCTCTTCGTCAACGCACGATTCGTCGCAACCAGTAGATTTAACACTCGCCGCTTGAAGGGAGGTAGCGCCGCGAATTTCTCTGTTAAGCCGCGCTGAAGATTTTTTAGGATCAGCGGCACCACCGCCATGTACGTGATCCCGTAGCGTGTAAACGCATCCCGGATGTATTCCGGCCTCAGCGTGCGCAAGTGAACCACTGTGCCACCACCGGTAAAAGGCATGATAAAGCCGCCCATGAAATCGATGGCGTGGTTCGTCGGGATGATGCTGAGGTAGCGCGCGCCGGGCCAAAACGGAAAAATCGGCGCCACAGCGGTGGCCTGTTCCAGATAATTTTCGTGCGTTAAAACACAGCCCTTCGGGCGTCCGCCCGTGCCCGACGAATAAACGATGCAAGCGGGATCCTTGCGTTCGCGCTTCACAAACTCCGGTTCACGCCCAGCGCGAAACTCTTCCCAACGCTGTGCACCAGCCAGCTCCGCGTTTGCCGGCGCTTCGGTAACAAGCACGGTTCGCGCTGAAAGTTCGCCGAATTTCTCAGCCTTTGTGATCGCGCGCCATAGGTGAAACTCTATGATCAGATATTCCGCTTTCGAGTGCGCCAGCAATTTCAACTGATCGTCGGCAGGTAACTTGTAATCCAGCGGCACAAGAACGCCGCCGCAATAGAACACAGCGTAGGCCGAAATCAGCCATTTAGACTGATTCGTCATCAAAATCGCAACGCGCGTACCGGATGACAATCCCGCATCCTGCAAGGCCGCAGCCAGCGGCAGCGCCGCTTCGCTAAATTGTCGATACGTGGGCCGACAATTCTCCCGCTCCCGATCGGATTCAATCAGGCAAATGTCCCCAGGCCAGCGATCAATCGCCGCGCGCAGCGCTTCTCCCAAGCAGTTGTATTCATTCAGATCAAGCATCAGGAATTAGCCACAGAGACACAGAGATGCAGAGGGATGGATTCTCAAAGAATTATCCTCTTTATGCCGTCCCGGAGTAGCCGCGAGTTGAAATTTATAAGTAGCCCAATCTTCTTTTCCGCTGCCCGAAGATACGTCAAAACTTGCGCCTGAAACACCGGATCACACTCTTAATTTCGACGATGACCGCATCCTCTACTACCAAGTCCAGTCGGTATTCCCCGAGTCGTCGCGCCTTGTAAGAGATTGGAATTGGCCATTGTCTCCGATGCGTCAGGCCAAACTCCGCAAGCTCAATGCAAAGCGCCTCTTCGTAAGTCGCTTCCAGAAGCCCAGGCCCAAGAACACGATGCACCTCGATAGCGCATCCTATAATTTTTCCCAAGAGATGGTTTAACCGATCCATGTCCATCTCTGTGTCTCCGTGTCCCTGTGGCAAGAGCATCAGAGGCGGGACTGGATGCGTTCGGCGAGCGTGCGAAAGTCGCTCACGTCCTGCAATTCGTAATCGGGCAGCTCAATACGAAAGTGTTGTTCAAGTCGCGTGAGCAAATCAAGCGCCTGGAGGCTGTTAATGCCAAGCTTCTTGAAGAAATCGTCGTCGGCGCTCAGCTGCGTCCGCGGCACTTTAAAGTGTGCCGCAGCAAGATCAAGAATCTGTTCCGTAGTCTCTTGAAGGTTCGCCATCCATTCTCCACGCCTGCCTACGGCAAGTAGGGCAGCGCATCCGTGCTTTCCACAAATTTCCGCAGGCCCGCATCTACTGCCGGCCTCGTGAACAATTCGCAGAAAATCTCAATCTCCCGCCGCAATTCCTCTTGGGGAATGGGCTTGATAAACCGCTTCGCAGCCTTCGTGGTCTCGCGGTCAAACTTTCCGATCTGCGCCGCCGTGGCCCGCGCCGCGCGCAACGCATCTCCCTCCGCCACAACCTGGCTCACGAGGCCCGCAGCTTGCGCCTTTGTCGCATTGATGCTTCGCCCCGTGAAGAGCAAATCGCGAACCAGCGCATTGCCAAGATCGCGTTTCAGTCGCGGAATGCCGCCGAAACCGGGAATCAATCCCAGACGCAACTCGGGAAAACAAAATCGTGCCATTTTATCGGCCACGATCAAATCGCAAACCAGCGCCAACTCGAATCCACCCCCAAACGTGACGCCATGCACCGCGGCAATCGTAACCAACGGCGCCTCGTCGATCGCATTCATCACGCGGTGAATTCGCTCTAGAAAATCGCGAACGCCTTCAAGCCGCGCCGCAGCCGGCAATTGTGACGACCGATGATACAGTTCCCGAAGATCGGCGCCCGCGCAAAAGCCTTCCTTGCGCGCACTCGTAATAATCAGCGCATGAGCATCTCGCTCAAGCACGCCCAGCGCGCCAGCAAATTTCTCCAGTTCGGCCAGGGCGACTGACCCGATTTCATTGCAAGGCGCGCGATCAAGCACCAACTCGATCGCGCCATCCACTACTTGCCACGAAAGCGCCTCGCCGCGAAAACTCTTCACGCAGTCCTCTTCGCGTGCACTTTGTCGATTTCATCCGCGTATCGCGCGGCAATCGCATCGCGCTTTAACTTGCCCATCGTCGTGAGCATTCCATTTTCCGCCGTGAACGTTTCGCCGAGCACTTGAAAGCCGCGAATCTGCTTATAATGAGGCAAATCGGCGTTCAGTGAATCGAGCACGGCCTGAATGCGCTCTCGCTGCGCACCGTTCGCGCCGGGAATCGTGATCAACGCGCCTAGAAAGCTTCGCTGGTTTCCGGTCAGCATCACTTGTTGCGCCTCAGGCAATAGCGACGCGAGCTTTTCTTCAATCGGCTCCGGCGCAACATTGTGTCCCGAATTCAAAATCACCAGGTTTTTCAAGCGTCCCGTGATGCGCCAATTCCCGTTCGCATCCGCTTCCCCTTGATCGCCGGTGTGGAACCATCCCCCCGCAAGCGCGCTCGCAGTCGCCTCAGGCCGCTGCCAATAACCGGCAAAAATGTTAGGCCCGCGCACCAAAATCTCCCCATGATCGCCAACTTTCATCTCAACACCGGGAATCGCGCAGCCGACGCGCCCAGGTTCCACATGGCGCGGATCGTCCATCGTACAAATCGCCGTCGTCTCCGTCAGGCCGTAAACTTGCAGCACTGGAATCCCCAGCATCATGAAAAACTTCTGAGTTTCCACCGCAAGTGGAGCCGAGCCGCAAATCAACGCTTTTACGTTAGGCCCCACGCTCTTGCGGATCGAAGGAAAAATAAGCAACTTCGCAATCAAAAGATAAATCGCGTCCGCAAATCCGCCGTCGCCAAGATACGCCCGCCGCGCTCCGTTAAATACCTTCGCTGCGAACCCTCCGCGCTTCCCGATCGACTCTTCCACGCGCCGCCGCACGCGCTCCAGGAAAAGCGGCACGTTCACAAAATAATTCGGCTGCGCGAGTTTCAATTCGTCCGACAATTTCGTCAGGTCCGTCGAGAGCACGAGCATGCTGTTGCGCGAAAGCGAAGTCAGCAGCAAGATCCGCGCCGCGCCAAAACAGAAAGGCGCGTATTGAAAGACGCGGTCGGGCTCTGTCCGTCCCGCCATCAGAATATCGAGCCGCCCATTCGTGCAGCCAAGCATGAACGTGATATTCCCCACAGTTATGACCACGCCCTTTTGCTCGCCGGACGTCCCCGACGTGTAGACGATCGTCACCGGCTCATCGTCTTTGCGCGGCAGCGGCGGCGAAGGTTCGGCATCGGGCCCGGCAAAAATCCTGTCGAACAAAATTGTCTCGGGTGCGGAAGGCAGGTTCGCCGCACAACCTTCATCGGAGCAAAAAATCAAGGATGGACTTGAATCCCTCACCACGGCCGCAATCTCGCTCCGCACTTGACGCGGATCGAGTGGCACAATCACGACGCCCTGAGCCATCAGCGCCAAATCCGCGGCTATCCAACGAACGCTGTTTGGTCCGTAGAGCGCACAACGATCTCCCGCGCGCAAACCGCAAGCCAAAACGAAAGCGCGCGCCTTTTCGATCATCCCAAGCAGTTCCCTGCCCGTAACGGAGATGATCTGCCCGTCCCGTACCTCGCCGACAACGGGCATCGCGCCTGCTCGCTGCAGCCGGTCAAAAATTTTCTCGAGGTAATTCACGAAGCGAGCACTCCGCTATGCGTTTCCAGCAACTCGCGCAATTCGCGCCCGATAGGCGGAAGATATTCTTCCCACCCAAGCACGCCGCGCCGGATCGGAAACTCGGGATATTGACGCGAGACGCGTTCCTCGAAATAGACGCCCATCCGCGCCATCATCTGCAGATTCCGCGCCACAATTCGCCCGCACGCATCGCGAATCTCATCAGCTTCGGCGTCCAGCGCGCGCAAAGCCGCTACAATTTTGTCGGCCAGATCCAATTCATCCACCCTCATCAGCAGATGCGCGTGTCCTCGGTCGCGCATCAAATTGCCGATTCGTTCGTCCATCGTGACTCCCGCGGAAGGCACCCCCGCCGGCATCGAGGTCACAATCGCATGAAATCGCGACGAAAGCATGCGATGGCACTGCCGCAAGATGCTCACCATCTGGAACATGTCCAGTTGCGCGGATGAGAAGATCGGCGCGCCGCCCAGCTTGGCCGCTACTCGCTCGCAAGCCTCCTGATCGAGCATTTCCATGGCAATCATCACGGGAAACACCGCGCGGTCTTTTCGGTACCCCTCCACGCCGGCCGCCATTGCGGAGATATACTTTTCAAAGGCCGCATCCACCTGCTTTCCCGATTTATGGAAATAGACCGTGCGATATTGGCTCTTTTTGTACGCGCCTGTAGTCACGCGCGCGAGCCATTTCGTAATCGATGGCTTCACCGGCCAATAAAATGGGTTGATCGGGCAGACCGCGAGCACGGGCGTATGCCCGTCCCAGCCTGCGTCGCGTAGTGTTTTCGCGCCAAACTCCGGCCCGAGCGGTTCAAAAGTCCATGCCGTATCCGTTCCCAATTCGCTCGCGATGCCGAGTTTCGCAAGCACGTCCTGAGATTCGGGATTGCGCGTGATTACGAGCGAATCGCGAACGTATCGCCCGCATAGCTTCTGCAGCAGCGAATCCATCGTGCCGGCCTCGCCGCCGTAGGCGACACTCAACTTATTTTGCGCGGAAGCAATTCCCAAGCCGGCCACCATCATCGTGGTCACGGCATTGGCGAACTTGCTCTTAAACATCGATCCTTCGCACGCGATCACGCCGTGATTTTTTCTCACCTCTCGATGTACAAACGGAGGAAACACGTCCGGTAAACGCACCTGCCGCGCGCCTTCGAAATATCCGCGAGTTAGATCGAAGTTCTGGCTCATCACGCTCGCTTCCACGTTTTCCGGCCCCAGAATTTGCCGTAGCTGACGCACAATCTCCTGCACGCGAATGTCAGAACCGGTGTTGCGCGTTCCGTTGTAGCCGGCAAAAAGTAGCTTCAACTTCTCGCCCGGCCGCCATGCCTCGCCGACGCCAAGCATCCACTCGAATTTATTCAGTTCAACGAGGCCGCTAACCCATGCCTCAAGCACGGCATCCATATCAATCATGAATGTGCCTCCGCGCCTACAGGCCACGCGCGATAGGGATAAGAAAATTTCGTCTCCCGGCTGAATTTCAACAGCGGGAAACAATATTGCGAAAATGGCGCAGGTTTTGCGCCCATTTCGCTCGCCACACGGGTGTTGTCGAACACCGTATTCCAAACGAGATATGGCAGAAACACCTTCAGCAGCGTCGCGAGCCCGCCGATCTTTTTACCCGCACGCCCAGCAAGAGCATTGATCATGGCGGACGACGGTCCTTCGAGGCCCGGGACAAAAGTCGGCCCGCGCTTTCCCTGCGCTGCAGCAAGCGCATCGGTCAACTGAACGAACGTCTCTGATCCCACGCCCGAAGAAAGGTGGTAAGTCTCATACGCGGGCTTCTCTTTCTGGTGCAACGTCGCCACAGCGGCCGCCACGTAATCGACTGGGACAATATCGATTTTATCCGTGGGCCGAAACGGCAGCGCCGGCAATCCCGCCAGAAATACAAACGCGCGCACCATATCGAACTGATTCGTTTCGGGCCGCCGGCTGTCACCCAACACAATGCTCGGTCGAAAAATGGTTTTTGGAACATCCGGTAAGAGCTGGCGCACCATGTGTTCGCAAAACTTCTTCGTCCGCGCGTAAGGATCGTAGTCCGAGCGGTTCCAATCGATCGCCGTGTCTTCCTCGACGACTTCATCCTTGCGCTGCCCGGCGACGGCTACCGTGCTCACGTGGCTGAAGCGGCGCAATCCATGCTGGTCCCGCGCCCGCATCGCCAATTGAACCACTTCGAGCGTGCCGCGCAGATTCACGTTGAGGCACATCTTCTCTGATTTGCGATTAAGCGATGCCGCGCAGTGAATCACCGAATCCGTTGATCGCACGAGCTGCGCGTAGTCCTCGTCCGCAAGTCCAAAATGTGAAGAAGTGATATCGCCAAGGAAAATCCGGATGCGGGAGTGGAGCGCATCCTCAAACTGCGGAAAATCCATATGCAGTTGCAGCGAACGCCACAGGCGCTCGCGGCCTTCTTGGCCGTCGCGTGCGCGCACGAGTAGATTCAGATGCTCGCCGTGCTCCGTCAGCAGATTTGACGCGATGTGCGCGCCGATGTATCCGGTCGAACCGGTCAGGAAAATAGCCACAGTGTTTGGGTCTCAGGACGCAGTCGCGGAAGCGCTCTCATCACCGCATTCGGCCGGCCCCGGGTCGCTCGTGTCCTTCCCGCTCGCGCCGTTCGCGCTTGCTAGAGGCACACTGCGCCTCGGATACGGTTCCGGCTGTCGTCCTTCGATCAGAGGATAGCACCACTTGCGCAGCGCCGGAATGTGCACATTGATCCAATAGTCCCACCAGTCGAGCGATCGTGCATCATAGCCAAAGATGGCCCGCTCTTCGGTGGGCAGCGCCGCGCTTAGGCGCTCCACATTCGCAGCCTCGAAAATATGGTTGTTGTGCAAGATAAACGGCTCGAATAGCGCCACCAGCTTGATTACTTTCTCTAATTCACGTTCCTGCCTTGCAAATGGCGACCGCACAAACGGAATCGGCTCTATACTTCGATTAATCGCCTGCACGATCGCCTTCTGCGCCGGCGCCGAAAGAGCGTCGTATCGCGTTTTTGAAACAGGAATGGCGTCGAAGCGCGCCCGCAGCCGGTGCTGCAAACCGTTCTGAGAACGGTAGAAGCGCCGATGGCCCAGCCCGGTCAATTCAATCGATCGCCGCATATCGCAAGGATTGGCGACGGACGTAGCCAGTTGATAGACGTCTGCGTTGCGATGAGTCGCGAGAGCGGCCGCGATCAGACTCATCCCGCGGCACACCAAATCGACAGGAATTAAATCCAGGCACTTATGCTCGTTCGTGGGAAGCTGCCGGAAAAAAGTGCCGAGCAGGTACGAGAGCGAGGCGGACGTGTTAATCCCTTCATTCCAGCCGATAAACGGCTCTCCAATCGACGACTCCACGATCGCGGGGCGCACCACCGCAATCGCAGCTCCCGGCGTCGCATCCAAATAATTCTTGATCAGCGATTCGGCAAGGCTTTTGGTCAGCGTATATGTATTCGGCCAGCCAAGCTCGTTTGCCCGCCGCGTTCCCGCTTCGGTCAACGTCTGGCGCAGCCAGCGCACTCGGTTCTTGCGTATCTGATTTTCCAGAGCCGCGCCACGAAGGTCTTTCGCGGCTTTCTCTTTCTTCAGGGCAAACTGGCGCAATTCGTCCGTAATCTCAGGCGAATTCGCGCGCGCTTCCGTCTCTGCAATCAACTTCTCCAGCGATTGCCACTCTTTCACGGCATCAAAGCCGCGAATCTCGCGCGGTGTGTAATTCGCGCGCAATTCTTCCAGCACGCGCCCATCGCGCCGCCCGACCACATAGCAGGTGGAAAGATGTAGCAGCGCGGCATGATCGCAGCTCTTGAGAAACTCCAGCAGATAGGCCATCGCGCGAACATTCGACCCGAGCGCATCGCGCAAATCCGGATTGAAATCCGTCAGCCCGGCGCTGTTGATCACCACATCCACGGACGATGCCAGCCGCGCGCGCTCCTCTATTGCCACGCCTAATCCCGGCTTGCTCGAATCGCCGTCGACCACATCCACACGATCGCGCAGGAATTGCGCAAAGCCGTCTCCATATCTCGCCGCCAGCGTTTGGAAGACGGGTGACTCTTCCACAATTCTCTGAAATCGCTCCTGCGCCGTAGCAGTTTTGTGTCCTCTGATCAGCAACGTAACGCGGCCAATCTCAGGCAGGTCATTCAGGAACTGTGCAAGCCATACCTTGCCGATAAAGCCCGTCGCGCCGATCAATAGAATGTGCTTGCCGCGTAGCGACTCGCGCACGGATTGATAGCGGCCATTGTTGCGCTCGTCAAAATGCACTACGGGTACGTCGATTTTTGGAACTTGCCGCGCCGCTCTTTGTATTGCGGAATCGAGGGTTTCGGGCTGTTTCGCGAATCCCAAATGCCGCAGCAAACGCTCCCGCTCGATGCGTCCATCCGGCTGATGCCCGCGTAGTCTCGCGAATAAGCCCCGCGGCCGAATCACAGGAGACGAAAGTCTGCCAGTGCAGATCCCGTCGCGAAAATCGAGTCGGTTGCAGACCAAAAACTTCACGCCCAAATGGTTCGCCAGCGGCCGCATGATATGGTCCAGCCCCTGGCTCACCAGAACCACGTCCGCTCCACCGGCCAGCACGTCGTGTAATTTCGCCACGCCTCTCTGCTTCAATCGCGGCTTAAGCACGTACTCAAAGTATTCTTCGCCGAGCAGGTCCAGCCGGTCCCGGCTCACCCCGCGCAGCACCATATGCAGCACGCGCGTGGCAAACACGCGGTTCGTGCAATAGAGCACAGGTCGAGCCAGCGCGAGCACGCCCATTGCGCCGCGACGGCTCCACCGTTCGAGAAAGCTCTGTGCATTCCAACTGAAGAACCCGACCGGCCGCACAGCCGTCAAATCCAGCAGGCTTCCCTCGACGCGCCAGAAGACACGCCCGCGCACTTCCGCCGGAGAAATATCCCGCGCCCTGGTTTTGATCTCGTTTGCGGAGCCAGAAACCGATGAGGACATAAAGAAATGAAAGTACTTACATTACGGAAGCGAAACTACCATGCCCTAAGCCTTCAATCAAGCGGAGGAACCGCCTCTCAGCTTATTTCGCGGAGAATCTGTAAACCGTCCCGGCTTGGTGCCTCTCGCCCGCGCGCAGCACCGTCGTCGGAAAGTTCGGGTGATTCGGCGAGTCGGGAAAATGCTGTACTTCAAGGCAAAAATACGTGCGCGCCGCGTAGGTTTTGCCTTTGCCGCGGCTGCTTCCATCGAGATGATTCCCGGTATAAAGCTGCATTCCCGGCTCAGTAGTAGCAACCTCCAAAATCCTCCCCGATTCCGGATCGTGCGCCCGCGCAGCAAGAGCCGGCGCCGTTCCGCTACCCTTATCGAGCACGTAACAGTGATCGTACCCAAGCCCGATCTTCAGTTGCTCATCGTCCTTGTCAATTCGCTCGCCGATTGCGTGCGGCTGAAGAAAATCAAACGGCGTCCCCGCCACTGATCGAATCTCGCCCGTCGGAATCTGCGTCGCGTCAACGGGAAGATAATGGCTGGCGAGCACGGTCAGTTCGTGCGCGAGACAATCGCCCGCGGCGGCAAGATTAAAATACGAATGATTTGTAAGATTAAGGATGGTGTCCTTGTCCGTTATCGCTTCGAAATCCATCTTCAGTTCGTTCGCTTCCGTAAGCGCGTACTCAACGGTCACATTCACACTCCCCGGATAGCCCTCTTCCCCATCTTTACTCAAATAGCGCAGACGCAGGCGCGGCTCTTGCGGCGAAGACACGTCCTCCGCGGTCCACCACCGCTTGTTGAATCCCCCATGCAAATGATTCGGGCCATTATTCTTCTCAAGCCTGTATTTCACGCCATTCAACGTGAATTCCCCATTCGCAATCCGGTTCGCATAGCGGCCCACTGTCCCGCCAAAAAAGCTTTTGCCCGCCTCGTAACCCGCCACATTGTCGTAACCCGCCGTGATATCCGCCAGATTCCCGTGTCGGTCTGGCGTCTTTAGCGCAACGAGCGTGGCGCCATAATCCGTAATTTGCGCCTCGACGCCTTCGCTATTGATCAGCAGAAAGAGATGAGCCTCTTTGCCATCGGACGTCTTGCCAAAACTCCGCTTCGCAATCATCGCCACGCCGCCTTTCCGGAACATCTCAAGAACTCGCGCCATCTTACCAGCACATCGCGACTTTGCAGTCGCGCGTTTGACGAATCCTCGGCCGCAACAGTCTGGGCTTCAGCGGTGAAGTGCGTCTGCCGACGTGACACGAGCGCGGCCATTCGCCCTTGCAATCCTCGTCTCGTTGAAAGTACTCTCGCGCATGCTACATTTTTTCATCAACCAGGAGAGGACTCGCACGCATGAATCTGTCTCGCAGGGAGATTTTGGGCAGCACGGCGGCTTTTATGGGAGCGGCAATGAGCGCCGGCATTAGCCCAGGCGCTGACGCCTCCCAAACGCCGCAGCGAACGGGCAAGCGTCCGGCAAACGAGCCCTTCGGCTATTGCCTGAATACGAGCACGATTCGCGGCAACAACCTCGATATCGCTGCACAGATCGATGTGACCGCCAAAGCAGGCTACGATGCGATCGAACCCTGGGCGCGCGACATAGAAGCTTACACGGCCCACGGCGGAACGCCAAAAGATCTCGCCAAACGCATCGGCGATTCGGGGCTAACGGTTGAGGACGTGATCGCCTTCAATTCCTGGCTCGACGACGATGATGCCCGCCGCGCAAAAAGCATGGAGAACCTGAAGCGCGAGATGGATATCGTCGCGCAGATCGGCGGCAAGCGGATCGCCACTCCTCCCGGTAACAATGGCGAAAACGTCTCGCTCGATCACGCCATCGAATACTACCGGGCCGCCCTCGAACTGGGGGAGCAAATGGGCGTTCAGCCATCGTGCGAATTGTGGGGTCGCTCGGCTGTCTTAGGGCCGCTTTCACACGGCGCCTACGTCGCCATCGGAACTGGCCGCGCCGACGCAAGCATGTTGCTTGACATTTTTCATCTCTACAAAAGCGGAACATCGTTCGCCAGCCTGAATCAGGTCAACGGCGCAGCGCTCCACGTTCTGCATGTAAACGACTACCCCGCAGCTGACGATCCCGCAAAGCTGACCGATGCGAATCGCGTCTACCCCGGCGACGGAGTCGCGCCCCTCGGACAGATTTTCCGCGATCTTCGCGACAACGGCTTTCGCGGCGTCCTCTCGCTCGAACTCTTCAATCAGGAATATTGGAAAATGAGCGCCGAGGAAAACGCCCGCACAGGCCTGCAGAAAACCCGCGCCGCCGTGAGAAAGGCGCTCGCTTAGAATCTTTTTAGTGTAGAGAGACACACCTGTTTTTTATGGCTTTGCCCAGGTTTCTTTTGTAAGAAGCGGCAGGTCATGGACCAGATCGTCTAATTGAACACCCAAAGGGTAGATCACATGAGCGCGATTGTCTTTGGTGTAGGCGAGCACAAACGCGGCATGACCGACCTCATAACTCCCATCGGGACGGACTGTTGATTTCTTGGCCGGGCTTAGATTTGCCGCAATTTGCGCGGCCTCGATAGCCTGTTCGCTTCCTGTAAGGCCGATAAAATCTTTGTTGAAATGGTCGAGATAGCTGCGCAGAACGGGCGGCGTGTCCCGATCGGGGTCGGTCGTAACGAAAACCACTTTGATTTCGCGCGCTGTCCGCGGTGGAATTTTCTTCATCGCGCTCGCGAGCGTTTGCATTTGCAGCGGACAAACATCCGGGCAGTGCGTATATCCGAAAAAGAGTAGCGTGAGTGACCCTTGAGTCCTCGCGCGAAAATCGAATGGCCTGCCCGACGTATCCGTGAGTGTGAACTTCGGCTTTTCGAGCGGCGGGGACACCAACCCTCCCCGGTAGTCCATCTCGACACTCTTTGCCGTCGCAGGCTCAAGGGACTTCGCGCTCCCCTGAGCCTGCACCTCGATGCAAATTGCAAGCAGCACGACAAACAATAAAACGGAAACACTTAACTTCTGCCACGATCTGCCGCGGCTGCTCTTGTCTTCAACGCGCATGGTCTAAGGGAGCACAACTACCGTGCCAAGCATCCCCGATACATCGTGCAGAGCGCAAATGTACTTGTACGTGCCCGCATGAGTAAACGTGATCCGGATTCGCGTTAAGCCTTGCGGTGGCAACGGCGCTCCGGTCGCGTTCTCTGCCGTATTCAGCAGAAATCCCGAACTCACGCTGTCCGTTGCCGACCCGATCACGCCGTGAAGTGCTCCATCGCCGTCCGTCTTCACGTTCACCCGTGCCATCGGATTCCCAGGTTCGGTTCCGAACGTGACCGTGTGCGGTTCAGCCGGATCGGTATTAATCCACTCCACCGTGTCGCCCGCATGGACAACGATCTTGCCCGGCAGAAAACGAACAATTGAGAACTGTTCCCGTCCGCCCGCGGTCGCTGACTCCTCGCCCGTCATGAGTATCACGTTCTGCGAATGGCGAAAATCGCTCCGCTCCTCGTACGGCGAATCCGTGTCGCCGATCATGTCTGCCGCGTTGTCCCGCGCCTGCTTGTCGTAGTCCCCCTGGATATACGGCAAACTTGCCATGTAGAACGGCGATTCCGGATTCGTGCTCACAACGTGTACCACGCCGCTCATATCGGGATGAAACAGGCAGATCAGTTGATAATTTCCCGCCGTAGGAAACTTCACGGTGTAGGTAGCGCCGTTTGTGAGCGGCCCACTCGTAACACACGATGCACCCGTAAAGCTTGACCCACTCGGTTGCACTCCGCCTGGGGGCGGCGGACACGGAGGTGGTCCTTCCGGTGGCGGCGGAGGCGGAACAATTCCGCCCGGCGTTAGAAATGTAACCGTGTGAGGTTCGTTCCTTGGCTGCGCCGTCCAGGTGACGCTGTCGCCCGGTCGGATCCAAACTTCGTTCGGCAGGAACGCCTCAGCCTGCTTGGCCTGATCCCGGCTCTCGGCGCCGAGGGATAAATTCCAGGTCTGCTGAGCTTTGGTCTTCTGCGGAATCAAGCAAATGGAACACAACAGAACCGAAACACCGATGCCAAAACGGCAAAGATCTAACTTTTTCATGGGGCCTCCCATTCGATAAGTCCGCAGCAAACCCAGCGTGTATAAGAGAAATCAGGGTCCCACAGAAA
>DATNBB010000082.1:0-24231 GCA_035607335.1 Binatia bacterium | reverse complement strand
ACGATTTCACCGGTCATTGTCGAGTACCAACAAAAGGCCGACGGGCGCTTCCAGGTCACTAACGATTCGGATACACCGCTCGCTGTGGTGCTGGAGCCTGAGAGCTTCCGTGTAGATTCGAAGGGGAACCCAACTTTCTACCCGCTGGACCCGGCTATTCATCTCGATCTCTCCAGTACCAGTTTTCGCCTCGCTCCGCACCAAACCTATATGGTTTTTTACAAAGCAACGGCCGATCGCTTGCCCGCGTGGTTCACGATTTATGCGACGGTAAGTGGCAAGCGGACAGAACAGGGCATCCAGGTCGCTATTCATTTGCCGCACACCGTCTATTTGCTGACGAAGAAGCAGATGGGTAGTGAATCCGTGGTATGGAGCAAGGCGGAATTCTCGCCTTCTTCGGGTCAAATCGATGGATTAGTTGCCAACCAGGGCTCGTCTTTCGCACGCGTCACCGACATCTCCGTCACGGATTCGGCCGGCAAAAAACAGGAATTCACCGGTTTCCCGTTTTTCCCGGGGCAGCAACGGGAGATTGAGCTGCCATGGAACAATCCGGATCCACCCAAGTCGATTGAGCTGCAGTTTTCTCACTTCACATCGAGCAGCGGGATTCAGGTTTCGCCCGGCACACTAACCACGAAATGAGCCGGGTGAATGGGCGCATCATGTTCGATTTTCGGTATCAAGGCAAAACGACGGATCATACCGTTTTTTCTTGTCCTGATCGTTTCATGCGCGAAGCCGGCCGTCGGCCAAGTTTTTGAAATCAACGGCGGCTCATCCACTCTGTTCCAGGGCTCCGGCGGCTCGCTGGGGATTCGCTCCTCCGATTACGGGGCGCATGTGGACTTCGGCCTCTTTCAATCCAAGCCGCGCTATGGCTTTGCGTTCTCAACGCCGCGATGGGGATATGATTGGCATGCGGGCGATCAAAATATCCCCTTCGTTTTGCCGACCGATCTCTTCGATCGGTCCTATTACTTCATGGGTCGCGGCCTTGGCATTCAGCGCAAAACCTCGACCAATGAGTACCTGTATTTTGTTGGGGCGACTTCGGACGCCTTCTACGTTCCATTCCTTAGCGCCGCGGTACCCGAGACCCCAGCCGGAGCTTTCTTTTTTCAGCATAAGTTCAGTCCCAACTGGAAATTCTATTCGCGTAACGTCGTTTCGCGCACCCAGACCTCGATCCAATCCATCGAGTGGCTGCCTCGCTCAAATGTGGACATGGGATTCGCAGGCGGCGAGGGTAGCAACCAGGGATACGCCGCCGCGAGCTTCCGATGGTCGGCCGATTGGGCCACACTGCGCGCAAGTTACGCGTTTGCCGGAAACCGTTTCCGCCGGATCGCGATTACCGAGCCTCTCCTGACTGAGCAGGATAAGGAAAACATTCAGCTCGACGTCAATCCTACGCGGGATCTGCGGTTCACCATAGCGCGCCAGAATTATCTCTCGCCGGTGTTGGACCTGAACTCGATAGCAAGCAACACTGTCCAGCGCGCGACGGTAAACTCATTTGGCGCCTGGGGGATGGTCAACGGCTTTCAGCTTTATGGTTCGGAATTCCTAGCCGCGAATTCCGATATCAGGTCGCGCGCTCTTGCCATGGGCGCGCGGCGAAGCCTGAGTTCACGGTTCGACATGGGCGTCGATTATTTGGCGGGTACTGAGCCTGGCTTCGCACCCCAACGATCTATCGTCTATTCCGTCCGCGAACATCTCACCCCTCGCATTGACCTATCTCAATTCGTCATACGCAATAGTGGCCAGACTACGATTTCCTACGGCGGAAGTTTTCTCGCGAATCTCTTCAGCGTGAACGCCGATTATCAAACAATGTATTTCCCTTTGGCTGGGACGGGGCAACTGCTTTTTCGACAGGTTCTTACGCTCAGTGTACATTTACAGTTCTCGGATGGCGTTCAGCTAAACGTGCAAACCGACGTCACGCCCACCGGAAAGGTGCAGTATACGACCTACGGTAGCGACTATCTCTATGGCCCCTACATGGGAAGCGCTGGAATGGTCCGAAGTTCCGGATTCTACCGCAATATCGTTCGGGGCCGCGTGGTGGACGCTTTTGGTATACCAGTCGAAGGAGCTGCCGTCGCGATCGGCTCTCAGGTCGCGTTTACCGATTCAAACGGGGAATTTTCCGCGCGCTTCAAAAGTTCTCGCGATATGACTTTTCAGGTCGTCCTTGATCAGTTTATTGCCCCTGGCGATTATGAGATCGTCTCCGCCCCTTCAAGCGTACACGCTGTCGCCGAAGAAAACGCGTCAGAGTACAAGGTTGTAATTCGTCGCATCGCCATGCCGCCGTCGTCCAACCCGCAAGAGAAAAAGAACTAAGACTGAAGCGCAATAGCGGTATCAAGGGTGACTCTATCGCCGGTACTTCCCGGCGACTAGAGGTACGGAAGCGCGTACCTTTTGTTTAGCTGATTGCGTAGAATTCGTGCATGCGGCGGCGATTTTTCGTGGAGAAATTCGAGGATGGAGCGGCCGTGGTGCGCGGCGAGACGGCCGAGCATCTAGGGCGTGTGCTGCGCGCGGAGCCGGGGCAGCTTTACGAATTGAGCGATGGCGCGAGCGTGTGGCTGGCGCGGATTGAGAGCGTCGAGCTGCCCAGGCGTGGCGAGAGCAGGATCGAGTTCATGTTGCTTGACCCGATTGCGGCACGGGAACCGCACGTCGCACTGCATCTTTTGATTTCAATCGTCAAATTCGAACGATTTGAGTGGTGTCTGGAAAAGGCGACGGAATTGGGAGTGAACGACATTGTGCCGCTGGCCGCGGCGCGATCGGACAAACCGTTGATCGATGCGGCCAATAAGCGGCGAGCGCGATGGGAGAAGATTTTAGTCGAATCGGCACAACAGGCGCGGCGAATGCGCGCACCTAAGCTTGGCGAAATTGTGCGGTCTGAAGATGCGTTTCGTGCGGCGAGCGCAGAATGCAAAATTCTCTTATCGGAACGCGCGGGTGCCCCGCCCATGCGGGAGATCGTGGCGCCTGCGATGCAAATTCAGAGCGCTGTGCTCGCGATTGGTCCTGAAGGAGGATGGAGCGATGACGAGATCGCGGTGGCGCGCGCGTCAGGTTTTCAGGAGGCATTGCTCGGAGAAAATATTTTGCGGACCGAAACGGCGGTAATTGCGGCGACGTCGGTGATGCGATTTGCGATCGGATAGTGGCGCGATGCCAGCAAAGGGTGAGTCAGCAATTTCAACGGGAATCAACGCTAAAGCGCGGTCCAGAAGGGCGAATCGGAGCCCATGGAGGCAGGTCAAAAGCGGCCATCGAGAAACGCGAGCAAACACCGCGCGCACCCTTCGTGTGCTCAGGGCGGGACGGTGGCCGTTACAAAGACAATTCAAAATCAAACGAAAAGACAAATTCAAAACCACAAGGCACACAGCCAGGAGTAGCTGTGCCACATTGACGCGCCGGGGACGAGATGATGGGGGTGCTTACGATTGCGCGGGCACGTTCGTCTCACTCTATGTAGCAACTGCAATGTGGCGGAGCGGCATCTCTACTTGCAAAAGGGTGGCATGGCCTATGGCCCTCCCGATTGCGCCGTGATATAAGTAGGAGAGAAGATGGCTGAAAGTTCTAATCCTGTCCCGACCCAATCGCCTCAGGGCGCGCCGGAGACACAAAGGCAGCGTGACCTGCGGGGTTGGACACGAGATCTGGCGGTGGCGCTGGGTTTCGCTCTCGTGATCATCATTTTTCTTTATCAACCCGTAAAAGTGGAAGGCACGAGCATGGCGCCGCTGCTGAGCGATCAGGAGCGGATCTTCATTAATAAGTTCATCTATCATTTCGAGCCGATCGAACGCGGAGATGTGGTCGTTTTCTGGTATCCTTTGGATCGCTCGAAGTCGTTCATCAAGCGCGTGATCGGTTTGCCGGGCGATACGATCGAGATTCGAGACGGGCACCTGTATCTGAATGGCACGGAAATGTCGGAGCCTTACGTCCCGTCGAATTATTTGGATGAATCGAGTTACGCGCCGCGAACTCTGGGACCTGATGAATATTTTGTGATGGGGGACCATCGAGACAGTTCAAACGATTCGCGGATGTTTGGGCCTGTCCCACGGCAATACATTTACGGCAAGGCGGTTTTTGCATACTGGCCCACAGACCATTTTGGATCGCTGACGTCGCCTTCGACGGTCAGCGCGGCATCGAGATGACATTTTCCGGAGGACACCACACTGACAGAAGTGCCCGATGGTCGCGCGATACTCGCGCTAGAAGACGGACGAGTCTTTAGAGGCCGCGCGGCGGGCGCTCGCACGCGCCGTGGCGGCGAAGTCGTTTTTAATACCAGCCTAACCGGTTATCAGGAAGTATTTACCGACCCCAGCTACAGCGGGCAGATCGTCTGCCTGACGTATCCGCACATTGGGAACGTCGGCACGAATGCCGAGGATGAGGAATCTCCCGCGCCTTACATTGAAGCGCTGGTGGTGCGCGAATTTTCACCGCTGGCCTCGAATTACCGTTCGCATCAGACAACTCAAGATTATCTGGAGAAGCACGGCGTGCCTGTCATTTGGGACGTGGATACACGTGCGCTGGTGCGGCACCTGCGCAGTGTGGGCGCGTTGCGGGGAGTGCTTTCTACGGATGGAACTGCAGAAGAAGCGCTGATTGCGGAGGCGCGCAAACTGCCTACGATGGCCGGGCAGGAATTGGCGAGCCGCGTCACATCGCCAAAAATCTATTCGTGGTCGCAAGGATCGATTCAGCTTGCCGCGCCTTTGGCGGCACGGGCTGCGGCCGGGGCGAGCGTCGGTATTGGCGCTGCTGTGGCAGGTAAGCGCGGCGGGTCGCGTGCGGCTGCGGTGCGTTCGAACGGTAACGCCGAAGAGAAGCGCTATAAGGTGGTCGCGTACGATTTCGGGATTAAGCAGAATATTTTGCGGCTTTTTGTGGATCACGGCTGCGATGTGACGGTGGTGCCAGCGCAAACCTCGGCGGACGATGTGCTGGCGTTGAAGCCGCAAGGAGTGTTTCTCTCAAACGGGCCTGGCGATCCTGAGCCTGCTGGTTATGCGATTGAAAGCATCCGCAAGCTTGTGGGCAAGGTGCCGATGTTTGGGATTTGCCTGGGGCACCAGTTATGCGGGCTAGCGCTTGGCGGCAAGACATTTAAATTGAAGTTCGGACATCATGGCGCGAATCATCCGGTGAAAAATCTGCGGACCGAAAAAGTGGAGATCACTTCGCAGAATCACGGTTTTTGCGTCGATCCGGACTCGCTGCCTTCGAGCGATGTGGAAATTACACACATCAATTTGAACGATCATACGAATGAGGGAATGCGGCATCGTTCGGCGCCGCTTTTCAGCGTGCAGTATCATCCGGAGGCTTCGCCCGGACCGCATGATGCGCGCTATTTGTTCGATGAGTTTATAAAAATGATGAAGGAAACGAAATCTTAGCCATTTTTACGGCCGGCTGAAGGCCCGCCTTTTTTTCTGAACAACACATGCCTAAGAGAACAGACATAAAGAAGATCATGATCATCGGGTCGGGGCCGATCATTATCGGCCAGGCCTGCGAGTTTGACTATTCCGGGACGCAGGCGTGCAAGGCACTGCGGTCGGAGGGATATGAGGTCGTGCTGGTGAATTCCAACCCGGCGACGATCATGACCGACCCGGAGATCGCGGACCGCACGTACATCGAGCCCCTTTCGAAGAGTTATCTCGAAGCGATCATTGCGGCGGAGCGGCCGGATGCGGTGTTGCCGACCGTTGGCGGGCAGACCGGGCTGAATCTGGCGGTCGAACTGGCAGAAACGGGCGTGCTCGAAAAGTACGGCGTCAAGTTGATCGGCGCTTCGTTGAAGGCGATTCGGATCGCCGAGGACCGGCTGCTCTTTAAGGACGTGTGCCGGAAGATCGGGCTCGAGGTTCCCGAATCGGCTGTCGTTACCGAAATTCCCGAGGCGGTGAAGTTCGCGGACAAGCTTGGGTATCCAGTGGTGATTCGGCCATCGTTCACGCTGGGTGGAACGGGCGGATCGATTGCGTACAACCACGAAGAGTTTGTGGACGCGATCGCGCGCGCTCTCGATGCGAGCCCTGTTCATCAGGCTCTGATCGAGGAATCGGTGATCGGCTGGAAAGAATTCGAGCTCGAAGTGATGCGCGATTTTCGCGACAACTTCGTGGTGATCTGCTCGATTGAGAATTTCGATCCGATGGGCATTCATACGGGCGATTCGATTACGGTGGCTCCGGCACAGACGCTGACCGACAAGGAATATCAGCGGATGCGCGACGCGGCCGCGGCGATCATTCGCGAAGTGGGCGTCGAAACGGGCGGCTCGAATATTCAATTCGGCGTGAATCCCGTCGATGGACGGATGGTCGTGATCGAGATGAATCCGCGCGTTTCGCGCAGTTCGGCGCTGGCGAGCAAAGCGACCGGTTTCCCGATTGCGAAAATTGCGGCGAAGCTGGCCGTTGGGATGACGCTCGATGAAATTCCCAACGACATCACGCGCAAGACACCTTCTTGCTTTGAGCCGACGATCGATTACGTGGTCGCGAAAATCCCGAAATGGCAATTCGAGAAATTTCCGGGCAGCGACAACACTTTGACCACGCAGATGAAGTCGGTGGGCGAAGTGATGGCGATCGGGCGCACGTTCCAGGAAGCGATCTGCAAGGCGATTCGAGCTCTGGAGCCGAGCACGGCGTGGCGTCCGCCAGCGGAAGTGACGACGGCGCTGCTGCGGAAGCGACTGCATGTTCCTGGGCCGGATCGGATTCACTGGCTTTTTGAAGCGCTTGAACGCGGAATGAAGCGCGATGAGATTTGCTCGCTCACAAAAATCGATCCGTGGTTCGTCGAGCAGCTTGAGCAGATGCTGGAGGTTGACTCGCGCGTAAAGGCGACTTCACTGCATGGTGTTTCCGCGGAGCTGCTGCTGGAATCGAAGCGTTCAGGCGCGAGCGACGAGGAAATCGCGAAGCTTTGGAACGTGAAATCGGCATCCGTGCGCAAACGGCGGCAGGAGTTGGGCGTGATGCCCGTTTTCAAGCGCGTGGATACGTGCGCGGCGGAATTCGAGTCGTTCACACCGTATCTTTATTCCACGTACGAACAGGAAGACGAAGCCGACGTTACGAACAAACCCAAGATCGTAATTCTGGGCAGCGGGCCGAGCCGCATCGGGCAGGGGATTGAGTTCGACTATTGCTGCTGCCATGCCGCGCTCGCGTTGAAAGAAGACGGATTCGAGACCGTGATGGTGAATTGCAATCCTGAAACGGTTTCCACGGACTATGACACGTCCGACCGGCTTTATTTCGAACCGCTCACGCTCGAAGACGTGCTCGCGATTCTCGATCGCGAAAAGCCGCAAGGCGTAATCGTGCAATTCGGCGGGCAGACGCCGCTGAACCTTGCACTCGATCTAAAACGTAATGGCGCAAAGATTATCGGCACTGATCCGGAGTCTATTGATCTTGCGGAAGATCGGCGTCGGTTTGGCGAGTTGCTCGAATCGCTCAAAATTCCGCAGCCGCGAAATGCGACCGCTCTTGCGCCAGACGAGGCGATTCAGAAGGCAGGCGAAATCGGACTGCCCGTGCTTGTGCGACCGAGTTATGTGCTCGGCGGACGCGCAATGGTGATCGCGTATGACCTGAAAACAGTGGAGGAATACGTCACGCAGGCGACACAGATCGGCGGCGTTTCCGGGCCAAAGCGGCCAATCCTGATCGATCAATTCCTCGAGAATGCGACGGAAGTGGACGTGGACGCGCTTGCCGACGGCGAAAACGTGGTGATCGCGGGAATCATGGAGCACATCGAAGAGGCCGGCATTCATTCGGGCGATTCTTCGTGCGTGTTGCCTTCGGTGAGCCTGAAGCCATCGGTGCTCGCGCAGATTCGCGATTACACATTGCGGCTCGCGAAGGCCCTGCACGTGGTCGGGCTGATGAATGTGCAGTACGCGATTCAGAATGAGACGGTTTACGTGCTGGAAGTGAATCCACGTGCTTCGCGGACGGTTCCTTATGTCAGCAAGGCAACGGGTGTGCCGCTGGCGAAGGTTGCGGCGCGGCTAATGACAGGCCGAAAACTGGCGGACTTGCATCTGCCTGTCGTTCAGGTGGACGGCGTTCGCGAATTGGCGGTGCGAGATTTCTATGCGGTGAAGTCGCCAGTGTTCCCGTTTAACAAGTTCCGAGGCGTGGATATTATTCTGGGACCGGAGATGCGCTCGACGGGCGAAGTAATGGGAATTTCGTCGGACTTCGGATTGGCATTCGCGAAGGCGCAGCTTGCTGCGGGCCAGCGTCTGCCGCTTTCGGGCACTGTGTTTATCAGCGTGAACGATCACGATAAAAAGCTCGTGCCGCAGGTTGCGAGGGATCTGGCGGCGGCCGGGCTGCGCATTGTGGCGACGCGCGGCACGGCGACTGCGTTGAGACGCGCGGGCGTCGAAGTGGAAGCCGTCTACAAGGTCAACGAGGCGCGGCCGAACATCGTGGACCTAATCAAAAACGGCAAGATCAATCTCCTGATCAATACGCCGCTTGGGCGCGAATCTTTCTACGATGAGAAGTCGATTCGTCGCGCAGCGGTGCGTTACAACGTGCCGTGCATCACGACGCTTTCGGCGGCGAGCGCAGCGGCACGGGGCATTCGCGCGATGAAGGGGCACGAAGCGGAAGTCGGGGCATTGCAGGATCTGCATCGGCGTAAATCCGTGGCGTCTTCCTAATCGAAGCGAATCCGATGCTCGCCCACGTACCGACATCCGAGCAGTCGGGACACCAAAGAAAAGATGAATCGCCGCGCGGTGTGCTCCGTCTAATGCTGCTTATGTGGACGAAAGGGCGCGTTAGCGTGGGATTGGTTTGTTCGCGACATGCCGATTGTCGTGATTGTTGCACCTTCTATTGTTTGCCTGGGCGGAACGCATGAAATCCATCTGCATTCCGTTTTCGGAGATTCCTCAGACTACCCGACTTTTTGAAACTTACCTTAGCGATTTCAGCAAGCTTGCATCCTATTTTTCGCAACCACCCAATGAAAACGGAATTGCAGCCGCCGCCCGCGAAGTGAAGTTGTCCGGCGAAGTTCGCCGGCAAGTTGCGGATATTTTGCGTGATCAGAATTCCCGCTTTGCGCCTGAGGCCAAACTCGACGAGAAGAGCGAACGCAATCTGGATCGGCTGGTGCGCGGCGCGGCGGCGATTGTGACGGGTCAGCAGGTAGGCCTATTTTCCGGTCCGGCGCTGACGATTTATAAGGCGCTTTCGGCGATTCGTTGCGCGGATGAAATGACGCGGCGCGGGATCGATGCTGTTCCGGTTTTTTGGCTGGCGACTACGGATCACGATCTCGCCGAGGTGAACGAGAGCTTCTGGAGTACGCGCAGCGGCCTTACGCGATATGAATTGCAGACGGACCCCGCAACCACGGGGAAGTGCGTTGGGCAAATTGAGTTGGGCAATTCCGTCGAAGCCATTGTGCAGACGGCAAGGCAGACGCTGGATGGGGCTGGCGCTGCGGACGTCGCGCGAGCTTTGCGCGAATCCTACGCGCCCAGCGAAACGTATGGCAGCGCGTTCGGCAAATTGCTGGCACGCTTGCTCGCGGGACGCGGGCTTTTGCTGCTGGACCCGCAGGATACGCGCTTTGACCGGCTGACGGCGCCCGTGTTTCGCGCCGCCGTCGAGGCGACCGACGATTTGCACGCTTCGCTGCTGGAGCGTTCGCGTGCACTTGAAGCAGCCGGTTATCATGCGCAAGTAAAGGTGGCGGAGGACTCGACGCTGCTTTTTTGCTCGGTCGAAGGACGGCGAGAACCGCTGCACATCCAAAAGGATGGAAGTTTTTCCGCGGGCGCGCTTCGCCTATCAAAGGCGGAATTGCTTTCAACGCTGGAGAAAACGCCCGAGGAGTTCACGGCAAGTGCACTGCTTCGGCCCGTGGTGCAAGACACGATTTTGCCCACGGCGGCGCTGATTGGCGGGCCAGCCGAAATCGCATATCTCGGGCAGTCGCAGGTCGTCTACGCAAAGCTACTCGGGCGAATGCCGGCTATCTTGCCGCGAGCAAGCTTCACGATAATCGAACCGCCGATTGCGCGTTTTCTCGATCAGTATGGTCTTGATATTCGCGATGCATTTCGCGGTCGGCAGTACATGCGTGCAAAGATGGAACAGAAAGCGCTGCCGGACGACCTGGCAAAGAGATTCGATCAGGATGAAGAAACTCTGCGGCGCATCGTGCGCGGCTATCGCGAACCTCTGGAACGGCTCGATGCGACGCTGCTCGGTTCCGTTGAGACTACCGAGGAGAAAATTACGGGCGTCTTGCTGAAGCTGAAGGAAAAAGTGGGCCGGGCGGAGAATTTCCGCAGCGGCGTGATCGACCGGCACGAAAAGATTCTGCTCGACTCTCTTTACGTGAACCACGAGTTGCAGGAACGCCATCTGTCAGCGCTTCCGCATCTGGCGGCGCACGGACCGCAACTTTTGGATGATCTGCTGCGAATCATGACACCGCCCGGCGTGTCAGGCGCGCCGGGCGGTGGGCAGCACCAAGTTTTGTTCCTCGATTGAAACTTCCGTCATGCGTGGCTTCGACGTGATAAAATTGCCGCCTAAATTCATTACATGCAAAGCGAGGAAAGGTAGATGAAGATCACGCCAGGGAAGCAGAAGGGTTTGCAGGCCGTTTCGAATGACCGCGGCGTTATTGCCGCAGCCGCTATGGACCAGCGCGGCTCGCTGATGTCCGCCATCGCCAAGGCGAAGGGCGTCGACAAGAAGCAAGTGAAACCGGACGAACTCGAAGAGTTCAAGACGTGCGTATCGAAAATCCTGACGCCGCACGCGAGCGCGATTTTGCTCGATCCGGAGTACGGCCTGCCCGCCGCAAAAGCGCGCGCGCGCAACGCCGGTTTGCTCCTGGCTTACGAAAACAGCGGCTACGACAACACGAAACCTGGCCGCCTGCCGGACTTGCTCGATATCTGGTCGGTGCCACGTTTGGTCGAGGCGGGTGCGGATTGCATTAAGATTTTGCTTTATTACACGCCGTTCGATCCGGGCCACATCAACGATATCAAGCACGCGTGGGTGGAGCGCATCGGCGGAGAATGCAAAGCGGCCGACGTGCCGTTTTTCCTGGAGTTTGTAACGTACGAGGACGGAGGCGACGATAAGAGCATTGAGTTCGCGAAGAAAAAGCCGCAAGCCGTGATGGGCAGCATGGAAGAGTTTTCGAAGCCGCAGTATGGCGTGGACGTGCTTAAGGTCGAAGTTCCGGTCAACATGACGTATGTGCCGGGATCGAAAGCATTCAAGGGCTTCCCCGCATATACACGCGATGAGGCCAAAGAGCATTTCCGCCGCGCGGCGGCTGTAGCGAAAAAGCCGTTTATTTATCTTTCGGCGGGAGTCAGCAATGAAGTATTCAACGAGACTCTCGAGCTCGTGGCCGAAGCGGGTGTGAATTTTTCAGGCGTCCTTTGCGGACGCGCTACCTGGGCAGATGCGATTCCGGTGTATGCCACGAAAGGCGTGAAGGCACTGGAGGATTGGCTGTCTGACCAGGGCGTGAAGAACATCAGCAACGTGAACGCTCGCCTTGCTGCGGCAAAACCGTGGTACGGATTTTACGGCGCCACTTCCGCAGCGGCGCTTTCCTGATTCATTCATCTCACCCGACGGCAGGGACGGCTTGCGAGCCAAACCTGCCGTCTTTTTTTGTTAGCATTCTTTATAGGCCACCGTATTCCAATGACTCACACCCTAAGACTTCGCACGTCGCGACGAACAGAGCTTCGCAACGTTACGGCGGAAATTGAGAAGCTCGTCAGCGCCTCCGGCTGCAAGCGCGGCGTGTGTCATCTTTACGTGCCGCACACAACCGCCGGCGTGATGATTAACGAAGGTTACGATCCGGACGTCGCGCGCGACATTGAGGTGACGCTCGATCGCCTCGTGCCTCATACAGGCGATTACCGGCACTCGGAGGGCAATTCAGATTCGCACATCAAACTCGCGCTTGTCGGCTCGTCGGAAACTGTGTGGATCGAAAACGGCAGGCTCGCGCTGGGTCGCTGGCAGGTGATCTTTTTCGCCGAGTTCGACGGTCCGCGAACGCGTGAATTGCGGGTCAAGATTGTTTCTGATCCAGGCTGACCTGCACAGGTGCGACCGGTGCAGCTACGATTTCCGCACCGGGAACGCTGAATGTTCGCGGCGCAATCGCCACGCGAAAGTTGCCGAAATCCTCGTCAAGAATATTCGAGTGGATCGCGAAGAGGCTGGCTGCGCCGCCGCCAAGAAAACCGGCAACAGACATGAACAGTAGGGCCAACGGCGATCCCTTATTGACGATTCCCACGAAAACGGTGAGAGGTAGAAGGGCAGCAACATAGACGACCATGGTGTACACGATCGTCCGCCACGTATAGGTCCACCAAATCCTCGCCGAGCGCGGCAATGTCGGCTCCAAGGTTTTCTGTTGAGGAGTACCCCAGCTCTCAAAGAGCGCAATGCGGAAGTCGCGGAATGTCTTGTGCAGGACATAGTACACAACAAAAAATGCGACGGCATAGTTAAGCACGTAGCCACCGTACTGTGCGGTCAGCACAGCGGCCCTGGCGCTCAGATCGCCGCTTGCATAAAGATTTCGCACGAGGAGGCCGAGGCCGTATTGCAGAATCGCCGCGATAATCGTTGTGCGCCAAAAGAGCGCCCACCAGATTCTGAGTGCATGCCCGAAATTCGGCTGGATGTAGCCATCTGTCGGCGC
Source organism: Binatia bacterium (assembly GCA_035607335.1). Classification (GTDB taxonomy): domain Bacteria; phylum Acidobacteriota; class Terriglobia; order Acidiferrales; family UBA7541; genus Palsa-295. Next base: position 11,409 of record DATNBB010000082.1, on the reverse strand, counting down.
AGCATTCGCGACGGCGCGTGGCGTCTCGAACATGGATGGAGGGGCCATCGTTGAAAACGTGCGGGCATCCTGTACCCGCACGCACACAAAGTCAACAATTTCTCGCGCCAAAAGACGAAGTCCGCAAGCGGATCTACAGTGAAATCCTGAGAGACCATTCCGAGAACGAACCGTCGATTTGATTAGAGCGGATGCAATCATAGCAACTCGTTTCGCTTATCCGCCCGCTCCCCGGCAAAGGGCAGGGCTCAAAACGGCCCTTCGCCGGAAGTTCAATAATGGAGGACAATTCGATGAAGCTTTATTGGCAACAGGCGCTTGGCGGCTTGGCGCTCCTCGCGATGGCATTGCCCGTCTGGGCAAAGACCGACTCAGTACAATATGTGACCACGCAACCCACAACGATCGAAGGACATAAACTCGCGCCGGGTACCTATACCTTCAATGCGAGCGACACGACAAACAAGGTAGCCGTCGAAAAAAATGGCTCGACTGTCGCGACGCTGCCGTGCAAATGGATTCAGCTTCCGCAAAAGGCGGCTAAATCCGAAGTGCTTTCCAACAATTCAAAGGTGACGGAGCTAAAATTTGCAGGGAAGACGGAGGCAGCGACGTTTGCGCGGTAGCCTTCAACGAAGATTGTGAGCAGGAGGCCGAAAGGGCGGATTCTACGTCCGCCCTTTCATTTTTGTATCCGCTGGGACCTCGCGCGCGTGATTGCACCTAGCGCGGCCGTACAGCCGCCCATAACCATTATCGATATGCAAAAGCCAACCGGAAGGCGCACAATCCGGCGCGTATTCACGACGTAATGTTTGTCTCCGAATGTGACGTCGGTTTTCTTGTCCCGCCCCTGCCACTGCGGGTGAATCAGCCCAACGACACCTGCCGCGACGATCAAAGCCCCGACAATGATTAACATCCTGCCTTTCATAATTGCTCCACGATCCAGCGCAGCGTTTACTACAGTCGGTGCGCCACCCTTCGCTATTTTGCCCGAGGACTCAGAATTTCGCTCAGATAATCGGGGCGGCTTTTATCGCGCTCGATATGAGGAAAGCGCAGCCCCCCGTGGTAATCGACCGCATAGTCTTGCGCCTGGCGACCATTCGTCGCCGAAACTGTGATGGGCGAAGTGGAATTTTGGGCGGAGCGAATCGCCTCGCGCAGGTTCTCATCCGAGAAGGCGCGACCGTTAATCGATGTGATCCGCATACCTGGGCCCAGGCCGGCCTTGTATGCGGGGCTACCATGGACTACGTCGCCCACGTAGCCATCACCCGAGACGAGCACCCCGACAGAATAGGTGTAAGTGAGCCAGCGCGTGAGCCAGTCCGAATTTTCGTCCATACGATTCTTCTGGTCCGTATAGATGAGTTTCCAGCCGCTATTTTCGACGGCTTCATCGGGCGTGGGGGCGGAGGTCTCGTCCAGGCGATCTCGCAGGAAGCGCGCCCAATCATAAGGGGCAAGAGAGTTCAGAGTGGAGACCACATCGTCGAAATTGTATGTCTCGACGGGCGAATCTCCGGCAGGCCCGCCGAAAAACTTCTTCGCGAACGTGTCCACCGACTCCTTGTCATTTGTGAGATGCCGTAAGGTTCCATCAATATCGAGCCAGAGTAGTTCGCCCTCTTCGTAATAATCGGTGCCGCGGCGCCAGTTGATCCATTCCTGAATGCTATCGCCGAAGGCGGGCTCGCCATCGGCCGTATCCTGAAGAGGGCGCCAGTCACGGCCGGTGCGAACGTGCGCCTGCGCAGCAAGCTGGGCGATGAGTTCCTGTGAAAGATCGCCGCCGCGAAGGCCGCTGCGAGCCGCAAGTACCTCGCCCAGGTATTGCGTCAGTCCCTCATAAACCCACAGCAGATCGTCTTTCATCGGCTCTTGATAATTTTTTGTGGCGAGATCGATTGGGCGGCGGAACTTGCCATTCCAGGAATGGACGTACTCGTGAGGAAACAAGCCCGCAAAATCGATACGCTCTGCGTCATCGGTGAGGCTGCGCTCGGCGTCGCGATCATCGCTGGATTCGCGATGCTCGACGCCGAAATGGGCGACGGTGTCGCTAAGACTGAGAAGGAAATGGTAATCGTCATAGTGCGGCGCTCCGAATTCCGACTGAGCCTCTGCGATCAGGCGCCGAAAATGCTTCTCCATATCGGATGGCATGTTCAAGGCGTTTTGGCTATCGGCTGCCACATCGATTTCCACGTCCGGCGTTGCGCCGGGAGTGAGATCGAATTTTCGAAAATACTTTCCTGCAATCAGAGGTGAATCCACCAGTTTGTCCATTGCGACGGGCGCGAAGCTTACCGTATCGTCGGTTTGCTGTGCCCCTTTTAGCGCGGTTGCAAATTGCCAGCCGTTCGGCAGATGGACGCTCGGTTGAAAAAGTAATTCGGAGGGCGGTGGATTGATGGGATAGAGCAGCACCTGGTTCCAACTGACAACGTCAAGATAGGCAGTGGCCGAAGCGCCCGATGTGTATCCGGAGAGTGGCGCGGAAAGCAAAAAATCGAGCGCGACATCGAGCGTGTTTGTATTTGGAGGGATGTTGAGATGAAAGGCAAACATATCGACGAGATCTCGACGCCAGGAAATCTTTTGATTGTTGGCTGTGAATTCCAGGCCGGCGAGATTCGTGATGGGGCCGTCGGGCATATGCTCGCCGGGAATCCACTCGGGATAATAAAGAGTCAGCGGGCCGGGACGGACAGGCATCTCGAGCTTCGCGTGCAGGATTTTTTGCGGCGCGTGCGTCACATCGACTTCGAGTTTTATCGGCGTTTGCGATTGCGCTTGCGAGCGGCGAGGCACGATGATGCACAGCGCGGTCGCTGCGAGCGCGACGGCCGCAAGAAGGCATTTCCGTTGTAAGCGGGGCATTCAGTTCCTTTTTGCGGCGATCGGGGTCACGTCAAATAGATGCGCTTCGTACGCGTCACGACGCACAAATAGGCCTTGCTGTGCAATTTCGGCGCCTTCGCGGACGTATGTGGCGCCGTCTAATTGATCTTTGAAATTGTAAGCGGAATTGAAGTCAACGCCGTTATTTAAATGTACGCGGCCCTGTGCAGTTTCCGGGGATAGATTCGCGATGACTATTTTCCAGGATTTTTCGGAGCGCCATTCGTAGGCAAACAGACTATCCTCGGTCGGTTCGTTGTCACGGGTCACCCGTGAGACGCTCCATTGGCCTGTGTGGAAGACATCGTCGCGCGTGGCGGCGAGAAGTTTGGCGAAAAACTCCGTGCGGGCAGGATCGACCGGCTGATCGGCTATGCGGCGCAGCTCGATCGGCGTGCGGAGCTTGATGCCGAGTTCTTCGCCTTGCTGGTAAAAGCGCATGCCGGGAAGAGTGCCCATCAGAGTAGCAGCCGCTTTGAAGCGATCGTCGCCGACGACGGCGGCGAAGCGTTTTTCATCGTGGTTTTCCAAGAAGCGAGCGAAATGCGATTGTTCATCTTCCGGCCGGGATAGGCGCCAGTGGATGTCGCCCGTCTTTTCATCGCGAACGGAATCGTAAAGCTCTTTGTCATAGACAAAGTCGAATCCAAGCTCGATGAGTTGGTCTTCGGTGCCCCAATAGGCTTCCGCGAGCAAAATCAGATCCGGAGCGCCTGACTTCGCTTCCGTCCAGAATTCGGTCGCGGGCACCTTTGTGTCGCCGATGCGCGCGCGCCAGATTTTCTCGAAAATTGCGTTCAGCTGAAGCATTGCCATGTCGCAGCGGACGCCATCGCAATGAGAGGCAATTTTCTTCAGTTCAGCAAGCTGCGCGACGCGCATTTCCGGCGAAAAGTGATTGAGTTGGGCGACGTCGTTCCAAGCCGGGAAGTAGGGGTCCTTTCCATAAGCGACGTAGACCGGGCCTTTTGCTGAATCGATTTTGCCAAAACTTGATCGGTCTTTTTCGAAATCTTCGCGAGAGCCCTGGACGTAATACTCGGGATGATCGCGCAGCCAGGGATGATCGAGCGCGGTATGGTTGCCGACGAAATCGAGAAACAAAGCCATTTTGCGTTCGCGCAACTTTCTTCGCACCAAATCGACATCGTCCAAAGAGCCAATCCGCGGATCCGGCTCGTATTGTCTGACCGAGTAGGGCGAACCGACGATGTCGTCAGGCGTCCATCCGGGAAGGGCCTCACTATAACCGGCATAGTGCGACTGGGCTGCTTGGCCAAGTTTTTGGGATATGCGGCTGCGTTGCCAGACGCCCATCAGCCACACGATGTCAAATCCCATGCCTGCAATGGCGTCCCATTCGGAATCGGGAACGTCTGCGAGCCGGATAGTGCCGCCCATCGTTGCGGAGAGGCTTTCGAGCCAGCCGTAAGTATTAATCTCGTAGAGGTGCGGATGACGGCGCAGCGGGAAGCGGGGCATTGTCAGTCTGTTATTGCGAGGCGCAAGAAGGCTTCGGGAACGTCAAAGTGATTTCTTTTGTGGCAGTGTCGGCGCCGCCTACAATCACGTTTTCGGCTTGGACGCGAGAGGGCATCGCGCAGGCTTGTTTGCCGGGGAGGCCTGAGGCGCGCTGAGGAGTGATATCCTCCCAGGCTGAGACCGTGTAGTTCACGTCGGTGAAGAGGCGCAAGCTGAATAGATCGTCCGCGAGCTGATTAGCGCTTGGATTTTCATACTTGTCGGCTTTTGCGGAGACCGTGACGACGCCTGCAGGGCGCGGCCCTAGGAACTTCACCTGCACCCGCAACACACGGGACGGATAGCCTTTCGTTACCTTAAATTTCAGCTTGTCCAGATCCTGCCCGTCCTTCAGCACAATTGGCTTTGCGTGCTCGATGCTCGTTGCGCCGGGATAAAACGTGCGCTCGAAGGGCGAATTCGGGTCGTGGCGATTGGCGCGATTGTAGACAAGGACATATTTGCCGGGGCCGACATGGTCGAATTCGAACTCACCCGTTGCGCCCTGAAAACCCCAATAGCCGGGGCGCGAATCCTTGTAGGAGCCGACGCGATACAGTTCGAGCGATGCCACAGGCAGCGGCTTGCCGTCAGGGCCGACGACACTTCCGCGGATGTGGCCGGTTGGCAGCGCGTAGACATCGTATTCGTAACACGCGCCATCGGGAATTTCAAAGGCGGAAAGCGGGGCGGCTTGCGCTTTTTGCGTCAGTTCGGTGCCGGCCGGGAGGCTCGCCGTGAAGTTGTAAGTGCCGGCATGGACATCGTAAAAGCTATAGACGCCGTTCTGGTCGGAATTCGCCTGGAAGCGATCCAGCTTTGAACGCAGCTTGAGCGAGGTCACTGGGATCGGATCATCGGCATCGTTGGATGGCGCCAAGAACGGCGGATCGGCACGGCGGAGGACGCCGAACACGGAAGCGATGCGCCGGTGATCGCGCATGGCGCGAAGTTGTGGAATCAGAGCCGCGGCTTCGCCGATTGGCCGGGTGCCGTCGCAAATCGTGGCGTAGAGATGCGTGTCCGTGCCTTCATGCGTGAAGACGACGTACTGCTTGCCCTTCTGGAATTTGTATCCGCAATCGCCATCATCGCCCCCGGCAAAGATATCCATTTCAGGCTGATCGGGGCCGGCGAAGCGCTCGTCAACGCGGAAGTGATAGCGCCAGATCGGCGCTTCGAGTGGAGCGGCTGGCGCGGCAGCCTGGGGCGCAGTTGCATCTGCGGGGTCGGATGCGGATGGAGCAGCGCTATTTACCACAGGCTGGTCAGGAACTTCAGGCGGGACGAGTTGAGCGTCCGTGACGGTGCCGACGAAGACGACGTCCGTCGGTTGAAGGCCCTGACACTGCCCGGGCGCAGCGGAGGAGCAAGCGCAGGCCTCCGCCAGCGCCGGGAATACCGCCACCAAAAAAAAGATGAATGGAAGCCGCCAAAACCTCACCCGAATATCCTACAATCTTTCTCCGGACACGCAAAACCGAGATCGAACTTTTCTCGGCGAATCGCTTTTCGCCTTCTCGATACCCAGAACGTTTGTTAGACTAGAAATCCTTCCGACGCGCCAGCGTGGCAATCATAAAATATTGGGAGATTCTTATGCGGATTTTTCTTTTGAGTATTTGTTGTTGCATATTGGGACTGGCTGCAACCGCCGCAAAGGCGGACACGGTAACACTCAAGACCGGCGATCACATCAGCGGTACCATCACGAGCGCGGACAAGAGCACGGTAACGATGAAGACCGACTTCGCCGGCAGCATCAAGGTGAATTGGTCTGCCGTGCAGGAGATCACGGGCGATTCGACACTCTTTGTGTTAACTCCCGCCGACGAGACCGTAAGCGGTCCCATTACTATCGAAGGAACCGATTTGGTGGTGCATACGAAGGCGAACGGAGACGTTCATGTCCCCTTAGCCAAGCTTTCCGTGGTTCGATCGCCGGACGCGCAGGCCGCTTACGAGAAGAGTCTGCACCCCTCGCTGCTTCAAAATTGGAAGACTCAGGCAAATGCGGGATTTGCCATGGCGCGCGGAAACTCGCAGACAACAAACTTCAATTTCGGTTTCAATACGACGCGCAAGACCCTGAACGACCAGATTTTGGCAAAGGCGGCGTCAGTTTATTCCAGCAACGATGGGACGTTCGGCGTAACGGCCAATGAGGTGCTGGGCGAAGCCAGGTACAACAAGAACGCTTACGATGATGCGCTCTTCTGGTTTGTCGACGGCAGCTTCACGCACAACGCGCTTCAAGGGCTGGACCTGCAATCGATTTATACGGGTGGTCTCGGATGGCATGCGATCCACTCATCGGCCACAACACTCGACGTTTTGACCGGTCTGAACTACACAAGGCAGAGTTACAGCGCGGTGCAGGGAAGCACGACGCCGACGCCCAGTGTGAATCGAAACCTACTCGGTGCGACCGCGACCGAAGATTTTAAGCACCAATTCACGTCGACGACCGCGTTTTCGGAAGATTTCAATATTTATCCCGATTTGTCGAACGTGGGTCAGTACACGTTCGCCTTCGATAGTGCGTTCGATATGAAGATCAACGGATGGCTCGGCTGGCAGGTGAGCTTCAACGACCGCTACGTAAGCAATCCGCCGATTGCCGGAACAAAATCGAACGATGTGTTGTTTTCGACAGGGATTACGGCATCCTTCGGCAAATAAGCGCACAATCTTTTACGATGGGCCGGGGATGGGCACCTCTTCGAGGCCGGTTTTTGCATAGGCGCGGAGCACGTCTTCCCGGGAGACGATCCCGATGAGGCGCTCGGGATGTGCGCGGTGCACCACGGGCAGGAACGGGCGGTCGCCGAGCTTGCGCAGCGGCAAGTCTACAGGATGATCCGGGTGCACGACCGGCACAGAGTCGCCTGATACGATTGCCGCCAAGCGCGAATTCGGCGGCGCGTTCGCGCCCTTTTCGAGCACGTCCGCCTTCCGAGCGAGCAGCCAGCCGCGCGTTCTATCGTAAATAAGCAGCCACTCCTGCTCAGAATTCTCTATGTCGCCGCGCACCTGCTCGATCGTTTTTTCGGCGCGCAGCGGCGGAGTAGCGGGAGTACGCATGGCATCTTCCACCCGCAGTAGCTCTTCTTCGCGGCTTTCCTCAAGGGAAGGCAGCTCAATGCCATCCTGGCGCGAGAGCAAATCAAAGAGCGGAACCGGCTGGTACTTCATCGAAATCAGGTAGGCAATCGTATTCGAGATCATGACCGGCAAAATAATCGAGTAATTGCCGCTGACCTCGAGAACCATGAAGACGGACGTCATGGGGGCGCGAAGGAAGCCGGCAAAGAGCGTGCCCATGCCGACGAGCGCATACGCGCCGATTCCGCCCGTGAACGCCGGAAAGAAGTGATGTTCGATGCCGCCAATTGCACCTCCGACCATAGCCCCAATAAATAGCGTGGGAGCGAACATCCCGCCCGGAGTTCCGCTGGAGAATGAGAGCGTCGTGGCGACGACTTTTGCCAGCGCGAGTATCGCGAGGATTTGCCAGATATAACGCCCGTGCATGGTCTGGTCCATGACGTCGTACCCGGCGCCCAAAACCTGCGGCAGCCAGATGCCAATAATGCCCACGAGCAGGCCCGCGATCGCAGGCTGGATGTATTCCGTCCACTTGGGCCATGTACGCAGCCACGCACGCAGCCATGCGACGAATTTCACGAAAAACAGCGAAAAAACGCCGCCAAAAATACCCAACGCAATATATCCGAGCAGTTCGGCCGGATGCTCGAGCCGAAATTGTGGAATGCGGAACAAAGGCTCGGCGCCGAGAAATCCGCGCATGACTACAACGGACGATACGGCGGACAAAACGACCGCTCCCAAAATTCCCGAACTCCATTTGCCAACCACCTCCTCGATAACGAAGATGACGGCGGCAATGGGGGCGTTGAATGCTGCGGCAAGGCCGGCTGCGGCACCCACGGGCGCGATCAGGCGGAGATTTTCGCGGGACAGGCGCAATTTCCGACCGATCACGGACGCGATACCCGCTCCGATCTGCAAGGAAGGATCTTCGGGGCCGAGGGAAAATCCTGCGCCAATGGCTAGCGCCGAGCAAAAGAACTTTCCGTAGACCGTGTGGAACGGAATGTCGCCATCGGAAATGTAAACGGCCGTTTTCGTTTGATTGACGCCGCTGCCGCGAAGATCGGGCGCGAACCGCTTCACGATGACGGCGATCACGATTCCCGCGAGGCATGGGACAAGCAACAAGCGAAGAACAGGCGGCTGTTCGGCCGAGCGCAGCAGCCAAAGATGAACAAATTCGATTGCCATGCGAAAGCAGACAACGGAAAGCCCGGAGAAAACGCCGATCAACACGGCGAGAAGGAGAAAGAAACGGTCTTCACGAGCTGTCAAGGCGCCGCCGAATCGTTTAATACCCAGCCATAGGTTGGCGGCGCGCGCGTAGCGCTGCGATTCCGGAAGAGCAGCCGTTTCGCCCATGCTAGCTTTCTTTATTTCTCCTTGCGAGGTATTGAATCGCGCGATCAGCGAGCGTACCGGCACACTGCGGAGAAATCGCCTGTTCGACTGCGAAGGCCCAGCCCAGTGCCTGATCGGCGTACTCTGGATGGGCATCAAAATCGGAGCGCGTCAGCTTAGCCGGAAGCGCGGTTCGTTGTGCGGCCAATGGCTGTAGATTGGCTGGTAGAGTGTCACTGCCGGTGACCAGTGCTGGAAAACATGCCTTTGCATGTTGCTCCGCCGCCTGAAATATTTCAATCGTTCGGACCTGGCGTTCGCGCTCGCTCACGCGAGTATTGAAAGGATCAAGCTCCGCGGCCGCAGCGGCAAGATCCCGTAGCGAAGCGACATTTTCTCTTTTTGCGCCGTGCTGTAATGCGCGCGTGAAATACCGATCAGCCTCGGAAAACTGAAAGAGAGCGAGCGAGGCATTTCCGGCGCCGACAAGCGCATCCACGTTTGCGGGAGCGAGACGCAAGACCGCTTCGTACTCAGCAAGAGCGTTCTGACTGTCTCCAGCGTTCGCGAGATAACCGGCAGCCGCATCGAGAACGTCCGGATCGACGGGATTGTCCGCGGCGAGCGAGAGCGCTTCGGCGCGAGCCTGGTCGCGTCGATTGTGGCCTAGCAGAAATTCGATCAGTTCTCTTCGCGTAGCAAGCCGGTTCTTGTGGGAATTGTTCGGCCACTGACCGAACGCCGCGCCGTGATAAAAGTTCACCGCTGCGGTGATGTCGCCGCGTCCGGCTGAAATGCGAGCGAGTTGCAGGTCGATCATGGAATTTTCGGGATCCGCGGTGCGAAGCGTAAACAGATAGTTCTCGGCTTCGTCCACTTGGCCTTGAGCGGCGAGAGCCTCGGCCAGCTCGAGCTGCACTCCACTGTCATCGGGCGCATAGAGCAAAGAGTTGCGGAAATTCTCAATAGCTGCGTCGGCGTGACCCGTTTGAAGATTGGTATTCCCCGCGTCTTCCCATGCCGCGGCGATGCTGCTTTGTTTTTCGTGAAAAAGGCGAACAATCACGCCGGTTGTCGTGAACAGCGGGACCAGCAGCAAGGCGGCAAGCGAAAGAAATACAGTTCGAGAACGGCTCCAGGCGATAAAGCCGGAAGGGAAACAGCGAGGGCACGGCTCACCGGCAGCCGGCAAGGGCCTTCCGCAATTTCGGCAAGTCGATCCTGGGCTCTCTTCGGACGCTGGCGCAGGGCTTGTTGTGGTGTTAACGGACATCTTCCCCAATTTAATATTGTAATGCAGATGATGCGCGAGATGACGTGTCGACGTGAGATTTGACATATTCTTCGCGCAGTTCTGGAACATTTCCCGCTCTATGGTATCGTGCAGGCCGAGACCGTACATATAGAATGCGGCGCCGGTCATCGCATGGAAGTCTCGGAACACCGCAGAACTCGCTTCGCGAAAGAACAGACGTGAGCCGCAAGAAGCCGCGCGCGCGTTCGCATGCAACCCTTTGGAAATTGGGAGGCTTGACGCCATGGCGGCTCGCGCGCTCAGTTGCGAGCGAGATTCAGGCTAAACACCTCTTGGGTCGAGCGTCTGAGCTGGCGTTCGACTTTTTGTTTGCCCTTTTTCCGCTAATTTTATTCATGATGAATCTATTCGGCCTGTTTGCGTCACGCAGGCAGGAGCTGCAGCACGATTTCCTCGCCTACTTTGGCGATTTTCTGCCAAAGGCGGCATTCGAGCTATTGAGGAACACCACTCTTGAGCTAAAGACGAGCGCAGGGGGCGCAAAACTGACGGTCGGAATCGTGCTGGCACTGTGGTTCGCGTCGAGCGGAGTGAGTTCGATCATTTCGGCGCTGAATCTGACGCACGGCGTCGCCGAAAGGCGCTCATGGATGAAGGTGCGAATTGTGGCGCTGGCGTTGACCTTGGCCCTTTCGATTCTGCTGGTTGCCGCGCTGATATTGGTCTTGGCGAGCAGCCACTTCCTGGGTTGGTTTGCGGCTCAACTTGGCATTCAGCCGGCAGTGCTCGAAATCTGGAAAATTGCGCAATGGCCTTCGGCGATTGTGTTCGTGCTGATTGGCTTTTCTTTGATTTACTTTTTCGGACCGGATTTGCGCGAGAGGCACTGGCATTGGGTGACGCCGGGATCGGCATTTGGGACGCTGTTGTGGCTGCTTGTGTCCATCGGATTCCGTGTATATCTGCACTTTTACAATAGCTATAGCTACTCATACGGATCGCTTGGAGCGGTGATGATTTTGCTAGCTTGGCTCTATATCGGCGGCTTGGCGCTTTTAGTCGGAGGAGAGATCGACGCGCAAGCGGAGCGCGCCATACTGGGAACATCCAAGCAATCCGGGCCGGCCTACGTCGGCATGCGCAGCGAGAAATAGACCGCAAGGAACCCGAAGATTGCGTCAGCCGACCAGCCGGCGAGCACCGCCGGCAGCAGGCCGGCCGTGCCCATCGATTCAAGAAGCGCGGACGCGGCCCAATAGAAAATGCTG
>DATNBB010000075.1:0-9044 GCA_035607335.1 Binatia bacterium | reverse complement strand
GACAGTTGCGCCGTCATTCACGGTGACTTTGGTTTCCACCGACTGCGTGGTGATAGCCGGGATGCCCTGGACGTACGGAATACCGTTGTCGATCTGATCGTTTTCAACGGTAACGTCCATATAGACTGTGCCGTCCGCGGTAATCTGCGGAGTCACGTCGATTTCGAGGACGACGTCGACGTACTGAACCGAAACGGTGTTGTTGACGACCGTCTGGACCGGAATCTTGGTGCCGTCCTTCGCCGTGCCCTTTTCGTTGTTCTGCGTGATGATCTTCGGCTGCGAGAGCAGTTTGCCGACACCCTTGCTCTCGGCTGCATCAATTATGGAATCCAACGCGAAGTTAGCGGACTGGAACATATACTGGACACCGCTGGTTGGCGCGGTCGCACCCAAGTTTGTAAGCAATGGGATTGAAACGCCACTGCCGCCGCCAGCACTCGCGGTACAAGTTCCAATAACAATGGGTGGGCAGGGTGGCGGTGTGAATTGGCCATTCGATGCACCAACGAGCCCACTGCCTCCAACAGTATTGTTGTTGTTGGGAGTAAGCGCTCTGCCTGCCACTCCAAAGGCTGTGCCGATTTCGCGTGCGAAGGAGCGGTCGGCTTCGACGACGCGAGCCTCGATTTCGACTTGCTGAGACTTGCGGTCGAGCTGGCGCAACAAATTGTCGACAACTGGGAAGGTGGCAGGAATGTCCCGGATGATCAGAGTGTTCGTGCGGTCATCAGCCAGGATATCGCCACGCGACGAGAGGAACTTCTTCAAGGTAATTGCGATGGTGGTTGCCTTGGCATAGCTAAGGACGCGGGTCGTGGTGACGACGTTCGCGGCTTCCGCTTGAGCCTTAGCAAGGTCGCTGGCTTCCTGGGCCTCAGCTTTCAGCGTGGCGCGGGTCGCGATGCGAAGTACGTTACCGTCGAGCTGCTTATCGAGATCGTTGTTCTTGAGTACGATATCGAGAGCCTGATCCCATGGCACGTTGTCCAAAACGATCGTCAGAGTTCCCTTCACGGTAGGATCGACTACCACGTTGAGACCGCTGATTTCATGGATCAGGCGGAAGAAGTCCGCGAGGTCCACATCCTTGAGGTTGACCGAAATCGGATCGCCTGTGTATTTCGTGGAAGCGGGCGGCGCAGCGCCAGCGCTTGAGTTCCCTGCGAACGTCATCGCAGGAGCAGCAGGCGCGGACGAAGCAGGCTCGGAGGAGCCGTTCGAAGACGTGCCAGCCGACGCGGCGTCTGCAGCTTGTGAAGCGGCACCCATTACCGCGCCCGGCTGAATCTGACCGCCGTCCTGAGCGGCGAGAGCCGCCGAGGGCTGCGTCAACTGCTTGGGAAGAGTAATCGACGGCGGCGGAACGTCAGCACTGACGCGAGCGAACTTCGAAGCGCTCGAGTTTTTGGCGTTCTGGGCCGTGTCCACGTTGGAAGCTGCCGGCCGTGTAGAAAGGGGTGCGGCCGCCGCACCCGATGTTGCACCGGGACCGAACAAGACTGTGACGGCGTTGCCCACCGAATGAATTTCGTAGGCAGCGCCTTCGCTCATATCGACGACGACACGCGACGTATCCGGCGTATATTGCGCCATGCGGACTTCACGCACAGGCTGGAAATCACTCGCGATGCGCTTCAGCGGCGCGGCCATACGAGCCGAGGGAAAATCGAGCACGAGGCGATCCGGATTCGCGAGACGCATTGAATGAACATCGAGTGGCGCCGATCCGAATACCGTCACTTCCGTCTTGCCAGCATTTTCCGCAACGCTAACATTGCGGATCGAGCTGACTGAGTCCAAGCTCGTAGATTTCAATGCGATAGGCGCGATCGACGGCGCGACTACCGGAGAGCCGGCTGCCGCCGCGTTTGCCGAGCGCGAAACGGTGAGGACCAGATTCTGCGAATCGGTCTTTTGGACGTCCGGCTTGAGCCCTTGGGCCAGAAGCACCTCGAGGCGAACCATGGACTTAGAGCCCTCGGCGTAAGGCACAAGACGATAGCTCTTCACGAGATCCGACGGCACGATACGCGCGCCGACAGGATCGCCAGACGAAACACCGCTTAGATCGAGCACGAACAGATTCTCGCTCGGCCGGTAGGCGGTGTAGTTAAACGGCCCGGTGGCCTGGGCTTCCAGGCGCACGCCGCCGCCGCTCACGACAGTCTTGACGTGAACGACCGGCTGATCGGCCGCACGAAGATTCCCGCTAGATACGAACAGGCTGGCCGCAACGATCGCGCTCAACCCCAAACTCCGCCAGATCATCCTCATTGCTGCTCTCCTGCACTCGCGTAGATTCGTTTCGTCACTTCGCGCACGATCGGCTTCCCGAAAGCATCTTTCGAGTCTTCCTGGAAAGTAACGCCGTCAAGATCGATCTTTTTCACGCTTCCGTCATATAGATGATCCCCTTCGCGAACGAAATAAACGTGCCGCTCGGGATTGGAGACCACTGCAAGCAAATCTTCACCAGATTTGACGGTGCCATCAACGCGCACTGTGGCAACCACTAATCCGGCTTTACCAGGAGGCAAGTTGGGGCCGCCCCCGCCCCCTTTCTGGACATCTACTAGCGCAACGAATGGATCGCGCTTCGCGACCGCTTCGTCGGCGTGCGAAACTGCGGGCGTCTCGTCGGGACTGACAGACGCCTTGTTCTTTGCGGCTACTTCAGGAGCAATCGTTTTTGCCACGGGCTTGGGTGCCGTTTTGGCGATCGCGGGCCTGGCGGCGATGGGCTTCGCGGTCAGGGCCTTCGCCGTCACGGGCTTTGCATTTACGGGCTTCGCGGACGCCGATTTCTCGGGCGTTGCTTTGGCCGTTACCGGCTTAGGTTCGGTCTTGGAGACAGTTCTTGGAGTTGGCTTCAATGAAGCTGAAATAGCCGGCTTCGCCGCGGGTTTCTCAGCGGTCTTAGAAGGAGCGGCAGGAATGGGCTTCGCCGTCGCCTTTTTTGGTTCAGACTTGTGAGGCGCGGCATTCGTTTGTGCCAGAGCGCCGCCAGCTAGGCACAGCGCGATAACCAGCACCGTAAGAACCGTTGCGATTGTCTTTGCGAGTCTCATCATCACTACCGCCTAATGTTTTGCCGCCGCGCTGCCAGCGGGCTTTTGATCGGATGATTGTGTAAAGAACGTTGTGATGGAAAAACTCCCGGCGACTGATGTTCCGGGAGTCATATGGAAATTCCCGCCGCTGCTCTTTGTGATCGAGGCGAGTTTCAAATCGCCGATATTGATGATTCTCGAGAGGCGACCGAGACGCCCAAAGAAATCAAGGACCGCGAAGTATGGACCGTCGGCCGTTACGGCGAACGGCATCTCGAAGTAATAAGGCTTGGTGGCAATTGGATCGGCGGTGAGCGACCGAATCGAGACACCCGAGGAGAGGGCCTCCCTTTCAACCATCAGAATGAACTGATCGGCCTGCTTGTCCTCCGGCACGATCGTCTGCAAAGTGGCAAGCTGCTTTTGCAAAGCGTCCATTTCCGACTGAAGTTCGGCTCGCCGCTGTTTGTAAACACGTAGGCTGGCCACCTCATCGTTCAGCGGCTTCTCCTCCGCTTGAGCGGCTTCCAACTGCGAGCGAGCGCCCGCGACCGGAGAACCCGGGACATAAAGGCCGACGAGGACGAGTGCGATCGCTCCGGCAACATACAAAAGCCCCTGAAGAGGCCAGGGCCATTCACGGAAGCTAGAGGCCACGGCTAGTTCCTCCCTTCGCCGATGCGGGCGCTGGGCTAGACGCAGGCTGCGGTTGCCCCGAAGCTGCGGCCTGTCCAGCGGGATTGATACTGGCGGACATACTAAATCCGAACGTCTCAACTCCCGGCCGAACGTCGTTTTCCTTCGCGTCCTTGATCTCGACGTTGTCGAAATAACCGGAACGCTTCATCTGGGTAATAAAATTCGCGACGGCGCTGATGCTGCCGGCTTCGCCCTGGACATCGATGGAGTTTCCAGTGCGTGTGAGCGAAGTGAGCCAAAGTTCGTCGACGCGAACAACCGTGTTGGCGACCATCTGAAGCAGATCCTGACCGCCGGAACGATTTTTCTGGAGGGTCTCAATGACGTCGATACGCTGCTGTAGCGTAGACTTCTGACTCTCGAAGCGGGTGACATCCTGCTTCACCTGCTGGAGGCTAGCCTTCTCGGCTTTCAGTGCGGTGATCCTGGCCTCGGTCTTGTTGTACTCGCTGGTCTGGTTGTAATAGATGATGCCCAGAACGACGATGGCCGCCGCAAGCGCAAATATGGCCATCAGGGCCTGCATCGTCGCTTCAACGGGAACAGCCGTCTTCGCAGCTTTCGGCCGTGCCTGACCTAGTAAATTGATCCGAATCATGGCGTGTCAAAACTCCTCAGCGCGAGGCCAACTGCAATGGCCAAGCGCGGCGCCAAGTCGCGAAGCTGGCTTTCGTCATGGCGCCCGGCATTAACCGCAACCTTGCGGAACGGATAAAGCTCTTCGACGGGCATCGCGAATTCTTCCTTAAGAAGATCGAGCAACCCTGGAACGCGAGCCGTCCCACCGGCAACGTAAATCCGGCGGATGTTTTCGCCACTCGCCGTTGCGCGGAAGAAGTCAAAAGTCTTCTGGATTTCAAGAATCAGAATGTCCGAGACAGAGCGCAGAATCGATGTGCGCTGCTCTTCGCTCACACCAGGCAACGTGCCACCCATTTTTAACTTTTCGGCGTCCTCGAAGCTGAGGTCGAGTTCCTTCTGAAGCGCGTCCGTATATTGGTTGCCGCCGACCGAAACGTCGCGCGTGAAGAGCGGCGTCCATCCGCGAACAATGTTGATGTTCATGACGCTCGCGCCGACATTGAGCAGCGCCACTACTTGCGAAGGATCCGCGTCATAGTTGACCTCATAGCAGTTTTGAAGCGCGAACGCGTCGATATCGACGACGACCGGCGTCTTGCCTGCTTGCGCCAAAACGTTCGTGTGATTCAGAATTTTGTCCTTCTTCACAGCACAGAGAAGAACGTCCATCTGGTTCTCAGTCGCCTCAAGAAGCTGATGGCTCAGGTTGACGTCAGCAATGTCGAACGGAATGTACTGCGTCGCCTCGACCTGCATACGATCGAAGAGTTCTTCCTCGGTCATCAGCGGCATCTTTACCGGCTTGACGATCACGGAATGACCCGAAACGGAAGTAGCTACATCTTTGGATTTGGTCTTCTGGGCATCGAAGATCGAGATGATCTTTTCGGCCACCGACGGAGCGTCCATGATGGCGCCGTCCACGACGGTGTCCTGCGCAAGCGGTTCGAGTCCGAAGCTGACCAGCTCGTAACCGTTTTTTGTCTTCTTCAATTCGACGGCTTTGACCGAACTGGAGCCGATGTCCAGGCCGACCAGTGATTTCGCTTTGTTGAACATTCGTGCGGCCTCTCACTTCTTGTTTCGACTAACCCTGCCGAACGCTTGACAGACAATTTGCACAAACGTGGGAAAAAGTGCGGTTCGTGCTAACTGAAACGCGATTTCCCCAAAAACTCGAAGGGTGGCTTGCCCAAGCCGCGCGATGGTTCTATTACTACTGGTACTCGCGCTCCCCGTGACTCGTTTATTGCATCCGCGTCTACTAGTGTCAAGCTGCGGATTGGGCGCGTGTGCTGTTGGTAAAACCCCAGTACTCGGGTTTGAGACCGATGAGACGAAGAGCACAACTTACTTGGTTTGTGAAGGTTAGGGGAAGAAAGGGCCGCGTCTCAGGTTGCGTCGCGACCGGCAGAAGTTGTCTAAAAGTTTACCTTTTGTTCGAGAAGTTCAGGCCGAGTTTCGGCCACAATTGCTCGACGTGGCGCTTCGTTGCGGCGTCCATTTTGATCTCGTCAGGCCAGCGGCCAGTGTACCCCTCTTCGGGCCATTTGCGCGTAGCGTCGATTCCCATTTTCGATCCGAAGTCCGGCCGACGCGCGGCGTGATCGAGAGTATCGACAGGCCCGAGAACAAATTGAATATCGCGCTCGGGATCGATCGCGCATAGCGCTTTCCAAACGAGTTCACTCGAATCCTGAATGTTCACATCGTGATCGACGACCACGATTACCTTGGTGAACATGGCTTGTCCAAGCGACCAGATTGCGTTCATCGTTTTTCGAGCGTGGCCGGGATAGCTCTTGCGAATCGATACGATCATCAAATTTTGGAAAATGCCCTCGGCCGGCATCGCCACATCCACGATTTCCGGATGCTGCATCTTCATCACAGGCAAAAACACGCGCTCGATTGCATGGCCGATGAAGTAGTCCTCCTGTGGAGGCGGCCCAACAATCGTGGTGAGATACAGCGGATCTTTGCGATGCGTCACACAGGTGACGTGAAACACCGGAAATTGGCCTTCGAGGGAGTAAAAGCCAGTATGGTCGCCAAACGGACCTTCGGTGCGCAGTTCGCCCAGGTCAACGTAGCCTTCCAATACGATCTCCGCATTTGCGGGTACTTCAAGATCGACCGTTTTGCAATGGACGAGTTCAACGGAATCGTTTCGGAGAAAACCAGAGAACAGAAATTCGTCCATGTCAGGCGGGACGGGCAAAATGCCAGCAAAACAGGTGGCAGGGTCTGAACCAATGGCGACAGCGACGTCAAGCTTGCCGCCTTTGGACTTGCTTCGTGCGCTGCGATAGTGCTCGGCGCCGTGCTTTTGTGTCTGCCAGTGCATGCCGGTGGAGCGGTCGTCAAACACCTGCATTCGATAACAACCGACGTTGCGCTTCCCTGTTTCCGGATTCTTCGTGATTACCATCGGCCAAGTGATGAAGCGACCGGCGTCCTGAGGCCAGCATTGGAGAATCGGAAATTCGCGCAAGGAGAAGCCGTCGGTCTTGACTACCTCCTGGCAAGCGCCGCTGCGGACTGTCTTTGGGAAAAACGAGCCGATTTCGGCGAGTTTGGGCAGCATCTTCACCTTTTCGAGCAGACCCTGCGGAGATTGCATGTCGAGGAATGAACTGATGCGGGCGGCAACGGCGTCCAAGGAATCGACCTCGAGGCTCAGGTTCATGCGGCGCTCTGTAGCCACAAGATTCGTAACCACGGGAATCGATGAGCCCTTTGGACGCTCGAAAAGCAGCGCGGGACCGCCAGCCTTCACGCAGCGGTCGGTAATTTCGGTAATTTCGAGAATCGGATCGACCTCGGCCGAGATACGTGTCAATTCGCCCTGCTTTTCAAGTGCGCGCACAAAATCCCGCAGATCGCGATAAGCCACTTCCCCTCCATCACGAGAAAGATCGAACGTTTGAAGCAGCCCACTTTAGCACGGACGGCGTGAATCGCAGGAAATGCAAACGATGCTTGCATTCGCAGCGCGGTAGACGTAATTTCTCCGCAGTACGCCGGGCCGGAAATTTTTCCGTAATGAAAGGGAGAGATAAGTGCGCAAATTACTCGTGTTGATCGGTCTTACAGCGGTGTTTGCAATGGCGGACAGCCGCCCGCCCGATATTCCCTTCCAGATTCAAATGATCGATCCCGGCGCGAGCGAAACAGCCGCGGTGGCAGACATTAATCATGACGGTCACCCGGATATTATCTCGGGCGAATATTGGTATGAAGGGCCGACTTGGACCAAGAAGCACAAATTCCGCGACCTGAACTTCACGAGCAACTACATCGATAATTTTGCGGACTTGCCGATCGACGTGAACGGCGACGGTTATCCGGATATCGTGGGCGTGAGCTGGTTTGGCAAGAAGATTTCGTGGTGGAAAAATCCCGGCAAAAGCGGGGGCGAGTGGACGGAAAGCATCATTGATTCGGGCAATCCGATCGAATTTGCATTTCTCGTTGACCTCACGAACAGCGGAAAGAAACAGGATGTGATTCCCGAATGGGGCAGTGAAAAAGCGCCGCTCACCTGGTACGAACCGAAGGATGGCAAATTTGTGCGCCATCAGGTGAGCGACAAGAGTTATGGTCACGGAATTGGAGTGGGCGACGTGAACGGCGATGGACGCAATGACATTCTCACACCGAAAGGATGGTTTGAAGCACCGGCCGATGTGAATAGCGGCGAATGGAAATATCACCCGGATTGGGATGCGACTGCAGGCGTCGGCTTTTGCGGGCTTGAGGCAGGTGCGCCACCGGCACGCGGACGCGGAAATGAATCAAATGCGGCTGCCGAGAGACCTTCGGGTACCCGGGGCGATTTGGCGTTCATCTACGCTTTGGATATAAATGGCGACGGGCGCAACGACATTCTTACCAGCTGCGCGCACGATTACGGAATTTTCTGGTTGGAACAGGGCCAGAACGGGCAGTGGACGAAGCACAATATCGATTACAGCTGGTCGCAAGCGCATTCTTCAGCGCTGGCGGACCTGCGCGGCGACGGGCACTTGGACTTTGTTGTCGGCAAGAGGTATATGGCTCATAATGGAAGCGATCCAGGAGAACGCGAGCCTCTCGGTGTGTATTGGTACGAGTACCGAAAGGCCGGACAAGGCGTGGAATGGATTCGCCACCTGATCGACTATGGCGGTCGAATGGGCGGCGGAATTGAAATGCAAGTGCTCGACATCGACGGCGATGGCGATTTGGATGTGCTCACAGGTGGAAAGAGCGGATTGTTTTTGGCACGTAATTTGACAAAGAGTCCCACCGCATCTCGCGGAGGAGCGGTGTCCACGCAGCACAAACCCTGAGGCGCCAAAATAGAAATTTAAGGGCGGGCGAATTCGCGGTAACCTAATCGCCCGCCTGCACGTCAATACAATCGCGGGAGAGGTAAGAGTTCCGAGTTTTTCCAGAAACAAGCGAATCGACTTCCCGAACAATAGAGAGAACTATGTCACTAAAAACATCGTTTCAGAACCATAAGCTGCCGTACCTGATCGTGCTGGCGCTGATCCTGGTAGGCGGTGGCTACTGGTATTACTCGAAGACGAACGCCGACACCCCGAAGTACACGACTTCGCCCGTGCGGCGCACGGATATTACGTCAGTGGTACAGGCGACCGGGACGATCAACCCGCTGACCACGACGACGGTGGGTTCGTATGTCTCCGCGACGGTGAAATA
>DATNBB010000063.1:0-4419 GCA_035607335.1 Binatia bacterium | reverse complement strand
TTTCTTCATATCTGGGCTGAAGGATACGAGGCCGGATATTACGCTTACCTTTGGAGCGAAATGCTCGATGACGATGCGTACGCGTGGTTTACGCAACACGGCGGCTTGACGCGTGCGAACGGCGACCGGTTTCGCAAGATGATCCTGTCACAAGGGCGCGTACCCGATATGGAAGCGCTTTACGAAGCCTGGCGTGGAGCGAAGCCGAATCCGGACGCACTCCTTCGCCAGCGCGGCCTAAAGCCGTAAACACCGAATCTTGTGGCATAGGTCTGCACCCAGTCCCCAGCCCCGCGGCTCGGGATTTTTTCACGCCGCGCTGCGGGCTTTGCTCTTTTCGCCAAACAGCTTAATCATTTCGCGATTGAAGGCCGGAATGTCGTCAGGCTTGCGGCTCGAGACCAGATTGCGGTCGACGATAACTTCTTGATCGGTCCACTCGGCTCCTGCGTTTTTCAGATCAGTCTTGAGCGACGGCCACGACGTCATTTTGCGGCCTTTTACCGCACCCGCCTCGATGAGCGTCCAGGGACCATGGCAAATCGCAGCGATTGGTTTTCCGCTATCGACAAACGCCTTCACGAATGACACAGCTTGAGGATTCATGCGCAGGTGATCGGGATTCATCACACCGCCGGGAAGCAATAGCGCGTCAAAATTATTCGGCTGCGTCTCATCAAGTTTCTGTTGTACGGGGTATTTGTCTCCCCATTCTTTCGATTCCCACGCGCGAACTTCTTTCTCTTGTGGGGAAATAATTTTTGTTTCCGCTCCCGCATCGTCCAACGCTTTACGCGGTTCGGTGAGCTCGACGCGCTCGAAGCCATTGTCGACGAGAATTGCGACTCTTACGCCTTTAAGACTGTCCATGGCGACCTCCAATTTCATGCTACTGCGCCCTTTCCGCGGGTCGTTCGGGCAGACGCTGTAGGCGGCGATAATTTTGTACCTGAAATGTCGCGACGGAGAGCGCTCCCGGCCGGTTTCAGAACTACATCATTGTTCTGAGGCTGGCTACGAGAGAACACCGATACGCATGTACGCCTGCGAGGGCGAGACTAGATGCTATTTGGGGCGGCGGAGCTTCGTACGAGATGTCATTGGCAACGCTGTCGACGGATTCACGAGGTTAATGTACCTTGCGCGAACTGGGCAATGCACACAATGTGCGCGGGGTACGCGAGGCCATGGTCGCACGGCTTCTATTGTTCTCGGAGCGGCAGTCAGTATTCAGACGAATATGGCAAAAAATCGAAGCGGACGATTGCATCGATCTCGCCGCGCAAATCTCCTATTTCTTTGCCCTGTCTCTATTCCCCTTCTGCCTCGTGCTCGCCGTAATCGTCGGCTGGCTGCCTTCGACGACGGCATGGCATTCATTCGCTGTATGGCTAGTCACTTATCTGCCGAAGGAGTCGCAGCATCTGGTGTTCTCGACAATTTTGGGACTCTCTCACCATTCCGCCGGATTTCTCTCATTTGGGCTTATTGCTGCGCTATGGAGTTCCTCGTCGGGATTCGTAAGTCTGATGGAATCGTTGAGCGTCGTTTACCGTGGACGCGATTCGCGTTCGTTCCTTCGGAAACACGTGATCGCCTCGTGCGTCGCGATGCTGACAATGGCTTTCGCAATGGCTACCTTCTGGCTCATGGCGCTAGGCCACTGGAGTTTCGGCAGGCTAGTGGGTGTGTTAGGCGAATGGAGAGGATCGGATCTGGCACTGGTGATTGGACGATGGGGCGCGACGGCGGTCGCGATGGGACTGGCGATTGACCTTGCTTATTATTACTTGCCGGACGGAAAACGTCCATGGCGCTGGCTCACGTGGGGCACCGCGTTTGCCGTGCTTGCTCTTGCCGGATCAACTGCGGCGTTCAACCTTTACGTACAGCATTTCTCGTCCTATCCGCGAATTTATGGAGCCCTTGGAGGGTTCATTCTCTTGATGATTTGGATCTACGTGATCTGTTTCATCCTGCTCGTCGGTGCGGAAACCGACCGCGCACTGGAGGCGCCGGCAGACGAAGCGAGGACAGGGTGAGCGCGTGGGACACCGCGAGCGGCACACGAATTGCGCGGCAGCCTAGCGCCTGCGCTCGCTTCTTTGCCGTCGCGGTCGTTTTGATCGCATCCGCCACGCAGGCACAGCAGATGCAACCCACCGATTACGCTGGATTCAACGGCCAAACAGTTTCGAAAGTCGAGATCGCGGTGAGATCGGGCGTGGATATGGACGCGATCCAGAAAATGATCGTTCAGAAAGCCGGACAGCCGTTTTCGGCCGATGCCGTTCGGCAGAGTGTTGCCGCATTGCAGCAGACGCATCTCTTCACGGAAGTCCAGATGAGCATGGTGCCGGAAGCGGCCGGCCTGAATCTCACGTTCATTCTTCAACCCGCCGATTACGTGGGAGTGGTTGAGTTCCCCGGCGCCGGCACGCGCTTTCCATATACCGCACTGATGCAAGCGGCCAACATCCCTGAACAATCGCCCTATACGCCCGGGCTGGAAACGCAGGCCCGAGAAGGACTTCTCGCGTTTCTCCATACGCGTGGCTTTTACAGCGCCGAAGTAACGCCGCAGATCGAGCGCGATGAGCCGCATCACGTCGTCAATATCATCCTTCGTTGCAGCCTCGGTAGCCAGGCCCGCATTGGGCAGATCGAATTTACCGGCATCAGCGACCAGCGTGCCGCATCTGTGCGCCGCGCTTTGGGTGGCTGGTGGCCGAGGTTAAAACGTATTTCTCTCAGGCGCGGCCAGAAATACTCGCGGCCCAGAGTCATAAAGTCCGTCCCATATATTCGCGATCATCTCAAAGTAGCCGGGCAATTGCCGCCTTCCATCCAGTTGGGGACGCCCAATTACAATGCGGACACCAACCGCGTTGACGTCAACTTCAAGATCACGCCCGGTCCCAAGGTCACCGTTAAGGTCGAAGGCACAAAGCTATCGGACAAGAGGCTGCATCAGCTCGTTCCCTTCTATCAGGAAGGCGCCGTCGACCTCGAGCTGGTCGACGAAGGCGAAGACAACATAAACGGATATTTCCAGTCCAAGGGCTATTTCGATTCCAAGACCGATTCATCCATGACCAAGCAAGATGACTCAGTGAGCGTCGTCTACACGGTCCAACGCGGCAAAAAACACCGCCTGAAAGAAATCTATTACAACGGCAATCACTACTTCTCCGACAAGGATCTCGAATCTCACATAGCGATCAAAGAAGGATTCCTCTTCCTCACGCGCGGGCATTTCAATCAGGAGCTATTGAACAAGAGCGTGAGTTCGATCGCGCAGATGTATCACGACGCCGGGTTCGAGAACGTCTCCATCAGCCCAAAAGTGGAAGACTTCGATCCGAAGGTCTACGTGACATTTGAAATAACAGAGGGTCGCCAGGATCGCGTTGCCTCTCTGCACCTGGAGGGCAACGCGACGCAAGCCCTCGCCGCTCTAAGCCGCAAATATCCCCTGCAGATGCGCGTCGGCCAGCCCTATTCCCCCAAACGAATGGACGCAGATCGCAGCCAAATCCTCGCGGCCTATCTCGATCTCGGGTATCTCAACGCCACCGTACAATCCTCAGCTTCGCCCACGAAAGCCGATCCGACCAAAATGGATGTGACTTTCGCCATTAACGAAGGCCCGCGCGCCTATATCTCAGACGTAGTAACCGTCGGCCAGCATCATACGAATCTTCCTTTTATCCGCATCGCTGCCGGCGGAAACGTCGCCAAAGGCAAACCGCAAAGCCAGCGCAACTTTCTCGAAGCCGAAACCAATTTGTACAACCTCGGCATCTTCGATTGGGCTGACATTGCATCCTTGCGTCCCATCGTCGATCAAAGCCACGAAGAAGTTCTCATCAAGGTCCACGAGTCTAACCAGAACTCGATGGACATAGGCGGCGGCCTGGAAATCATCCCCCGAAGCGGCAACGTTCCCGTCAACACCGTCGCCGTGCCCGGCCTCCCTCCGCTCAGCCTCGGTAATAAATTCAAGGTCAGCCAGCAAAGCTACGTTGGCCCACGCTTCACCTTCGATTTTGTGCGCCGCGACATTCGAGGCCGCGCTGAAACGGCGACCATTGGAACCGTCGCTTCGCGTCTCGATCAGCGCGTCTTCTTCACCTACGCCGATCCATACCTTCACGGTTCCTCCTGGAGTTCGTTGCTGAGCATCTCCGGCGAACGCACCACCGAAAACCCGGTTTACACGGCGGAATTGGCGAATGCTTCCATTCAATTAAATAAAGCGCTCAATGGCAAACATACCGAGCAATTGATCGGCCGGTACAGTTTCAACCGCACCAGCCTCTATGACGTCCTCATCCCCGGCCTCGTACTTCCTCAGGACCGCCATGTGCACCTTTCGACGTTCGACGCCGAATACGTTCGCGATTCCCGCGACAAGCC
>DATNBB010000058.1:0-33935 GCA_035607335.1 Binatia bacterium | reverse complement strand
GATGCGGCTCATCCTATGTCGCCGGTACGCGCGCAAGGGATTAATCTGGCTTTGCGCGATGCGATTGTGGCGGCGAATCATCTGGTTCCTGCGTGCGCATCAGGAAAAATCGAGAGGTTCGACGAAGCGGCGCGGCGGATTCAAGCGGAGCGCGAACCGGAGATTGTGGAGTCACAGAGGCTGCAGATGCTTGCAACGGAGCCACCGCCGCCGTTTCGTTCGCCAATATTCCGCGCGCTGGTGCTGCCGGTATTGCGGCAATTCGGCGTGGTAAAGCGGACATTCTTGAAATCGGAAATTCCGATGCGCCACGGACTTGCGCCCGTGCGGCTGTCGGTGTGAGCCGTAAGGCATCGAGAAATCCCCGCGCTGAGTCGGCTGAGATAAACGAACAGCGTAAGGCGCGTCTTACAGAAAACTGGACCTGTTCTTGGAACAGTGCGTGCGACTGGTTCTGAGTACAAAGCACCACTGGTTCTGAGTACAAATTGACGCGGATTACTTTCTTTCGTAGTTTCCTCTACGCACGGCGAGTGTTTACTGTCCACTTCCGACGATCACGCGTTCACTCCCAGGACACCGCCAAGACACAAACAAAAGAGGACAACCCATTGCTAAAGAGAAGAGTGTTTCCGCTTGTATTGGTTTTGGTGGGCGGCATCGCAGGAATTGTGGCGGCGCAGTCGTTGTGGGAAGGGCAGACGGGCGGCAGCAATCAGCTTGCGGTGCCGAGCAACACCATCGAACTGACGCCGATGCAGCCCGGCAGCGCCGCGGGCTATACGGTGAGCAGCATGAACGTGATGCTCGGTTCGGGAGTAGCTGGAAATGTCTCCGTCGCAATTTATCCCGATGCTTCCGGTCAGCCGGGGCAGACAACAGTTCCCGCCGGTGCCGCGATCTGTTCGGGCGGGCCGGTGGCCGCGACGTCTGGAACAGTTTCGATCGCGCTGTCGAACTGCCAGCTAACGGGAGGCCTGACCTACTGGCTGGCGAAGAACTCCGACACGGCTTCTGGAACAGAGACGGTGCAGAAGTGGTATTGCAATCAGGGAGCGCCGACATCGGTGTCCGAGCATGTCAGTTGGACGTTTGGAACCTGGCCCGGCGAACTACCGGCTCCGACTCCTTATGCTCAACAATGCAACGCGATGTATGCCGTGATGTCGGCTCTTAGCACGGCACCATCCGCGACTGCGACGGCGCTTGGTCTTCGGCTGCAGGATGCGTACGGAAACCACGTCGATATCATGCCGGGAACCGCAACGTTCCAGTTATCAGGGCTATCGGTGATGAGCAACGGAACTATCACGCAACTGCCTGCAATACCAATCACAATTTCCATTCCTCAACCGTCGAATTGAGGATGAAGAACAGATGTCGCAGGTAAGCGCACTCTCGGACCAGTCGGCTGTGCAAATCGCACGCTCGCGGTTAATCAATTTCAAGCTGCCGATTGGTCCTCTTGATCTCTTCAATGTTGAAATTAAGCTGCTGCGCCCACGACATGTCTGAATTGCTGTAGGTGCGAGCCTCGCCTGTACCTGCGCCTGTCTTTGACTTTGCCCCAAATCCCAACCTCGGTTCAGTTGAGCGACGTGCGTTGATGCGGCTTAATGGGCACGCTGGGCGTTCATTCTCCCCCTATTCCTCAGGATCCAGCGCGGGCTCAGCCCCCGGCAAAAACGAACGCAGGTAAGGAGGCGTGATGACGGCTCGGACGCAGTGGGGGATGTGTGTCTGTGCTGGATCGAAGGAAGCGAAGACCACGAAAAAAATCTGGAGCACAGCAGGCGGCAATGAGAAACGGAGAAGAGTCTTCGAGTTTTGTCTTTCGGTCGCTGTGCTGTTTGTACTGGCCGGCGCGATATCCTCTAGAGTATTTGCGCGGACGAGCCGACTGAACCCACCAACCGGCTTGACCGCTACCGCGGCAAGCGCGTCACAAATCAATTTGAAGTGGTCGGCGCCCGTACGAACATCCGCCGTGGCGAGCTACAGCATTTGGCGATGCAAGGGTGCAAGTTGCGGGAATTTCGTTCAGGTCGCTTCGGTGAGCGGCACTAGCACGTCATATCAGGACGGCGGTCTTTCCGCTTCGACTGTTTATAGTTATCGCGTTCGCTCGGTTAGTGCGCAGGGAACGAGCAGTTCATCTTCCAGCACGGCTACGGCAACAACGTTAGCGGCTGCTGCATCGCCGGTGATCACCAGCGCGACTACGGGTAGCGCGCTCGTGGGAACCGCATTCACGTATCAAATTAAAGCGACGAATTCGCCGACCAGCTTCGGCGCATCCGGCTTGCCCAGCGGCCTTGCGATCAACACGGCGAGCGGGCTTATCTCCGGCACGCCGACAAGCTCGGGGAATGTCAGCGTGGGCCTGAGCGCAACCAACGCAAGCGGCACGGGAACCGCGAACCTTGCGCTGACTGTAACTTCTTCGGCGCAGATTTCGGCAAATCCTTCGAGTGTGGCGTTCGGAACGGTGGCGGAAGGAACGACCAATTCGCAGTCGATCATTCTGACGAATAGCGGAGGCAACACACTCACGTTCTCGCAAATCGGTGTGACGGGAGCCGGCTTCGGACAAACCGGGCTGAGTACGGCCACGACCATCGCGCCGGGCGGTCGAATAACGTTCAATGCGACGTTCGCGCCGACTTCGGCGAGCGCGGTAAGCGGCTCGATCGCGCTCACGACGAGCGGTACGCCCTCGCCGTTGACGATCAGCCTTTCGGGAACGGGCCAAGCGACAAGCTTGTTGTTGAGTGCGAGCCCGACCAGTCTCGCATTTGGCAATGTGATGGATCAAAGCAGCAATCAACTGACGACAATGGTGAAGAATACGGGCAATTCGAATGTCACGATCTCGGGCGTGAACGTGACGGGCGCGGGGTTCAGCGCGAGCGGGATTATCAACGGGACGGTCTTAACGCCGGGGCAATCGGTGCCGCTTACGGTGTCGTTCGCGCCAAGTTCGGGAGGTGCGGTGAGCGGAAATGTGAGCGTTACGAGCAATGCGACGAATTCTCCGGTGAACGTAAGTTTGTCAGGAACCGGAATGCATTCGGTGGTGTTGACTTGGGATGCGAGCCCGACGATGGGAGTGACTTACAACGTGTTCCGCGGAACGGCGGCGGGCGCGGAGGGAACGACACCGATCAATACATCACCCGTGGCTGCGCTGACGTACACGGACGTGAATGTGGCGCCGGGAACGGGCTACTACTACACCGTGGAGGCGGTAGATTCGGGCGGCAGCAGCGGGCCTTCGAATGAGGCGGCGGCGAAGATACCAACGCCATAGCATGGATCCATGCAGAAGCACGCGTTCTTTGTTTAACGAAGTCAGGAAACCAATATCCGGTCGGGTTGCGTAGCGCTGGAAAAACTTGCTGTGTAGCTAAAGCGGTCTTTCAGCCGCAGGAATTTGCTTTCGAAGAACTTCCAAGAGACGGCGGCGATTCCGTAGCACACGAGAATAGAAGCGAGAAAAAGGACCGCGTCGCCTGTCGCGCCGGACCGGAAAGGCACAAGCATATGCACTGCCGACGTCTCCGCCAACATGAACACCGGGACGTGGATGAGATATAGGCAATAGCTGATTTTGCCCGTGTATCGCAAAAATCGGAGTTTCGAGAGCGCATCGATCTGAATGGCTAGCAGAAGCAGGCAGGCGAAGCACGCCGAAACCACAGCAAAAAAACTCCAATGGCCTGGGTGCAGGTAACCGAGCGCGAGCGCAATCGGCGTTGTAATTGAAAGCCCGAGTTTTCCTACAAGGGTCACGGTCGTTTTGCGTGCTTGCGGAATCCATAACGCGAGCAGCGCACCTAGTGCCAGGCCGTCCAGTCTGGTGAGAGTGTTTGTGTAGATTATGATGGACGGTATGAGACCGTACTGCACCGACCATCGTGTGGCCACTGACAAAAGCAGCGCTCCTATGGCAATTGGCTTTAAAAGACGTGGCGGCGCGAGAAAGATTATGAGAGGCCAGACCAGATAGAATTGTTCTTCAATTGCCAGCGACCAGGTTGCGGTGAGCGTTCCGAACGAATTGCCGTTGACTGCGAAGTTTTGCAAAAAAAGCGGGTACGATTCCCAAGGATGCGACTTCGCAAAAATATCCGCGGCGGATTGCGGATGAATTAGGGGAAGTGCAATAAACGTAAAAAGAAGCAGTACGTAGTATACGGGCCAGATCCTTAGTGCGCGTCTCGCGTAGAAGTTCCTGAAATAGTTTGGCGAGTCTTTTGTTCTGACGAGAATTCCCGTGATGAGGAACCCGGATAAGACGAAGAAGAGATCGACACCCACGTAACCCGTACCGAAAACGAGATTCAAATGGAAGTGCGGGATCAGGTAGAGGCCGTGGTAACCCATGACGGTAAGCACGGCGATTCCGCGGAGAACGTCAAGCTGCGGAATGTGCTTGGGCAGTTCCATTGGGCGGATATAGATATTTTCGCAATTTGGACCTTGCCTTCGCGCTATTTCGCTGACTTCGTTTCCTGGGGGTAACTTTAAGAGACGCGGTTACGCGGCCGGGTCGTAGTTCAGATTAGGGCTGAGCCAGCGTTCGGCTTCGGCGACGGAGATGCCTTTGCGTTGGGCGTAATCGGCGACCTGGTCGCGGTCGATTTTGCCGAGCGTGAAGTAGCGCGATTGGGGATGCGCGAAGTAAAGGCCGCTGACGCTCGATCCGGGCCACATGGCGAAGGATTCGGTTATCTGGATTCCAGTGTTTTTCTCGACGTCGAGCAGGCGCCATATTGTGCCCTTTTCGGTGTGATCCGGACACGCCGGATAGCCCGGCGCCGGGCGAATGCCGCGATATTTTTCGTGAATGAGATCCTCGTGACTTAAATCTTCGCGGCAGCCATAGCCCCATTCGTCGCGCACGCGTTTGTGAAGGCATTCGGCGAAGGCTTCGGCGAGGCGATCGGCGAGGGCTTCGGCCATGATGGCGTTGTAATCGTCATTTTGCGCGCGGAAGCGATCACAGAGTTCCTTCAGGCCGATGCCGCTGGTGACGGCGAAAGCGCCGATGTGATCGGGGAGTCGCGTGTTCTTAGGCGCGATGAAATCCACGAGGGAGCGGCAGGGCTCGTTTCCTTCTTTGTGGGCCTGCTGCCGTAAGAAATAAAACTTCTCGCTGAGCTTGGTGCGTGCCTCATCTGCGTACAGCTCGACGTCATCGCAAACGGCATTCGCGGGAAATAGTCCATAAACGCCGCGCGCCGTAATGAGATTTTTCTCGACGATCTTATCGAGCAGATCGTTCCCTTCAGTGAAAATCTGGCGCGCTTGAGCGCCGTGGATTTCGTGTTCGAGGATACGCGGATAAACGCCTTTGAGTCCCCATGTATGGAAAAACGGCGTCCAATCGATGAAATCGCGCAACGTGGCAAGCGGGAAATTATCGAGCACGCGCACGCCTGTGAACGAAGGCGCTGAAATATCTTCCGCGCGCCATTCGATGGGAGTGCGACGCGCGCGAGCCTCCTGCAGCGAGACAAGATGCTGACGGGGCGCGGAGAGGGTTCTGCGAACGGCTTCATATTCGGCGCGATGCTGCGCGACAAATGCCGGTTTGCCTTCGTCGCTGAGCAGGCTTGTTGCGACGGGGACGGCGCGGCTTGCGTCGACGACATGGATTACCGGCTCGCTGTAGTTAGGCGCAATCTTTACGGCGGTATGTGCGCGGCTGGTAGTTGCGCCGCCGATGAGCAGCGGCACTTTGAATTCCATGCGCTCCATTTCGCGCGCAACGTGAACCATTTCGTCGAGCGAAGGCGTAATCAGGCCACTGAGGCCGATGATGTCCGCGCGGACTTCTTTGGCGCGTTCGAGAATTTTTTCGCATGGGACCATCACGCCCATATCGATCACTTCATAGTTGTTGCAGGCGAGCACGACGCCGACGATATTTTTGCCGATGTCGTGCACATCGCCCTTAACCGTGGCGAGGACGATTTTGCCTTGCGTTTTTACCGTTTTGCCCGCCGCGGCGAGCGACGCTTTCTCGGCTTCCATGAACGGCGTCAGGTAGGCGACGGCCTTTTTCATCACGCGCGCGGATTTCACCACTTGCGGCAAAAACATTTTTCCCGCACCGAAAAGATCGCCGACGACGCCCATTCCGTCCATGAGCGGCCCTTCGATGACGGCGAGCGGACGGCCGAGCTTGACGCGTGCTTCTTCGGCGTCAGCCTCGATATATGCGTCAATGCCTTTGACGAGCGCGTGAGAAAGGCGCTGCTCGACTGTGCCGCTGCGCCATTCCTCCGCCTTGGCTTCGCCTTGCGACGCACCCGTGTGAGCACCCGCGGCTTTCAGTTTTTCGCCAAATTCGACGAGGCGCTCGGTCGCGTCAGGACGGCGATTGAGCAGCACATCTTCAACGAGCGTTTTCAGCTCCGGCTCGATCTCTTCGTAAACCTCGAGCATGCCTGCATTGACGATGCCCATATCCATGCCCGCAGCGATGGCGTGATAGAGAAACGCGGCGTGCATGGCTTCGCGGACTTTGTTATTGCCGCGAAAACTGAAAGAGATATTCGAGACGCCGCCGCTGACTTTTGCGTGCGGGAGATTGGCTTTGATCCAGCGCGTGGCGTTGATGAAATCGACGGCGTAGTTGTTGTGCTCCTCCATGCCCGTGGCGACGGTGAGGATGTTCGGGTCGAAGACGATGTCTTCGGGCGGAAAGCCGACTTCATCG
The DNA here is from genome assembly GCA_035607335.1 of Binatia bacterium. Lineage (GTDB taxonomy): Bacteria > Acidobacteriota > Terriglobia > Acidiferrales > UBA7541 > Palsa-295. The sequence continues at coordinate 27,208 of DATNBB010000058.1, read as the reverse complement.
ACAAGAATGCGATACGCGCGCTGGCAGATGCGGATTTTGTCTTCGTAAGTGGCAGCCTGGCCGCTTTCGTCAAACGCCATTACGACCACGGCGGCGCCGTATTTCAACACCGTGGAGGCGTTGTGGCGGAATTTTTCCTCGCCTTCTTTCAGCGAGATCGAATTGACGATGCCTTTGCCTTGCAGGCATTTGAGGCCCGCCTCGATGACTTCCCATTTTGAAGAGTCCACCATGAAGGGGACTTTCGCGACTTCGGGCTCGCTCGCGAGGAGTTGCAAGAAGCGCGACATGGCAGCGACGCCGTCGATCATGCCTTCGTCCATGCAGATGTCGATCACGTTGGCACCGTTTTCGACCTGCTGGCGCGCGATGGCGACGGCCTCTTCGTATTTTTCGCTTTTGATGAGGGCTGCAAATTTTGGCGAGCCGGCGACGTTGGTGCGTTCGCCGATCATGATGAAGACGCCGGGCTGTTGGGTGAACGGCTGAGAGCCCGAGAGGCGGAGCGGGCGGGTTTCCGTTCGGGCGGACAGGTTCCGGGATTCCGCGAGTTCCGCGTTAGATTGTGCTACGGCTGCCGCGGCCTGTGCATCGTCCACAGATGGCGGCGGCAGTGGTCTTGGCGGCAAACCTTCGAGAGCTTTGGCGATGGCTGCGATGTGATCCGGCGTATTACCGCAGCAGCCGCCGGCAATATTCACCAGACCGGCGCGCGCGAAGTCGCTCAGGTGGCGCGCCACGTCGGCGGGTTGGAGATCGAAGCCCGTGGGTGAAAGCGGATTCGGCAATCCGGCGTTCGGATAGCACGAGACGGCCGAGGTAGCTTTTGCCGACAGCTCGCTCAGAAACGGATACATGAGATCGGGGCCAAGCGAGCAGTTCAATCCGACGGAGAACGGGCGCACGTGCTCGACGGCGTTCCAGAACGCTTCAACCGTTTGCGCGGAGATCATCGTCTCGCCGCCGCGTCCGACGGCTGCCGAAATCATGATCGGCAGCTCTTTGCCGTCCTGCGCGAAAACGTCTTGAATAGCAACGAGCGCCGCTTTCGCATTGAGCGAATCGAAAATTGTTTCCACGAGAAGGAGGTCCGCGCCGCCCGCGATCAGCGCGCGCACTTGCCGCATGTAAGCCGTTTTCACCTGGTCGAAGGTGACAACGCGGAAGCCGGGATCGTCTGCGTCAGGCGAATTTGAAAGAGAAACAGTGAGCGGGCCAATCGCGCCGGCGACGAAACGTTGCCGCCCGGTCGAATTGCCGATGCGATCCGCCCATTCGCGACATTGACGCGCCGATTTTTCGTTGATCTCCCATGCGAGGCTGCTCAGGAAAGAATCGTCGATCACCTTCTGATAGAACTCGGGATCTTTGCGGCCGCCATGTTCGCGCGGATCATCTATGAAGAATTCGCTCTGCGCAATGCTTGTGGCGCCGAAAGTGTTGGTCTCGACGATGTCCGCACCGGCTTCGAGGAAGCGGCGATGGATATCGCCGATCATTTGCGGCTGGGTGAGCGAAAACAGGTCACCGTTATTGAGGAGATCTTTCTTGGCGTCTTTGAAGCGATTGCCCCGCACATCGGCTTCGGTCATCCCGTAGTTGCGGATGGTCGTCCCCGTTGCGCCATCGATGATGGCGATGCGGCTGCGGAGGAGCCTTTGAAGCGGATGATGGGGCGCTAAAGTCATGTCGTTTAGATGACCTCGCATGCCGCTAAGTCGCAGCCTGACGTGGTGTTAGCTTGCAGACGCCAATGAAGGCCCGAGCTGATCCGCTGCGGTGCTTCGGCGCGAAAATTACCGCGGTTCGCAAAATCTTGATTTGATGCGGGCAGTGAAGACCGGCTGCGCGCGGTTCGAAGAGCGCGACTTGTTGGCAACGGATTAAAGAAAGTGTTCCGCCTTCGGAAAGGATCGCGCGGATCGCCGCGCGAGACCGATTCAGATTGATCCTATCTTCATTATGATAACGTTCCTGGCGGACTGGGGGCAAATGCCAATTCGGCTGGTGTTGCCCCATTGCGACTGCGACCGACACAAGCGTGTAGGAACGCATGCTCTTGCCTGCGGCGCTGCACGCCAAGTCCGTACGATTCCTTGGCCGATTACGATAGAGTGTTATGCCCCGGGAGAGAGGCCAGAATGGCTCGAGCCAAGCCGCCGAAAATAACGAGGAATACGCCAAAAATCCTGATCCGCAGCGTGGCGATCAAGAAGCGCGTTCAGGAAGTGGCGCGGCAGATTACGCGCGATTTCAAGGGCGAACGCGTGCATCTGATCGGCGTGCTTAAGGGCGGATGCATATTTCTTTCGGACCTGATTCGCGAGATCGATCTGGAGACATCGCTCGATTTCATCGCCGTTTCCAGCTATGGAAAGAACAAGGATTCGTCGGGCCAAGTCCGTTTATTAAAGGATCTGGACAGCAATATTGCCGGGCTGAACGTGATTTTGGTTGAGGACATTCTGGACACTGGGCTGACGCTGAGCTATTTATTGCGCGTTTTGCGGCAGCGCAAGCCGAAGGCGCTGCGCGTGGCGGCGCTGCTCGATAAACCTTCGCGGCGGCGCGTAAACGTGACAGGCGATTACATCGGCTTCCAGATTCCCGACGAATTCGTAATCGGCTATGGGCTCGACTACGCGGAAAGATATCGAAATTTGAAGGACGTCTGCATTCTCGATCCGGGTGGTACTACGTAGGTTCAGAAGATGCCGCGCTGAAGCACCGCAACGCTACATTTAAACCTTACTGCTACCCTGCGGGCAAGTTCGGCCCTGTTATAATATTCGCTCCGGCGCGTATCTTAATTTGACGATGCTTTTCGTTCGCAGGCATCGTGTACATTGCCGACTCAATGACCGTCAGCTCCAACCCGCTCGATCCCGCCGAACTGAATTCCACGCCGGAGATTTCCGCCGATACGATGGCTGTGCTGACGGAGATCAGCGAAGACATCAATTCGACGCTGAATCTGGATGAGGTGCTGGCCAATTCCGCCAGCCATATCAAGCGCCTGATCGATTATGAGATTTTTGCCGTCTTGCTGCGCGAAGAGAACACGAATAACCTCTATTTTCGTTTCGCGATCGGGCACCGGCTCGAGGTGGTGGAGCACTGGCGCATTCCCGTTGGCGACGGCATCATCGGCACGGCTGCCGCATTGGGCCAGCCGATTCGCGTGGCGGACGTGACGAAGGACTCGCGGTATTTGAACGCGGTGGATGCTGTGAGGTCCGAACTTGTGGTGCCGCTAATCGTGAGAGGGCGAGTGATCGGCGTGCTCGATGTGGAAAGCCGCCAGCCGGATTACTTCACGCGCGCGCAACAAAGCCTACTCGTGCTCGTGGCAAGCCGCATCGGCACTGCCATCGAAAATGCGCGACTCTATGAAAACGCGCAGAAACAAGCCGAGACACTACTGCTTATCAGCGAAATCAGCCGCGAAGCAAATTCCACGCTTGAGGTTGAAGAAGTCTTGCGGCGCGCGGCGGAACTGGCGAAGCGATTAATCGATTACCAGGTCTTCAGCATTCTGCTTTATGACGAGGCGGACAATGTGTTCCGGCGGCGAGTCGCCGTGAAATTCGGCCAACGGCTTCAGGAAAAATTTGCCGTGCCGGCACATGAAGCGATTGTAGGAGCGGCTGCGTCGCTGCGGCGGCCCGTAGTGGTGCCAGACGTGACGCTCGATCCGCGCTACGTGATGATGAATCCGGAGACGCGGTCCGAGCTAGCCGTGCCGATGATCTATAAAAATCGCGTGATGGGCGTGATGGATCTGGAGAGCCCGCAGCTCAATTACTTCACGCCGGACCATGTGCAGATGCTTTCGATTCTGGCGGCGCATTTGGCTGTCTCGATCGAGAACGCGCGTCTTTACGAACAAGTGGCCCGCGATGAAAGTCGCATGGAACGCGATTTGAGCGCGGCGCGGCGCATTCAAGGCGCACTGCTGCCGCGTACGCCGGGTCCGGAATACGGATTGGACATCGCGGCGCGGGTGGTTTCGTCGCGCGAATTGAGCGGCGATTTGTACGACTTCGTTCGTTACGGCCCGCAAGAATTAGCTTTCGCTTTGGGCGACGTGAGCGGGAAGGGAAGCGCTGCGGCGTTGTATGGAGCCGTCGCCGTGGGCACGTTGCGCAGCCTGGGGTCGCAGAAGCCGCGACCGGCGAACATGCTTCGGGCGATCAATGGATTTTTGAGCGACCGCATGGTTGAAGGGCGCTTCATGACGCTGTGTTTTGCGACGTGGCATCGACGACGCCGGCGTTTACGTATCGCGAATGCGGGGCAGGAGCAACCCCTGCTGCTGCACGGCGGCAAATGCGAAAAAATACGGCTCGTTGGCTTTCCGCTTGGCATGTTCCCGGAGGCGACTTACGATGAGCGCGTTTTTATCCTCGATCCGGGCGACATTATCGTGTTCCATTCGGACGGAATCGGCGACGCACAGAGCGCCGACGGAAAATTTTTTGGCCACACGCGACTGGCGAACCTGATCGTCCAGCATCAGGAGCTTGGCGCCGACGCGATTGCGGACCGAATTTTGGAGGAGGCTGATAACTTCTCGGGGGGAAAACATCCGGCGGACGATCGGGCGCTTGTGGTGCTGAAAATCAGGCAGGACGCGTGATAGAGGTTTTAAGTGGGCCTCACCAAATTTCGTTCCCTGCCGGTGCACCGAAATCAACCTTGCGCACTGCCCAACTGCGGATAGGTCAAACGGTGGAAGTCACAGCGGAGAACGGCGGACCAACGCCTCGTTGCGGACTTTTCTAAGGATTAGCTTCAAACTAATTCCTCCTGTTGAAGTGTGTATCTGCGATGGGCGGAGCGAGTCGTCTATCTTTCACCCCAGCGAAGTTTGCTGCGCAGAACGTCGAAATAGGTCTTGCGCGGGGGCTGAACGAGGAGGACGCGGTTCGGGGATTGCGTTACGCAGACGCGGTCGCGCGATTCCAGTTGAAAGCCGACCTGACCATCGATGGTGAGATAGACCGGCTCTTCGGTGATAGCGACATCGATTTCCACGCGAGCCGTGTCCGGAATAACCAACGGCCGGTTCGTCAGCATGTGCGGACAAATGGGAGTTACAAGGAGTGCATCAAGTTGGGGATCGACGATGGGGCCGCCAGCGGCAAGCGAATAGGCTGTCGATCCGGTCGGCGTTGCAACGATTAGGCCATCGGCGCGGTAGCGGGTGACAGGCGCGCCGTCGATGAATACGTCAAATTCCAGCATGCGGGCGAGAGCCGTTTTTGTAATCACGGCATCGTTGAGTGCGTTTTGGTGCTCGACGTTTTTCCCATCGCGCAGAATATTGGCTTCGAGCATCATGCGCTCACTGGTTTGATAGCGCCCGTCGATCACTGTTTCCAGCACGGGATAAAGTTCATCGAACGTAACGCTCGAAAGAAAGCCGAGACCGCCGAGATTGACGGCGAGAATCGGCACTTTTTTCCCTCCCAGCGCGCGCGCGCCGGAAAGCAGCGTGCCGTCGCCGCCGAGAACGATAAGTAAGTCGATTTTGTCCGCGAGCTGTTCGCGAGAAAGAACGGACGCCTGCGCATCCGAGCAAGCCTGCGTTTCGCGATCGACAAACACCTCAACGTTTCTCTGCTTGAGCCAGGAAATCAGCGGCGGGATCACGGCTTTTGGCCGTTCGTGACCAGGTTTTGTGACGATACCGGCGGAGCGGATCATTGAATTGGGATGAGAAATTCTACCTTACGGCTTTCGCCGCGCGTGCAGAAAAAACTCCTGGTTTCCTTCGGCTCCTCGCACGCGGCTTGGACGTTCGCCGAGGATTTCGAGGCCGGCGCTGAGCGCTGCGTTTTTCACCTGCTCGACAGCGCGCGACTGAGACGCTTCGTCACGCACGATCCCGCCCTTGCCCACGGCGCTCTTTTCTAATTCGAATTGCGGTTTCACGAGAATCACGAATTCTGCGGCAGGGCCGGCAGCTTCGGTTACGGCGGGCAATATTTTTGCGACCGAGATGAACGAAACATCGATTGCAACGAAATCGACGGGCTCACCGATGTCCTTAGCACGCAAATGCCGCGCGTTGCATTCAATCGTGTGCACTCGCGGGTCTTTGCGCAGCTTCCAGTCAAGCTGATCGATCGTCACGTCCACGGCGTAGACTTTCGCCGCGCCATGCTGCAGCAGGCAGTCCGTAAATCCGCCCGTCGAACTGCCAATATCGAGGCAAATTTTTCCTTCGGCCGAGACGCCAAAGTCGTCGAGGGCGCCTTCGAGCTTGAGGCCGGCGCGGCTTGAATAGCGGAGCGTGTCGCCGACGATTTCAATCGCAGCATCTTTTGCTACTTGCGTGCCTGGCTTATCGGCTCGCGCACCGGCGACGCGAACCTGTCCCGCAAGCAAGATTGCGCGCGCGCGTTCCCGTGAAGGAGCAAGGCCACGCTCGACGAGGAGCACATCGAGGCGCTCCTTGCCCGGTTTGGGCGGCTTTTTTCGTTGTGGTGATGGATCACTCACGACGCGAGCTACGAGCGGCGAGCAACAAGGAATTCGCCGAGAGCGCGAAGATTGGCGCCGCGCTCACCATAAGTATCCAATTCGCGTACTGCGCGGCTGGAAAGCTCGGACGCGATCTGGCGCGATTTTTCCAAGCCGTAAAGCGAAGGGTACGTGGCCTTTTGTTGCGCCTGATCTTTGCCGGCAGTTTTGCCGAGCGCGGCAGAAGATTCCTCCACGTCAAGGATGTCGTCCACCACCTGGAAGGCCCAGCCAATGTTTTCGCCAAATCGGCGCAGCCGCTCGACGTCTTCGTCCGATGCGCCGCCCGCAATAGCGCCAGTCACAATCGAGGCGCGAATCAGCGCAGCGGTCTTCGATCGATGAATATATTCGAGCCCCATTTTATCGACGGGCTTGCGCTCGGCTTCAATATCCGCCACTTGCCCGCCGACCATCCCGTTCACGGTTCCGGCTGCGGCCGAAACTTCCGTAATAGCGCGGACGCGGCGCGCAGGCTCGATCGGCGCACTAGCGAGAGTTTGAAACGCAAGCGTAAGCAGCGCGTCACCCGCAAGAATGGCAATCGCCTCGCCAAAAACTTTGTGGTTCGTCGGCTTGCCGCGCCGCAGATCGTCATTGTCGAGAGCGGGCAGGTCGTCATGAATCAGCGAATAGGTGTGGATAAATTCGAGCGCGCATCCCGCGTCAACCGCGCCATTCACATGAGCGGAAAACAATCGAGCGGCCTCAACGCACAATACCGGGCGGATGCGTTTGCCGCCGGCGGAAACGCTGTAGCGCATCGCTTTATGGATTGAGACGGGCGGCGTATCCTCCGCAGGCAGCAGCCGCGAAAGCGCAGCTTCGATGAGAGCGCGATCTTCTTCGAAAAATTGCGGGAGTCTCATGCGGAGGGCGGCGAGTCAGAATCAGGCAAGATGGCGCCGTCAGGGTCAGGATTCATTTTCAGGCTCAAACGGTTCCGCGGCGATTTTTCCGTCCGCCTTCTTCAAGAGAATTTCGACGCGGCCTTCGGCTTCCTCAAGCTGCTTCTGGCATTCCCGCGAAAGCTTGACGCCCTCTTCGAAGAGCTTCATGGCTTCGTCGAGCGAGAGATCGGTGCTTTCGAGCCTCTTGACTACTTCCTCGAGGCGCGTGAGGGACTTTTCAAATTCGCCTTTGCGCGGCTGTTCGGCAGCCGCTTTATTTGCTGTAGAGCTCATTTGCGCAGCCATTCTAACAGCAAGCCGCGATCCAATCCAAACCGGCGCATCTTGCACCTGGACGCCGCTGAGGCGCAAAATCACTCTATGCCACTCGAATTCACTACCTCCTATGCAAAAGACGCCCTCGACATTCTGAAGCAGTACAAGCGGCTCGCCGAACGCGCTCTCGAGCAAGCTCCCGACCAGGCGCTCAACGCGGCGCTCGACGTCGAATCGAATTCCATTGCCGTCATCATGAAACATCTCGCGGGCAATATGCGGTCGCGCTTCACGGATTTTCTTACGTCGGATGGCGAGAAGCCGGACCGCAATCGCGACGGCGAATTCGAAGCGGCTCCGCAAACGCGAGCTGAAATCATGGCTTTGTGGGAAGCGGGCTGGAAGCACGTCTTCGACGCGATCGCGCCGCTCACAGATGAGGATCTAGCTCGCACGGTGAAGATTCGCGGCGAAGCGCATTCGGTGATGCAGGCGTTGAACCGCCAAGTGGCGCATTATTCGTATCACGTCGGCCAGATCGTGTTTCTCGCAAAACATTTTGCCGCATCCGGAAGCGGCTGGACGGCCGTGACGATACCGCGCGGCAAGTCCGGCGATTTCACCCAACAAGTGGCTGCGGGCAAAGCTTCGCAGCGGTAAGTACTGTTTCGTGCTGGAAAATGCTTATTTGGGATTTTTCCCGTCGCGCGGGGCATCCTGCTAAGATGGGCTTTCCAGGCATGTTTCTCCCGTATGCACCGCGCATGATCCCGGCTCTTTCCTCCGTCGCCCGTGGGCGATCTCACCGATGAGTGCACTGCACATTTTCGGCGTCCTCATCCTGATTGGCATCAATGGATACTTCTCGGCCGTTGAATTTTCACTCGTTGCCGTGAGGCAATCGCGTATTCGGCAGCTCGTGAAAGAAGGCAACGCGCGCGCCAGGATCGTGGAGCTCTTGCTGGCCGACATGGGCCGAGTCGTTTCCGGTGTACAGGTCGGCATAACGCTGACGAGCCTTTCGCTCGGCTATCTCGGCGAGATTGCGCTCTCGCGTCTGCTCGATCCTCTGGTGCAGATGATTCCGCGCCCGTGGGCGGCCGTAACGGCGCACGGCGTGGCGCTTGTGCTCGCGTTCGGTTTGCTCACCGTGCTGCAGGTGACGTTCGGCGAACTTGTTCCGAAAGGGCTGAGTCTTGCGCGCGCCGAACGCGTTGCTTTGCTTGTGGCGCGGCCGTTTTATTGGTTCCTTCACACGTTCCGGTGGGCTATTGATTTGCTGGACGGCTTCGCGGAGAAAGTGCTGCGGCCGCTAGGTGTGAGCGGGGCGCAGAGCCACACGGCCGTTCGCTCGACAGAAGAGTTGCAGGCGATTCTCCAGCAGGCGCGGGAAGGCGGCTTGCTTCCTGCTACCGAAGTGCAATTCATTCAAAATTCGATGGAGCTCAGCAGCATCCAGGTGCGCGAAATTATGGTGCCGCGTCCGGATATGCACGTGCTGCCGATCGACGCATCGCTTGACGATGTGATGAGCATGTTCGCTACGACGCAGCGCTCGCGCTTGCCCGTTTATGAGGGCAGTATCGACCACATAGCGGGCTTCGTCCACGTAAAGGATGCGATGTGGGTACTGGTCGACCGCGCGCGCCGAGCCGAGGAAAATCAACCGCCGCTTGAATTTCATTTGAAGAGTCTCTTGCGCGATGTGCTGATCGTTCCTGAAACGAAGCCCGCCAGCGAATTGCTGCTCGAATTTCGCTCGCGGCGCGCGAGCCTAGCGATGGTGGTGGACGAATTCGGCAGCATTCTGGGACTTGTTACGCTTGAAGACATCCTCGAGCAGATGGTCGGCGAAATTCACGACGAATTTGACGTGGAAGAAAGGCCGCTCATGCTGCCCGATGGCGGCCTGATTTTTGACGCTGCCATCAACGTGCGCGATCTCGAAGCGCAGTACAATATCGCGCTGCCGGAGGATCCCGCATATGAGACGGTGGGCGGCTACGTTTTGAGCCGGCTTGGAATCATTCCGCGCGGCGGCGAGAGCTTCGAGGAAGCTGGTTATCGATTCACGGTGATGGATATGGATCGCCGCCGCATATCGCGCGTGAAAATCCAACGGCTGCAGCAACTATTGCACCATCCTGGCGCTCCGCATGGGACGGCAGCCGGCAGCGGCGCCTCCGCGCACACAAACACGGAACAGCATCATATGGCGGCGCACACCGCAAAGGAGCCGCGCGCGAAATGATTCGCTATATCGGCTTACGTCTTCTGCTCGCGATTCCCGCGCTCTGGCTGATTCTCACCATGGTCTTTCTGCTGGCGCACATCGTGCCCGGCGATCCGGCGGCGCAGATGCTCGGCGAAGGCGCTCGCGCGGAAGACATTTTGGCGTTGCGGCACACACTTGGCCTCGATCAGCCGATCGGCGTGCAATACGAAAAGTACTTCGTTGACGTCCTACACGGGAATCTCGGCGAATCGTTTCATTTTCAGGAGCCGGTGACGACCGTGATTCTCGATCATTATCCGGCCACGCTGGAATTGGCATTTGTCGCGCTGATCGTATGTGCAGCGATTTCGATTCCCGCAGGAATTCTGGCAGCGGCAAAACGCGCCAGCGGGGCGGACCATGCTGTCGGCGTTTTCACGCTTTTCGGACTTTCGTTGCCCAACTTTGCGCTTGGTCCGCTGCTGATGCTGTTTTTCTCTGTGCGGTTAGGATGGCTGCCGGTTTCGGGTCGGGGCGGCGTGGCCAGTTTCGTGCTCCCGGCGATTACGTTGGGTGCGGCTCTCGCAGCGATCCTCACGCGGATGGTGCGTGCCTCCGTGATGGAGGAACTTGCCAGCGATTATGTTCGCACGGCGCGAGCGAAGGGACTTTCCGAAAGCGCGGTGCTCTGGCGGCATGCGTTTCGCAACGCGCTGATTCCCACGCTCACGATCATCGGCTTGCAATTCGGCGCGCTGCTGGCCGGTGCGATTATCACGGAGACAATTTTCTCCTGGCCAGGCATTGGACGCCTGACCGTGCAGGCAATTGAGGCGCGCGACTTTCCGCTGTTGCAGGGCTGTATTTTGCTGATTGCGGTCACTTATGTGGTCGTGAATCTGGCTACGGATTTTGTATATGCGCTGGTCGATCCGAGGGTGCGGCTCGAATGAAAGGCCTTCGCGAATTTCTGCGCAGCAGCGGACCGGGACGCTGGGCGTTTGCGCTCACGCTGCTGCTTACGATCGTTGCGATTGCGGCGCCTCTCATCGCGCACGCCGATCCGACGGCGCAGCATCTTGCCTCGCGTCTCGAAGGCCCGAACTTCGCGCATTGGATGGGCACAGACGAGTTAGGGCGCGATATGTTTGCGCGCGTTGTCTATGGCGCGCGAGTGTCGATGCTCGTGGGCGTCTTCGTTGTGGTTGGGGGTGGCCTGGTTGGCTTGGCGATTGGCGCCGTCTCCGGTTATTTCGGCGGATGGCTCGATCACGTGCTGAATATCGTGCTAATCAATGCGTTTTTGTCATTCCCGGGAATTTTGCTGGCGATTGCATTCGCGGCGTTCTTCGGTCCTGGGCTTTGGAAGGTGATCTTGGCGTTAGTCATTACCGGCTGGGCGGGATATGCGCGTCTTGCGCGCGGACAGATATTGCAAGCCCGCGAAATGGAATATGTGCTGGCAGCACGTTCGCTTGGCGCTTCGGATATGCGGATTCTGCTGCGGCATTTACTGCCCAATATTTTGCAACCCGTATTGATTCAGGCGACGATCGGGATGGCCGGTGCGATTTTGGCGGAATCGACGCTGAGTTTTCTTGGGCTGGGCGTGCTGGCTCCGACGGCGAGTTGGGGCGCCATGCTCAACGACGCGCGAAACCATCTCTTCGATGCGCCGCACATGGTAATTTTCCCTTCGCTCGCGATTATGGCGGCTGTGCTGGCGTTTAATCTGCTGGGGGACGCGCTGCGCGACTGGCTCGATCCGCGCATGCGCGCGTTTCTGATCTTGGGTTCGCTGCCTGCGCTAAATGAACCTGCAGGGCTCTCGGAAAAACTCCAGCCATACTCAAGCGATGCGTCGTCCTGAGCGACGCGAAGAATCTCTCTTGTTCCCGACGACCGAACTTGTCAGCGCCTTTACTGCGCCAATTCGACCGTAACTTCGGCGCCGCGCGCTGCTGCTAAAATACGGGCAGCATTGCCGCGATTCAGCGCGATCTCCAGATAGCCGCTCGATCCGAGTACGGCGACTGCTTCGCCTGCGGCTCCGCCTGCAAACGTCGGAACGATCTTGCTTACCGCGCCGTTGCCTACACGGATTGTAAATTTTGCGTTTTCAGCAAACAGGGCAGGAGAATTCTCGGGCGTTAAATTCGTCATCAAATTTCCAAAATGATCGATTTTCAGGACGACGCCCTTAATCATATTGCCGTCCGCCTTCGGTTTGGGGAGCGAGAAGCGAACGAAATCGGTAATCGGCTCGCCGAAGGCCGAGCTTTGCCAGGATTTTGTAAGCCACGCTGCGACGGGCGCGAAAATGTCGCGGCCGTGGAAGGTATTGCTGGTCGGCTGGCGAAAATAGTGCTCCGACGTGAGATTCCACACATGGAGCGCTTCAGCTTGATCGTAAACCGCCGAAAATACTCCGTTGTCGGGACCTACGAGGTAGTGTTGATCAGCCGCTACAAGTATCGGGCGGCGCGGTGTTCCGACGCCTGGGTCGACCACGACTACGTGCACTGTTTTCGGCGGATAGTAGCGATAGGCCTGGCCAATTGTGATCGCGCCGTCGAGAATATCGTGCGACATCACCCCATGCGTGATGTCAATGAGCATCACCTCGGGATTGATGTTGAGGATCACGCCTTTCATGGAGCCGACAAGGTGATCGTTAATGCCGTAGTCCGTGGTGAGAGTGATGATCGGGCGCGCCAATGTCCGCTCCTATGCTGTCCACCGCATCAAAAGATTTGCGTGACGATACTTTTGACGCTAACGGAGGCTTACTGCACTGTCAAGGCAAGCGGCGCGATTGAGTAACGAAGAAAGCAGCAAGAATCCGGCGGCTTATCTATGGATCTAAGGGTGCCTACTCCTCGTCGAGATCGATCTCGCCGATGCCACCTTCAACGCTCAAGTCGATGCTCGTTGGCGTCTTTCCGTAAGCAGCATTCACATAATCGTCGCCCTGTTTGGTGAATCCATGCGTGTTCACTGATCCGATTCCGCCCGTAGCGTGCGCGCGTACGCCGACGTCCTTTGGCAGCCGGATTCGCGCCTGTCCCACGCCGCCGTGAATATCCACGGAGAGATTTTGTTTTCTCGGTCCGTTCAGGTCGAGCAGCATTTGCCCTGCCCCCATGTGAACCTCCAGGTGAGAGAGATTCATGTCAGCCATGTGCAGATTGCTTTCCCCAGCGCCCATCTGAAGCGTCAGATCGAGCGGTACATCATTGTTGAAGTGAAGATCCCACCTGTCGTCATGAGTTCCAAAGCGAACTTGATCGTTGTTTTCGTTTACGTTGAGCTGACCGTGCCCCGAACTGACGTTGTAGTCCATCTGTGGCCCAGCATTTACGCTGTTACCCGTATAAGAAAAATCGGCGTCGATCAAATGGCTTGACCCGCCGTCGATATTCAATTGACCTGCCGGAAAGTTGAGATTGGCGGTCACCGCCGTCGCACCTTGCAGGTCCACAGACTTGGAATTGTGCTGTTCACTGCCGCGGACGATGTTACGTCGGCCCGTTCGCCAGACTCCGAGACCGAGCAGCAGAATCAGCAGAATCACGGCGATGAGCACACCCGAGGCGTTCGAGCCGCCAGTTGCTCCTCCGTCGCGCCGCGAAGCGTAGTAGTCCCACACTTTGCCGAGCCCGATCACAATCAGGATAACGGGCCAATACCGCATCAGAATGAGCCACGGATCGAATGACGGCACGAGGTTCGCAATCAGAAAGAAAACACCGATGCAGATCAGAATTACCGGACCGATGAACGATCTGTGCCGCCGCATAGGACTGGGATCCATACATCACCTCCCTTGCCATTAAGATACGCTGGCGGCAGTCAAAATGTTTCGACGGCGACGACGTTCAGGCTTAGGCCACGCGAAGGACTGCAACGGTGACGTCGTCTTCTTGTCGCCCTTTCGAGAATTCGTCCATGGCAGAAAAGACTGCGCTGACGATTTCGGCGGGAGATTGCGCCATGTGGTTGGTGGCCGCGTTTGCGAGGCCTTCGATTCCCCAGTACTCGCCCGCACCGTTCGTCGCTTCGGTGACTCCGTCTGTGTAGGCGACGAGTAAGTCGCCCGCATCGAGCTGTACTTGGCCTTCTTCATAGTTCCAGTCTGAAAAAATGCCGACCGGTGCGCCGCCGACTTCCAGATAAGCGATAGAACCGTCCCGCCGGATGACCATTGGAGGATTGTGGCCGGCGTTCACGTACCGCAGGGTCCTCGTGCTGGAGTCAAACACGCCATAGAACAACGTCGCGAAGCGGCCTCCAGACGATGATCCGTAAACCTGGTGGTTCACCGCATTGATGCCCCTTGCTCCGTCGTTTCCCGAGAAAAGCATCGCCGTGCGCAGCGAAGACTGGACATTGGAAATCAGCAGCGCTGCGGGAAGGCCCTTGCCGCAGGCATCGCCTATGGCAAAAGCCGTGCGATTCTCTGTTAGCGGAACGGAGTCGTAGAAGTCTCCGCCTAACTCGCGCAGTTGCCGGCAGGCGGCACTGTAGCTCAGACCGCCGACCTCCGAGCCCAGATGCATAGACTGCTTTTGCAGTTCGCTTGCCGTTGCCCAGTCATTGCTTACGTCCATGACCAATGTTTCCGTAGCCATTTGCAGCCTCCACTGGTATGTCGAGCCTGGAGACCTTAAATCGACATGTCACGGTCGCAAAAACGGGCAAAAATTCTTTTCTTTCGATGTCGAGAACCCGCTTTCTGCTCCGACTACCTTGTGAAAGCGCGAAACGTTAGCGCTAAAATCAGCCAACCAAAGGAGATCGGAAATGAAATACATCCTCTTGATGAACGGCAGCAAAGCAGGCGTGGATACGTACCGGGCATGGTCCAAGACTGACATTCAGGCGCACTTCGACTTCCTCAACCGCCTCAACAAGGACCTGACGGAATCGGGTGAGCTCGTGGCAAACGAAGGCTTGGGTTCGCCGGAACAGGCCAAAGCTGTCCGAGCGGGAAGTAACGGTACCCCAATAACGGACGGCATCTTCCCGGAGACGAAAGAGTTTCTCCTTGGCTACTGGATGGTTGATGTCGATAGCGCTGAGCGGGCCTATGAGATCGCCGCGCGGCTTTCGTCCGGTCCCGGGCCAGGTGGAGTACCGACCAACATGCCGATCGAAGTCCGCCAGATCATGACGCGGCGCACGGAAGAGGTTTCGTGACACAACCCATGCTTAGCGCCGACGCCGAGCATCTGCTGCGGGAGCTTGCGCCGCAGGTGCTCGGCACGGTCGTGAGGCGATTCCATGATTTCGCGTCCGCCGAAGACGCGGTTCAGGAGGCGCTTCTCGCCGCCGCGCTCCAGTGGCCTCCCGAAGGCGTTCCCGAAAATCCCCGCGGGTGGCTCATTCAAGTGGCCATCCGCCGCATGACGGATCAAGTGCGCAGCGACGCGGCTCGCAAGCGCCGCGAAGAAGCGGCAGCGAACGAAATGGAATCCGTGGCGATTCCAGCAGCCGAATTAGGGGCGAATGAAGAACGGGACGACACGCTCATCCTGCTTTTCATGTGCTGCCATCCATCGCTCAGTCGATCGTCTGCGATCGCGCTGACCCTGCGCGCAATCGGTGGGTTAACAACGGCCGAAATCGCGAACGCCTTCTTCGTGCCCGAAGCGACGATGGCGCAACGCATTAGTCGTGCCAAGCAAAGCATTAAGTCTTCCGGTGTGCCGTTCCGGCTGCCGTCGCGCGAGAAGCGAAGCGAGCTCCTGCGGACGGTGATGCACGTTCTTTATCTGATCTTCAACGAAGGCTATACGAGCAGTTCAGGGCCGCAGATTCAGCGTCCCGAACTTGCCAAAGAGGCGATTCGCCTCGCGCGAATGCTCCACAAATCCCTGCCCAATGAAACCGAAGCCGCAGGTTTGCTCGCGCTCATGTTGCTCACAGACGCGCGTCGAAATGCACGCACCAGTCCCGATGGCGAACTAATTCCGCTTTCCAAGCAGGACCGCACCGTCTGGGACCAAGCCGAGATTTCCGAAGGGGTTGCGCTCGTAACGTCAGCCCTCTCGAAAGGTGCGATTGGCCCATATCAATTGCAGGCGGCGATTGCGGCCGTTCACGACGAGGCTGCGCGCAGCGAAGACACGGACTGGCCGCAGATTCTGGCGCTATACGATCTTCTGAAGCGAATGTCTGACAATCCCATGGTGGCGCTGAACTATGCGGTCGCGGCTGCGATGGTCTTTGGCCCTGCGAAAGGGCTTGCGCTGATCGAAGAGCTTGCTGCTGAGGGCCGTTTGGCTGGCCACCACCGTCTTGACGTTGCGCGTGCCCACCTTGAGGAAATGGCCGGCAACTTCAAAGCCGCAACGGACCATTACCGCATCGCGGCGAGCCGCACAACGAGCGTCCCGGAGCGTGACTACCTCCTGGCCCAGGCGGCTCGACTCTCGGACGCCCAAGCTCCCAGTTCACCGGAACCCTGAGCGAATTGAGGCCGCTTGACCCCTCTCTGGCCGCCCAGTTATTCTGACTAGCAAGCGGCCAGTTATGCCGATTTACCTCGATCACAACGCAACCACGCCCGTGGACCCTGCCGTCCTCGAAGCCATGCTGCCGTTTCTACGTGATGGCTTCGCGAACGCCTCCTCGGTCCATTCTCCGGGCCAGCGAGCCCGCGCTGCCGTCGATGAGGCGCGCGAATCGGTAGCCGCTCTGATCGGCGCGAAGCCTTCTGAGATTGTGTTCACAAGCGGTGGCACAGAAGCGGACAATTTGGCCATTTTAGGCGTAATTAAGGCGTCAAACGCGCCAAATAAGCACATTATAAGCACTCTAATCGAGCATCACGCCGTTCTTCAGAGCTGCCAAGCACTTGAAGAGGAAGGCGTTGCCGTCACGTATGTCGCGCCAGATGCTAACGGGGTTATCTCGCCCGACTCCGTCCGCCGCGGGCTGTGCGATGAAACGGTATTGATCAGCGTGATGCATGCGAATAACGAGTTGGGCACGATTCAGCCGATCGAGGAAATTGGGCGCATCGCGCGCGAGACGCGCATTCCGTTTCACGTTGATGCTGTCCAGTCTGTGGGCAAGCTGCCGATTGACGTGCGCGAGATCGGCGCGGATTTGCTCTCACTTTCCGCGCACAAGTTCTACGGGCCTAAGGGAGTGGGCGCGCTTTATGTGCGTTCGGGTTCGCGTCTCGAACCGATCTTTCGCGGTGGCCAGCATGAACGAGGCATGCGTCCCGGCACGGAAAATGTGCCCGCGATCGTCGGGATGGGCAAAGCCGCGCAGCTTGCGCGTCAGCATCTTGCCGAAGATGCCACCCGCATCGCCGCGCTTCGCGATCGATTGGAATCCGCGTTGTGCGAATCGATCCCCGGCATCCGCGTCAACGGCGAGCGTGCGCAGCGCGTTTGCAACACAACGAACATCACAGTTCCCGGAGCGTCGGGCGAATCGCTCGTCATCGCGCTCGATTTGCAGGGTATCGCTTGTTCCACGGGTGCAGCCTGTTCGTCGGGCGCTATCGAGCCGTCGCATGTCCTACTGGCAATCGGTCTCAGTGACGAAGAGGCGCGCTCGAGCGTGCGGTTTAGTTTGGGCCGTACAACCACGTGGGCGGAAATCGAGCAAGCAGTGGGCGTGATACCGGCTGTTGTCGAACGCCTGCGCGCTCTTTCGCCGCGCTTTCCGGCGACGATGCCTGTTGCAGTGGGAAGAGCAAACTGAAGATGCCGTCCATTAATATCGAATCCACACCAGCTGTCCCTGTTTCCGTGGAAGCAGCCGCCGGCACGACTGCCGTGGCCATGAGCGGAGGTGTGGACAGTTCAACCGTCGCTGCGATTCTGCACGAACGCGGCGATGCGATTGTTGGGCTCACGATGCAGCTTTGGAATCAGCAACGCTTGCCAGAATTGCGCGAGGAGCCTGCGCGGCACCGGTGCTGTTCGCTCGATGACGTCTACGACGCGCGTCGTGTGGCAGGCCATCTCGGCATTCCGTACTACGTGGTGAACTTCGAACAGAAGTTCGAAGAAACGGTGATTCGTCCGTTCGTGAACGATTACCTCGCGGGCCGGACGCCGATTCCTTGCACGAACTGCAACAATGACGTGAAATTTGAGCACCTGCTCGCGACGGCGCGGCAAATCGGCGCCGAACGCATCGCCACGGGCCACTACGCACGCGTGCGTCGCAATGACGCGACCCGCCGCTATGAATTATTGCGTGCGCACGATATGTCAAAGGATCAAAGCTATTTTCTTTTTGGCCTCACTCAGGACCAGCTTTCGCGAGCAGATTTTCCGCTTGGCGAACTGACCAAGCAGGAAGTTCGAGATATCGCGCGTCGGCTGGCCGTTCCAGTGGCGGAAAAGCCGGAAAGCCAGGAGATTTGCTTCGTGCCTTCGGGCGATTACGTCCGCTTTATTGAGAGTTATTTACACGAGCAAGGCAGTTCGTTGCCGGACGTCGCAGGTGAGATTGTGACCACTGCCGGTGAAGTCGTTGGACGGCATGACGGTTTGCATCGATATACCGTGGGTCAACGGCGAGGGCTTGGCATTGCGACTGGCCGGCCGATGTATGTCGTCGCTCTAGATCGTGCGAAGAATCGGCTGATCGTGGGTGAGGACGAATCATTGCGCAGCACGGCGGCGGAAGTTCGCGCCGTGAATTGGATTCCATTCGCGCAGCCGGATGGTCCTGTTGAGGCGCTGGTGCGCATCCGCAATCGGCATGAACCTGCGGAGGCGCAAATCACACCCCTCGACGCCTCGCGAGCGCGCATCGAATTCCGCGAGCCGCAGCGCGCCATAACGCCGGGCCAGGCGGCGGTCTTCTATTCGGACGATCTGGTTCTCGGCGGGGGCTGGTTGTGCTAATGTGCGGACGCCTTCGAGAGGAGGTCCGCCATGACGGAAAACGAACCGCCGCTCCAGCCGCAGGATTTGCAGCCTGCCGCTGCAGGTCCAGCTCCTTCGCCGCCTGAATCCGTGCACTATAATGTCTTCCTTGGACCCAACGGCATTCGTGCCGGTTGGCGCCTGCTGATTGCCTGTGCGATCTTTTTCGCGGCGATCATCGCGATTAATTTCGTTCTCCACCATGCTAGCGGCGCCGACGCTCGCAAAGCCTTCCTGGTATTCAACGCACGAGGGGTTCTGTTCGGCGAAGCGATCACGTTCGCCGCATACCTGTTTGCAGGCTGGGTGATGAGTCGCATCGAAGCGCGCCGCATGCGCGACTATGGGCTGGGGCTTACGAGCGCGTTTGGCGGCAAGTTTTGGTTGAGTGCTGTCGTTGGTTTCGCGGCGATCTCGCTGCTGCTTGGTGCTCTGAAAATTGCGGGAGTATTTCAGCTGGGTCCAGTCGCGTTGCATGGTCCGGTTGTGTGGGAAGATGGCGGTCTATGGGCTCTGGCGTTCCTTTTCGTGGGATTTTCCGAAGAGGGCGTAAGCAGGGGTTATCTGCTTTTTACGTTGACCACTGGCATCTACTTCTGGCCGGCTGCGATCGTGACGAGCCTGGCTTTTGGCGGCCTGCACTTGGGCAATACCGGCGAGAGTTACGTCGGCGCCCTGTCTGCCGCAGGCATAGGATTTTTCTTTTGCATTCTCCTTCGCAAAACCGGCAATCTCTGGGCCGCGATAGGATTTCATGCCGCCTGGGACTGGGGCGAGACCTTCTTTTACGGCGTTCCCGATAGTGGACTTACTGCGCCGGGGCATCTTTTCAGCGCCAAGTTTGCGGGACCCGTATGGCTCACCGGGGGAAGCGTGGGGCCGGAGGGCAGTTGGTTTTGCCTGATTCTGATCGTACTCCTGTGCGTCGGCGCGGCGTTTCTGCCTGGCACGAAGTTTCCGAATCCGGATGCGATTCCCGATCCGCGGCGGCGAGTCGAACCTGGTCAAACTTTGTTCGTTGAAGGTTGAAATCATCTCACAATCCCGATCTTGACTGCTGCTGCCGAATGGCCGAACCTGTTTGCCCTGGATGAATGCTTCCACTGACAATTGGGCCGAGAAGATCCGCGCGGGCGACGTGCGTGCCATTTCGCGTGCCGTAACCGCGATTGAGAACGGCGACCCGGATGCGCAGCGCATTTTGCGCGAATTGTTTCCGCTGACCGGCAGAGCCTGGCGCATAGGAGTCACGGGCGCCGCAGGAACCGGAAAGAGCACGCTCGTTAGCTGCCTGGCCGCGCATTACCGTGCGCAGGGCAAAACAGTGGGCGTGATTGCTGTCGATCCTTCGAGCGCATTTACGGGAGGTGCGATTCTTGGCGATCGCATACGCATGCAAAGCCATGCCGGCGACGACGGTGTCTTTATTCGTTCGATGGCGACGCGCGGAGCCTGGGGAGGACTTGCACAGGCGGCAGCGGACGCGGCGCTCCTGCTGGACGCGGCAGGCAAGGACATCGTTATTCTCGAAACCGTAGGCGTCGGCCAGGACGAAATTGAAGTCGTTCGTGTCGCGGATTGTACCTTGGTCGTTCTCGTGCCGGGTTTAGGCGACGAAGTACAGAGCCTTAAAGCCGGCCTGATGGAAATTGCGGATATTTTCGTTGTCAACAAAGCGGATTACGAGGATGCCGCAAACTTCGAGGAGCGCCTTGTCTCAATCGTGCAACTCGCGCCGCCTCGCGATGGATGGACTCCGAAAGTCGTCCGTACTGTCGCTACAGAAGAGAAGGGAATTGCTGATTTGGCGCGCGAAATCCAGGCTTTCCGGGAAGCGCATGCCGATCCAGGCATTCGCCGAGCGCATGAGAAGGAATATTGGAAGAATTGGCTGATTCGCGCAGTCCAGCAGCGGGTGATAAAAGAGATTGCGGCAGCTAATTTTGGAAGCAGAACATTGAGCGACATGGCACAGGCTGTGGCTTCGCGGGAAAAAGACCCACACACTGCGGCCGATGAACTCTATTCGACGCTAGGCCGACAAGCGCGGCAATCGTAAATCCCGAGGGACATCTTTGAAGCTGGGCGATCTGGAATTTCACATTCTATCTGACGGGCACATTTATCTGGACGGCGGGGCGATGTTTGGCATCGTCCCTAAGCCGCTCTGGGAAAAGAGGATTGCCGCCGACTCACGAAACCGGATCAAGCTTGGGCTGAACTGCTTTCTGATCTACGCGGCGGGCAAACGCATCCTTATCGAGACGGGCGCAGGCGGCAAATTTGAAGACAAACGCCGCGATATTTACGGTCTGGACGGTCCGCGCCTGGCCGATCACCTCCGCGATTATGCGATCGCGCCAGGCGATATCGAGATCGTGGTGAACACTCACTTGCACTTCGATCATTGCGGCGGCAATACGCGGCTCGAAAACGACAAGATTGTGCCGACTTTTCCGAATGCGCGATATGTGGTTCGCAAAGGCGAGTACGAGGCTGCGATGCACGTGAACGAGCGGACGCGAGCCACGTATTTTGCCGAAAATTTCGCACCGCTCGAAAAGACGCAGCAGCTACAACTCATTGAAACGGATACGGAAATCGTTCCAGGCGTGGAGCTGATTTGTACGCCGGGCCACACTGCGGACATGCTGGGCGTGAAGCTCTCCGGCGGGGGCAAGACGGCATTTCTGCTTGACGATCTGGTGCCCACCACCGCACATCTGCCGCTTGCCTGGGGCATGGGTTACGATCTCTTTCCGTTGACAGTTATGGAAAACAAACGAAAATGGTTGCCGCGCATTGCAGCCGAAGAATGGATCGCCCTGTTCGTACACGATCCGCAGACGCCTGCGTGTTATCTGCGCGAGCGAAATGGCGCTTTTGCGCCCGAACCAATAAAAATCGATTAGGAGCTTTCAAGGACGATGTCGCCAGCGACCAAGCGCAGGAACACAGCGGCCGGAAAAGACGCCGTGAAAATTGGCATAATCGGCGGCAGCGGCTTGTATCAAATGGATGGACTCTCAAATACGCGAGAGGTCCGAGTCAAAACACCATTCGGCGATCCTTCTGATGCAGTCGTGATTGGAACGCTGGAAGAAAGGCGTGTTGCATTTCTCGCGCGCCACGGCCGCGGGCACCGTTTTACGCCCAGCGAGATCAATTATCGAGCCAACATCTGCGCGCTGAAAATGCTTGGCGTGGAGCAGGTGATTTCGGTAAGCGCGGTGGGATCGTTGAACGAAAAATATCCACCACTCGACTTTGTAGTGCCCGACCAGTTTTTCGATCGCACGCGACTCAGGGTCGCTACGTTCTTCGGCGGCGGAATTGTGGCGCATGTCGGGTTTGACAAGCCGACGTGTTCGCGTCTTTCCGCGCGTATGGTCGCCGCCTGCGATTCCATCGAAGTGAAGGCGCATCGCGGCGGGACGTACGTCTGCATGGAAGGACCGCAGTTCTCTACGCTTGCCGAATCGCAGTTTTATCGGAAGCAAGGTTTTGACGTGATCGGAATGACCAACCTTACCGAGGCCAAGCTCGCACGCGAAGCCGAGCTCTGCTACGCCACCTTCGCCATGGTCACGGATTTCGATTGCTGGCATCCGCAGCACGATTCCGTCACGCTCGACGAGATCATCGCCAATATGGGCAAGAATTCGGCAAATGTGCAACGCGCGATCCGCGAAGTTGTTCGCGCGCTGGGCGAGGATCGTGCCTGCAAGTGTGGAAAGGCGCTCGCGCACGCAATTATGACTGACCGCAAGGCGATTCCGGCCACAGCTAAGAGGCGGCTCGCCCCGATCATCGGCAAGTACGTGTCGTAAAGAGAAAAAATCACAGGAGAAACGAATGTCCTTACTCGTCGTGGGCTCTGTTGCGTTCGATGCGATCGAAACGCCGATTGGAAAGGTGGATCGCACGCTGGGCGGCGCAGCCAGCTACTTCGCTCTGGCCGCAAGCCATTTCACTCCGGTGCGCATCGTGGCCGTTGTAGGCGAGGATTTTACGAAAAAGGAAGAGGCTGTTTTTCGCGGGCGCAAAATCAATCTCGACGGCCTCGAGCGTGCGGCAGGAAAGTCGTTTTTCTGGTCCGGACGCTACAGCATGAACATGAACGAGCGGGCGACGCTCGCCACCGAACTGAACGTGTTTGCGAATTTCCGTCCTGCGCTGCCGGATTCCTATCGCGATTCGCAATTCGTGTTTCTCGGCAACATCGATCCGACGCTCCAGCGCTCCGTTCTTCAACAGATGAACCGCAAGCCGAAAGTGGCGGCTCTCGACACGATGAATTATTGGATCAGCGGTACTCCAGAAGCTTTGCGCCAGGCGCTTAAGGACATTCACATTCTGATGATCAACGACGATGAGACGCGCCAGCTTACGGGCGAACACAATCTCCTGCGCGCGGCGAAAGCAGTTTTCAAGATGGGGCCGAGGACACTCGTGATCAAGCGCGGCGAGCACGGCGCATTAATGATCCACGAAAAATTCATTTTCTCTGTGCCGGCGTTTCCTCTCGAGGAAGTCCATGATCCGACTGGTGCGGGAGACAGTTTTGCGGGCGGTTTCATGGGATATCTTGCCAGCGTGGGCCGCATCGACGAGCGCACACTACGTTCGGCAATGGTCTATGGTTCGGTGGTCGGCAGTTTCACCGTCGAGCGCTTCGGCGTCGAACGCCTCGCCAGCGTCACTCGACGCGAACTGGCGGCGCGCGCCCACCGCTTCTCGAAGCTCACGGCATTCAAGCTGTAATAGCGGCAACCATTTTTTTGCTGGCTGAATCCGAGTTGACGGCTTGCGCGCCGAGGTGTTATCAATTTCAGTCCGCTTTTTTGACACGTGTTTTGGGCGCAGGTCGATCTGTTGCATGGCTTCCGCTTTGCTTTCCCGGCTGCACGGTATCCGGTAGCTTCGGGACCTCAGGAAGTTGATCAGGAGGATAGGATTGAGTCGTTTGGGTTGGGCCGCGCTGATGGCTGCGGCCGCGCTGTTTTGTGGCTGCGGAAGCGGCTCTTACAATCCGACACCGGCTATTACGGGTCTCTTTCCCAATGCCGTAACCGCGGGAAGCCAGTCCTTCACCCTCTACCTTAATGGCAACGGTTTTCAGGTTAATACGACCGTTCAGTGGAATGGTGTGGACCGCCCAGCCGTTTTTAACAATCAAACCGACCAATTGGCTGTGACTATTCTCGCAGGCGATGTTGCGAACCCGGGGAGCGGACAGCTTACCGTCACAAATCCCGCTCCCGGCGGCGGGCTAAATCCGGCGGCCGTTTCTCTGGTGATCAATCCACCCGCGGCGAATGGACCAACAATCACATCGCTGGATCCCGGCACGGGAGTCGCTGGAAGCCACTCTGACGTGACGCTCAACGTCACAGGGAAAAATCTCTTCTCCAACTACGTGATCGCGTTCAACGGCACCGCATTGAATACCACCGCCGTCGGATCTCCAGTGACACAGCTCACGGCTACGATTGGCTCGGAAAGTCTTGCGTCTGAGTCGCTCAACAGCATTGCTGTGCAAACGAATACGCCCGGCGTCGCATCTCCTTCCGTAAAATTTCCCGTCGGACCGGCTTCAAATCCAGCGCCGAAATTGACGGCGATTAAGCCGTCCACCACGTCCATTGGGTCTTTGCCTCCCGGAGCGCTCATCGTCCTCACGGGAAGCGGCTTCGTCCCTGGATCGGTGGTGAACTTCAACGGATCCCCGCGCCCGACCGGATATTCAAGCTCGACTACTCTTGCCGTTGGTGTTCTCTCTTCCGATGTTGCGACCGGCGGCACAATTTCCGTCACGGTCTCCAACCCAAATCCCGGCGGCGGCACATCCTCTTCCGTGAATTTCATGGTGCAGTAGATTCAAACTTCCGCACCGCGCCTTCCGCAGTTCCTACAGGGCAAGTCACTGAAGTAGAGGTATTTATCTTACTTACGAACACGGCAATGATTCCACATATCAGGCCTTTACCTACCCCAAGCAATGCATCATCTTCCCCTGTTCCTCTTAATACCGCTCCCGATTGCCGCTATTCGTAAGCAGGATTACCGTAGCACGCGTTCCATGATCCGGGCTTTCGCAGCGCCGGACGTTTAGCGGATCAGCTTCAAACAAGCAGCAGAAAGCAGCGGCGCAACCAGCGCGTCGACTCTCATCAATCAGGCACGCGGGGGTGTGACATGGTTCGATGGACTATCTTCTTGCGTCGCGTGGTAAATCGCTTTGCGCTCGCACTTGCGCTTTTCGCATTCGCAACGGCCGCAGCGCAGGCGCAAGCCTCTTTTTCGCCGCCTGCAAAAATTTCTGCGGACATGCTCGCCACAGGCGAACCACAAACGGCCGTAGCGCAAAACGGGAACGTTTACGTCGTGTGGAGCGATCAGGCGAGCGCCTGCACCGCTTCTGGCTGCAACAAAGACGTTCTCTTCAGCCGCTCGACCGACCATGGCGCCACTTTTTCTGCGCCGCTGAATCTTTCCAACAACGGCTCATCAGGAAATCCCGTCATCGCACTCGATGCTCAAGGCGCCATTAACGTGATCTGGAGCGGCGGCGGCCATCTCTTTTTCACCCACTCGGCCGACGCGGGCGCCACGTTCTCCTCGCCGCTAAATATTGCCGGCGTAACGAATGCCTCGCTCGCTTTCAGCGCGGCTGGCTACCATCCGCTCGTTATCGATGGCGCCGGCAACATCAACGTCGTCTGGTCGGACGCGAACACGAGCCAGATCTTTTTTGCCCGCTCGACAAACGCTGGCATCAGCTTTTCCACGCCGCTGAATATCTCCAATTACGCTCCGGGCGCCTCGAGCCCAACGATGGCGCTGGATGCAGGCGGCGGCATTGATGTCGTTTGGCAGGGCAGCGTCGCCGGTCACAATCCGTACGATCTCTTCTTCACGCGCTCCACGGATGCAGGCGCGAGCTTCTCCGTCGCCAAAGACGTCTCGAATACTCCAAGCGGTGCGTTCTTCGACCAGATCGCTATCGATCCGGCAGGCAATATCGACATCGCCTGGAACAGCAATTGCCCCAGCCCCTCGTTCTGCTCCGTGGTTTCGAGCGACGTTTTTTTCAGCCAATCGAAAGATGGGGGCGCCACTTTTTCCGCACCGGTCCAGATCACGAACACGCAGGGCCAAGCCGCGATTTCGCGCGTGCTCATAGCCGTCGATTCCACGGGTAATGTGGACCTTGCGTGGCCGCAAGTCGCTGGCGGAAGCAATGCAGCCTTCTTTAGTCGCATGAATGCCGGAACGGCCGCTTTTTCCTCGCCACGCCAGATCGCGTCGTTTTTTCCAGCCGCTATGGGTCTTGACGCAAACGGAACGATCGACATCGCTGCCGCCGGCACCGATGTTTATCTCCTCCAATCTACCGACCAGGGGAACACCTTCTCTTCAACGAACATCACCAACGGCGGCTCGGGGAATAATCCCGAGGTCGTCGAAGTCGTGGCGGGCGCAAATTCGAGCGGCAACGTCGCCGTGGCTTGGCCTGCTTACAATTACTCGAGTTCGAAGTGGGCGATTTTCGGCAGCGGCAGCGGCGCAACGCAAACGGCGGGCTCGGGCTCGGGAACTCCGCCCGTCGCGGCGGGATTCACCGTCTCGGCCACGCCGACGGCTCTCGCTATCTCTGCGCCAAAACTCTCTGCGACAACGATACTAACCATCACGAGTCAAGGGGGGCTGACGGGCGCGGGTACTCTCTCCTCAGCGGGATGCAGCAGCGCGGCCTCGCAGAAAATCACATGCACGCTAAGCGGTTTTACTCTGCCCGCAAATGGCACCACGACGGCTCTGCTGACGGTTACGCCTGCGGCCTCTTCCGCCTTCGTTTCTCCTTCGCCGTCAGGGGGCGATTTGCTGCTCGCGATCTTGCTCTGCGCGGCGACCCTGCCGCTCGCGATGCCTCGCAAGCAGCGCCGTGTGAATTTCGCTTTCGCTGTGCTCTTGTTCGCAATTGCCATCACCGGTGTCGGTTGTGGCAGCGCCATGAACGCCTCCGGCCCCGACGCGAATGGCAGCACCAGCGCGGCGAAAACGCCTGCAACCCCAAAGGCAACCGCGCAATCGATCAGTGTGCCGATCACTATTAACGGCACGACTGTGATCGTCCCTAATCTGACTCTCACCGTTCAGTAGCCGATCCAGCCGGCGGCTGCCTCTTTCGGTCGATGCGAATTTGCCGATCGCCGCTGGACATGCTCTTGCTCGTGTGTGATCATCTCCGCGCAAGTTGTAGAAAATCCATTGCGCGGAGGTTGTCCATGGATCGGCGGAAATTTTTAGGTTCGGCACTGGCTTCGGGAGCGCTCGCGGCTGCGGCCTCATCGCGTGCGACAGAGGCGCAGGAATCTTCGGCATCGGCTGAACGC
>DATNBB010000047.1:0-5843 GCA_035607335.1 Binatia bacterium | reverse complement strand
GAAAGCGTCGTCGACACCCTTCAGTATATGACCGGCAATCGCGGCCCCGATTCCTGCATGGACGCTGTCGGCATGGAAGCCTCCGGCCATTCTCTCTTTTTCTTCATCGATCGCATGAAGCAATCACTCAAGCTCCAAATGGACCGCGCCGAAGTGCTTCGCCAATGCATTCGCGCATGCCGCAAAGGCGGCACGATCTCCGTGCCCGGCGTCTACGCTTCATTTATCGACAATGTCCCAATGGGCGCCGTGATGAATAAGGGGCTCACGATCAAGACCGGCCAGACGCATATGATGCGATATATGCGTCCTTTGCTCGAACGCATCGAACGCGGCGAGATCGATCCCAGCTTTGTCGTCAGCCACCGCGTGCCTATCGACCGTGCGCCTGAAATGTACAAAGTTTTTCGCGACAAGCAGGACCATTGCACAAAGGTCGTGCTAGATCCCTGGGCCACAGCCGCCTAATAGGCTCCTGAGTGCCGCGGTCTTGTAAATAGAATTCTACGGAGAAAGATCATGTCTGAACGCAATTTCGAAGGCAAAGTAATCGTCATTACGGGCGCATCCAGCGGATTCGGCAAAGGCGCCGCGCTCGAATTCGCCCGTCAGGGCGCAAATGTGGTTCTCGCCGCTCGTCGCAATCAGGCGCTCGATGAACTTGCCCGACGATGCAAAGCTCTCGGCGGCGACGCAATTCCCTGCCCGACTGACGTGAGCCAGGAGGGCGACGTCGAACGCCTGGCACGCACCGCTTTGGACGCGGGCGGCAAAATCGATGTGTGGGTCAACAACGCGGGTAGCGGCACGCTCGGCCGCTTCGAAGAAATTCCGCTCGAAGAACACGTGCAGGTGATCAATACGGACCTGCTCGGCACTCTTTACGGCAGCTATTACGCTATGCAGGAATTTCGTCGCGAAGGCGCCGGCACTCTGATCAACGTCGCCTCAGTCGTCGGAAAAGTTCCTACGCCCTATTTCGCGTCGTATGTTGCCGCAAAACATGCCGTTGTCGGTCTCAGTGGCGCTCTACGTCTCGAATTAAAGGAGAATCACATCGATACGATCCACGTCTGCACAGTTCTGCCTACGTCGATGGACACGCCCTTCTTCGAACACGCAGCGAATCACCTTGGTCACAAATCCGTGCCGATTCCTCCCGTTTACGATCCGCAAACAGTCGTCGATGTCATCGTCAAGCTGGCCACCGATCCCGAGGATGAAGTCAGCGTCGGGCCCGCGGGAAAATTCATGACGTTTGCGCACCAACTCGCGCCGGATTTGACCGAAGCGATGATGGCGCGTCAAAGTCACAAAGCGATGCTCGAAAAAGCGCCTCCTGCTCCCGATACGCCGGGCGCCGTTCAGCGTCCCATGGAAAGCGGAAACGAGATCACCGGCGGCTGGCGGCACTAGTTTGGATTCGTGATAGATTTTAGCGGCAGACGCTTGCTATGCGCCTATCGCAGAGCGCGGGAATCTCGGGCGAAAATTTTGTTTGGAAAAAGAAGCCTACGCGACCTGCAGGATTTCGCGGCTCCCAGTGACCCAAAGGTCCGTATAACCCTTCATTTTTTCGCGAAATGCCGCATTGGTGGCGTAATCCTTCATGGTAGCTTCGAACGCACCGATATTTTCTGCCTCATATTCCAGAATCACGCGGTTGAAATCGCCGGTCATATCCGTTAGCACTCGAAATTTCCCGAGCTTTGAACTGCCGGCCGCCTCTTTAAGTTGAGCGGCCAGTTTGCTGGCGAGCCCCGGCTTGGCTGTAAAGCAATTACGAACAATAATCATGAGTAACTCCTCTGATTGAAATTGTGATTTAGATCGGGCGAGCCGCAGGCGCGGTTCGGGCGCCAGAATCATACCATCGGTGAGCTGCCGCCGACTCCAATCGAGATCGGCTTCGGCCAGGGGACATCAAATACTTTCAATCGGCGACATTCCGCTTCGCTGTCAGGCGCTTCTGTTTCTCTTCGAGCAGGCGGTTGATTTCTCGAACTAAGTCCATCAACTTCTGAGGATCCTGTTCGTTAGCGGCTTGTTCACACAGTATTTGCCAGCGCTCTTTGACCGGCCCTTGCATAGCAGACTAACCCTCGCGCGACTCTCTAGATGTACGTTTCTAGCGGAATCCCCGTTGCGCCGTCAAGGCGTTTGATACCATATGGTATCAATGGACGCCCAAGGCCGCACATCATTGCTCATCCGCTGTTCGCCGCAGGATGCGCAGACAATTCACGCGGAGGCGTTGGCGCAACATCGCAGCGTGAGCGGCTATCTGCTGAACGTGCTCGAGCGAAGTATTTGGATCGAGGAAAGGTCCCAGGTCGGGCTGTCGTACACGATTAAAATCGCTCCTCCCGATGCCTCCGAGGGCCGCACGGCGATCCACTTGCGTTGCACCGTGGAACAAGCTGACGGAATCCGCAAAGCGGCAAAAAGACGCCTTTCGAGTATCAGCAGCTTCGTCGTCTTTTCACTGCGCCGGCAATGGAGAGCCGCCGAACAGATCCGCAACTCCGGACTGCTGTTCCAGACTTAAAATTTTCCTTTTTTTCCGATTAACAAACCGTGAGCGGTCACTGATAACCGGTACGTGGTGGAAATCCAAAAGCAACGTCTCATAGTCAGCGAGAAGTTGGCGTGCTTTACCGCGAAGACACCGTGGCGCGCGCGGCCCAATATCGTTTGGGTTTCTTTCACGGCATGTGGAATAGCCAGAACTCAGTGACCGGCGGCGGCATTATCGCTCAGGATGCTTCGTATGGACTCCAGCAGCGTGGCCGTACCGGCGGATTTCGAAAGGACCAGATCCACGCCGGCGGCTTTCGCCATGCCCGTGTGAACGCTGTTCTCCCAAAACGTGAAAAGAACAATTCGCGTTTCGGGGTACATGCTTTTGATTGCGAGCGCCGCTTCCACGCCATTCATTTTCGGCATCGCGACGTCCATCAGAATCAGATCGGGGCGCAGCTCCGTCGCTTTCGCGACAGCTTCGAATCCATCGCCCGCTTCGCCGCAGATTTCCAATTGCATCGTTACGCGGAGAAAAACGCGAAGCGCTGCGCGAACGTATTTACTGTCATCGACAATAAGAATCTTGTCCATGTCGCAGAGCCTAACCGTCTACACACAGCTATTTCAATCGAGACTGTCACTTAGTACATTGGTACCGGTCGGAGGGCTGCCTCTCGTCTCAATGTGCGACGGTTATTGCGAGTTTCAAAATCCCAGCCAAGACCGCTTTGAAATGCGAGTGCACGTTTTGAACGTTAATCGAGGAGCACGGCTATGAGAAGAACGCTTACGGCAGTGATTTTCACTGGATTCTTGATTTTCGCTGCCGGCGGAGTGCTTTCCGGCGCAACAGACGTAGGTTCCGGCGGATCCTCTATTCTCGAACCGGCATCAGGAGCGCTGCTTGGGCAATTCTACGGGGCCGGTACCATAGATCAGACCACGCAGAAGCTCGGCCGGACCCCAGCTATTCACCTTACGTATTATCGCTGGGAATCCGATTGGACCGGCACGGTCACTCAGGCGGACTTGGCGGCTGGACGCATCCCTCTCGTAAATTGGGAGCCGCACAACATCGATTTTACGAAGATCGTCGACGGCAGCCTTGACGATACGATTATTGCGCGTGCAAAGGGATCCAAAGCGCTCGGCAAGAAGTTTTTCCTCGACTTTGCCGCTGAGATGAACGGTGACGAGGCGTGGGATGGCAACAACGCGCCTCTATACGTTTCCGCTTATCGCCATATTCATGACATTTTCGTTGCCCAGGGCGCGACGAACGTCGTGTGGGCATGGTGCCCGAACGTTACCGATACCCACGGGGGCAACCGCACCACGATGGACTACTATCCCGGCGATGCCTATGTTGATTGGACCGGAGTTGACGGCTACAACTGGGGCGTTAAGAACGGCGGCTGGCAAACTTTCCAGCAAGTCTTTCAAAATATCTATCCGTTGCTCGCGGCGAAGAAAAAACCAATCCTGATCGGAGAAATGGCTTCCGGTGAAGTCGGCGGCGACAAAGCCAAGTGGATCGCCGATATCATTCCGACGCTGCGCACCAATTATCCGCTGATTAAGGGCCTTGTGTGGTTCGACATCAACAAGGAGGAAGATTGGCGCATCAGTTCGTCTCCCGCCTCGGAAGCGGCCTACATCCATATGGCAAACGATCCTTATTTCGAGCCCTAGGAGACTGCGGCTGGCGCAGGGCGCTGCAAGGGCGCCCCTGCGAAAAATCACTTCCAGTTGGCTGTGTCCTGCGGTTGAAAAGCACCGGGAGTGGTGAATTTCCACCAGCGTCAGCGAGCGCTCTTTCCTAAACACGTAGATAGCGGCTGTTACCCCCACCTATTTCCCTGCATTCTCGAGCCTTACAGATTATGACCATTGGTCATAGTTGGCATCGTGCGTGCAAATCGATATGGCGAAGAGATAGGTAGAGATACTCGATAGAGAGCGACTTACACGAAGGAGACAAACGATGAACGTTTATAGGTGGCTGCGAAAGATTTCGTGCACCGTGGTCATGTTGGGGCTGGCCACGCTGGCGATTGGCGCCAATGCCGCGAACGCCGCGACCGCACCAACTCAGATGACTGAAGAACAGCACCTGAGCAAAATGGTGCGGCACGCGCTGGTGACAGTGCCGTGGTACGGCGTGTTCGATAATCTCGAATACTCGATCAACGGCAGCGAAGTGACACTGTCCGGCCAGGTGGTGCAACCCATCACGAAGAGCGATGCGGAAAACGCCGTGAAGCGCCTCGAAGGTGTGACGCGCGTGGTGGACAACATCACGGTGCTGCCGCTTTCGAACTTCGACGACCAGATCCGGCGCGCCGAGTACCGCGCCATTTTCAGAGACCCGGTGCTTTCACGCTACTCCATGGGAGCCATCCCAGCGATTCACATCATCGTGAACAACGGTCACGTGACGCTTGTTGGCTCCGTGGACCGGCAGATGGATGCCAATGTTGCGAGAATCCGGGCACTCGGAGTGCCGGGCGTCTTCTCGGTAACGAACAACCTGCACATTGGTTAAGGGCATAACGTGGGCGTTGGTCAAAGCGCAGAGAACTGAGGCGTAGAGGGCGTAGCAAGCGCCTCTGCGGCCTCGCTCTCTGCGCTTTTGGGCAAATGACGACGCTCGCTCCTGAGGACCCAGAACCACCCACCTTTGGCGGAGCGCCGCGCAGGAAAGTTGTGCCGCAGGGAACGCGAGCCGTGCGGTGCTTCACTTTATACTTAAGCCGAGCGCTATATGCCAATTGCCGTCAACAGTCAGTATTCACAGCTTTCTGGGAAGAAACGGGATGGTATGCTGAGGCATCTTACTGCTCGAGGGTAATCAGCGGATGAAGCGGAGATGGGTAGGCATATTTTTCGCGGCACTAGTTCCGGTGGCGGCAGTCGTTGCCGCGTCGAAGGGACAGACCAATAATACAGACAGCGGCGCGACAGCCGAAAATGCGGCACCACAGGCGTGCCAAAGGACGCTTTTGACGAATTTTGATCCCGATAAGGGCGAATTTTTTGGCCATAATGTGCCTATTTGGAGCCTCGGAGACGGCTCCGCGATCATGTTCAGTTCAGGCATGACGATCGACGCGGATGGCGCTCCTAACGCCTACAATCCAGACAACACAGGGCTTGACGATCTCTCGAATGCTGGCGCACCGGGCCACTGGGACGGCATCGTAACCGACCACGGCGAGCCGTTTGTCCAGGGCGCTGACGATCCCTTCCCCGGCTTCTATGTATCTCAAACGGCGCTAGTTGACTGGAGCAAGGAGATCACCGATCCGGCGCGCTATGTG
>DATNBB010000002.1:0-15726 GCA_035607335.1 Binatia bacterium | reverse complement strand
GGCCTCACGCGCGGCGACACCACGCTGATGATCTATATGCCAGGCCATGGCGTGGCGAGTCTGCGCGACGAACTCCTCGCGGCGGGACTTGCTGCCGAAACGCCTGCGATCATCGTTTCCCGTGCCACCACGCGCCGCCAGCGCCATCGTCAAACGACGCTTGCCCAAATCGCTGCAGGCACGCAACTCGAATCGCCATCCGTGCTCCTTATCGGGCGCGCGCTGGTCCGCAGAAGACCTTCCCGCTCAGAAGAAATTTCGCTCCTCATTGAGCAGGCCGAATCCGCGCTCGCTGGCAAATAGTTCCCTCCGAGCGGTCGTTTACATCGGCGGACAGCACCAAAGCCTCGAAATACCCGGTGTGTGTTAGATTCAAGTTGATTCAAGGACTATCTGACGCCTTTGATGACGACGTGCGATAACAAACAACCTGCGTTCAGCTGGATCGACGCCGTTTGGGTGATCTTTATCGTCGCGCTCGTGTTTTTGCCTCCGATTAAAGAAATTCATAAGCAGCTTATTCTCTTGGCACTCGGCGCCTTTCAGGTTTTTGAGGGGCGCCTGATTTCATGGCTCCCGAAATGGGGATGCGCTTGCAGCGTTCTCGTTAAGATCGCTCTCTCTTCCCTATTGCTGGCTCACACCGCTCACCCAAACGACGCAGCCATCAACAGCAGCTATTGGCCTATCTATTTTCTTCCGGTCGTAACTGCCGCAATGTATTTCGGTCCGATTACCACGTTGCTCTGGACGGCTCTGGCGAGCGCCTCGTACGCGGCGTTCTTAATTCCCGCCCGAGCGGAATACGAGATCACAGCCGAGAGCTATTATTTGCTCGCCACGCGCATGCTCTTCTTTTTTCTGGCTGCCATGCTGGTGAACCGTTTTGCCGTCGAGAACCGCCGCCAGGCGGTAGCGCAACGTGCACTTTCTGACGCACTGGAAGACACCAATCGCCAGCTGCGTCGCGCCGAAGCCGAAGCGCGCCGCACCGAACGCCTCGCGGCTCTGGGGCAGCTATCGGCGGGCCTCGCGCACGAGATTCGTAATCCCCTCGGCGTCATAAAAGGTTCCGCCGAAATGCTCGCGCAGAAGTTACAGCAGGCGCAGCCGCTCGCCGCCGAACTCGCCGGTTACATTTCCAGCGAAGTGAATCGTCTCAACGATCTGGTCGCGCGTTTTCTTGATTTTGCGCGTCCGCTACACCTCGATTTGCATCCGCAACAGGTCACTGCAATCATCGACCATGCCGCCGACTCGGTCGACGCGCAAATGCCGGATTCCCATGTAACCATAGAACGCCAGTACGCGCCGGATCTGCCGCCTATAGTCGTCGACGAGCGATTCTGCGAGAGTGTCTTCTCGAACCTCATAGCCAATGCCTACCAGGCGATGAACGGCAGCGGTATTCTGCGGCTTGCGGCCGACCGGGAATTGTCCAATGGCTCATCGGGCGTCGTCGTCACCATCGAAGACACAGGTCCCGGCGTCGCTCCAGAGATGCGTGAGCAAATTTTTAATCCTTTCATCACATCGAAAAAAGAGGGCGTTGGACTCGGCCTCTCGATTGTTGCCAAAATCGTAGACGAGCACCGCGGATGGATTCGGCTCGACTCCGATTCCGCCAAGGGCGCGCGCTTTCGTATCTTTTTGCCGTCCGAACCGCCAAAACAGGAACCTGCGAAAACGTGAGCCGCGAAAAGCCATCGATCCTCGTTGTCGAAGACGAAGCCAAGTTGCGGCGGCTGATCGAGCTGCAGCTTGCAGAAGACGACTTCATCGCTCGTTCGGCGCCCGATGCTGAATCGGCATTGCAAATGCTGCAGAAGGATTCGTTCGACCTCGTTCTCACCGATTTCAAGCTCCCCGGAATGAACGGTCTTGAATTCCTTCATGCGGCAAAAAAGATCGACACGAATCTTCCCATGATCATGATGACGGCGTATGGCTCCGTCGAATCCGCGGTAGACGCGATGAAGGCGGGAGCCAGCGATTACGTTCTCAAGCCATTCTCGCTGGCCGAGCTGATGATCGTGATCCGCAAGGAACTCGCCTCGCGGCAGCTCCGTGAGGAAAATCGCAGCCTCCGGGAAGCCCTCGGCCGCCGGTACGAATACAAGAATATCGTCGCGCGCAGCGACAAGATGCAGGCCGTCCTCAGCCTCGTCGAACGCGTAGCTCCCTCAAATTCCACCGTGTTGATCGGAGGAGAAAGCGGCGTCGGAAAGGACTTGGTCGCTCGAGCCATTCACGAGCATTCGCAGCGAGCCTCCGGGCCATTTGTCAAAATCAATAGCACCGCGATTCCCGAGACCCTACTCGAGAGCGAACTCTTCGGCTACGAAAAAGGAGCGTTTTCCGGTGCTGTGGGTAGCAAGCCGGGCAAATTCGAACTGGCGGATAAAGGCACGCTCTTTCTCGATGAAATTGGTGACGTGCCGCCTGCAATCCAGGTGAAACTATTGCGCGTCCTTCAGGAACGCGAATTCGAGCGGCTCGGCGGCACCAAAACGCACAAAGTTGACGTCCGCCTCATCGCCGCCACGAACCGCGACCTTCGCGCCGCCCTCGAAGAAGGAACTTTCCGCGAGGATCTCTACTATCGCCTCAACGTCGTGGCCATCGACATTCCGCCGCTGCGCGAGCACAAAGACGATATTCCGGCGCTGGCCAACTTTTTCCTGGAAAAGTTCTCGCGCGAATCGGGAAAAACCATCAACGGCATCACTCCGGCGGCGATGAAGATCCTGATCGATCACTACTGGCCTGGCAACGTTCGCGAGTTACAAAACGTGATCGAGCGGGCCGTCACACTCTCAGCGGGAACCACCTTGGATGCAGAAGACATTCACCTCGACAAGCCGCGTCAGCGCACGGCGACAGATGGCGCGGCCACACTGCCCGAAGGAAGCACTCTTGAACAATGGGAAGAGGAAATGATTCGCGAAGCGCTGCGTAAAGCCGGCGGCAACAAAAGCCAAGCCGCGCGCGCCCTAGGCCTCTCGCGCAACGCCCTTCGCTACCGCCTATCCAAAATGGGCGTCCCCGACCCGCAGGAGTAATCCAGCGTTTCCTTCGGCTCCTCTCAGGAGAAACGGGGGCGTCGTCCTGATGGACGCGAAGCGGCCTGAAGGACCCCTCTTCGTTTTCGTCCCGTCTCGGAGTGACCTTCAAGAGAAATTGCTGCAGTTTCACGTCTGCGCAGCGTTACCATGTCTCTTGCATTTCGAAGGGGAACCGAAACGTGTCCACCAAATTCGTTTTAGCCATTGCTGCGCCCGTTGTCGCTGCAATGCTTGCCGTACCGCTTTTCGCCCAATCGAAGAACCTGCAGATCTATTTCATTGACGTGGAAGGTGGCCAGTCCACGCTCTTCGTAACTCCCTCCGGCGAGAGTGTTCTCGTGGACACGGGCTCTCCCGGCGACCGTGACGCCGCGCGCATCGCTGCTGCCGCAAAAGATGCCGGCGTAAAGCAGATCGATCATCTTTTGATCACCCACTTTCATTCAGATCATGTCGGAGGCGTCCCGGCGCTCGCCGCGAAAATCCCGATCCGCAATTTCTACGACCACGGCGAAACCGTCGAACATGATCCGGAAAATGGCCAAAAGGTGTGGGACGATTACGAAAAGATCGCCAAAGGCGGGCACCACACCGTCGTCACGCCGGGGTTCAAGCTGCCTGTAAAAGGCCTTGATTGGATGATCGTCACCGCGGCAGGCAAGATAATCGACCATCCATTGCGGGGCGCCGGTCAACCGAATCCGTCGTGCGCGAATTTTAGGCCCCAAGAAGTCGACACATCCGAAAACGCTCAATCAGCCGGCAGCATCATTCAGTTCGGCAAGTTGCGCATAGCCGATCTCGGCGATCTCACATGGAACAAAGAAGGTGAGCTCGTCTGCCCCGTGAACAAAGTCGGCACAGTAGATCTCTTCGTCGTCAGTCACCACGGATTGGCGATAAGTAATTCCCCGGCGCTTGTGCACGCGCTCCATCCTCGCGTCGCTATCATGGACAATGGCGCAACGAAAGGCGGCACAGTCGAAGCGTGGACAACGGTCCACAATTCGCCCGGTCTTCAGGATTTATGGCAGTTGCACTTCTCAGAAGCCGGGGGCAAGGATCACAATTCCGCCACCGACATGATCGCGAATCCGGCTGCTTCGCCCGATTCTGCCTTCTGGATCAAGGTGACCGCACACTCGGACGGCCACTTCGAGGTCACAAACCAGCGTAACGGATTCACGAAGAAATACTAGAAGGCGCGCTCGGGCCTGGCACGCGCAAACGCAAGACGTTTAGAGCGCGATTGCTTTGGGGGCGCGTCCTGTTTCAGGCATTCGCGGCGCGCGCCAAAGCACGTCGCTCTCTTGGTTCTCCGTCCACTTGAACAATCTGGCTCGATCGGTACGGATGCTCGCATTCACAGGAGCGGCACCGTAGCGTAAATGCACGGTCGGACTCCACCCCGCTGTCACCCGTGTTCGACAGGCTCTCCATACGCGTCACAATCGACGGAACAGGGATCGGTTGACGGCAGTGGCGGCAGAGCACAGCGCTATATTGTGGAGTCGTAGCTTCTTGAACCATCGGAACCTCCAATTTCGAATTAATCACGGCTGGGCTGCCGTTCGGGGGAGGCAGATAATAGCGTCACCTCGGGAACAAAGTCTAGTCTAACGGGAGTGAGGCCTGTGGAAAACCGCGCCAAGTCGCGCCGACTGGCTGAAAACCACCACCTGCGCTTGAGATTCACCAGATGAGCGAGAAGTCCATCTGGCAATGTGGGCTATTCAACTCACATCGTACTGATACTACAAGACTTACATAGACAACGCAGGCAGATGAGTTTGGCAAAGCCCCTGCACTATCCATGTCGGATTCACAGCATCCCTGGCGTGAGTAGCCGGGAGGGACCCATGAAAAAACTCATAACGATCATAGCAGCGCTTGTCATATCCGCGGGATTCAGTCCCGCGGCGTCCTCATTATTCGCTCAGGGCGATTACGGTGCGTACTCTGAACCTCAGGCGGCCCCCCCTCCGGCGCCGGACCAGAGCGAAGCGCCTCCTCCGCAGGATCAATCGGCACAAGACCAGCCCCAAAACGAACAGTCCGATAGCGCGGCTCCCGGGGTAGCGCGCGCCAGCTATATCCACGGTGACGTTTCCTCGCAACGCGGCGATAACGGCGAACTTGTTCCGCTCACGGTGAACACTCCGCTCGAACCCGGCGATCGCATCTCCACCGCAAACGGCGGCCGCGCCGAGATCGAACTC
This sequence comes from Binatia bacterium, assembly GCA_035607335.1. GTDB lineage: Bacteria > Acidobacteriota > Terriglobia > Acidiferrales > UBA7541 > Palsa-295. Next base: position 10,442 of record DATNBB010000002.1, on the reverse strand, counting down.
GACTACGGCGACCAAATCCGCCTATCGAGTGACGCCACAGCCAAAATCGCCACCCTCGATCGCCAGAATATTCAAATTCAGCTCGGGCAAGGCTTGGCAACCTATTCCGTCCTGCCCGGCAGCCAGGCACAAATCGAAATCGATACGCCCAATGCCGCGGTTCATCCGGACGGCCAAGGCGACTATCGCATCCTCGTCAATTCTGACGCCGAAACAAAAATCATCGTGCGCAGCGGCTCAGCGGACATTTCCACGCCCCAAGGCAGCACTCACGTTGACGCCGGTCAAATGATCACCGTCGCGGGCACCGACGATCCGCAATATCGCGTCGACGCCGCTCCCGGCCGCGACGACTGGGACTCATGGAACGCCGACCGCGATCACCGCGTGGAGACGGCGAAGAGTTTTAACAACACGAACCGCTATTACACCGGCTCCGAGGATCTCGATGTTTACGGCGAATGGAGCGAAGTTCCCGACTACGGCAACGTCTGGTTCCCAAATTACGGCTCCGATTGGGCGCCTTATCGCGACGGAACTTGGGTCTATGAGCCTTTCTATGGCTGGACGTGGGTTTCCTATGAGCCATGGGGTTGGGCGCCTTACCACTATGGCCGCTGGTTTGTTTACGGCGGGCGCTGGGGCTGGTGGCCGGGTCCCGTGTACACAGGGTATTATCCGGTTTGGGCTCCCGCTTACGTCTCCTTCTTCGGGTGGGGTGGTGGCGGGGTCAGCTTCGGCGTCGGATTCGGCTGGGGCAATGTCGGCTGGCTGCCGATCGGTCCGTGCGATTGGTATCACCCGTGGTACGGACGCTGGGGCGGCAGTTACCGCGCCATCGGTTTCCGTGATTACGATCGGTTCCATGAAGGTTTTGGCCCGCTCCACGGCGATCGCGGACGGCAATTCTCCAATTTCCACGACGCGCTCGTAAACGACCGCGTTCGCGGCGGCATCAGCTCCATGCGCGGCGATGAATTTGGCCATGGGCGCGTCCCAAGGAATCAGGCCCATGTCACCGAAGCGGCTTTCCGTTCGTCCAGCGCGATCACTGGCAGAATGCCGATCCGCCCGACGCACGGAAGCTATAGCTCCACTGGCCGCCCCGCGAACAGCTCGGCATTTCGAAATGCCCCTCCGAGCTCGCAACGGTTCTACAGCGCCAATCGCGGCTTCGGTGGTAACGCAGCTCGCGGCAATTCATCTCCCGCTGGCCGCAATAATAGCGTGCGCTCCAATTCGGTCGGCCAGAACACTCGTCCGGGCTGGCGCACATTCAGTCCGCCGTCCGCAAATCGCGGGGCAAATCCGGCAATGAATCGTGGTGCTGTCGATAATCGCGGCACAGTTCAGGGTCGCGGCCCTGCGGCAAACGGCGCTCAAAACGGAAACTGGCGCACATTCAACGGCAATCGTGGCGCAGTCGACAACAGAGGTGCCGCGCAGAATAGCCGCCCCGACGCCAACCGTGGCGCGAATCCGCAGAGTTTCGGCGGCAATCGCGGCTCCAACAGCCCGGCAATGAACCGGGGTTCGGAAAATCGAGGAGCGAACAATGGCGGCTGGCGGAATTTCACTCCGCCGACGCAAGCGCAGAACGACCGCAATTTCTCTCGGCCAAATATAAATAACGAGCCGTCTCGAAATACTCCATCGCAGGAATCCCGAGGCGGCAATTCCTACTCTCGGCCTCCGTTGAATATGAGGCAGCCTGTCGTGACGCCTCGCGGCGACTCAAATTACAGAAACAGCGGACCGCGCGGCGGCGGTAACTACTCTGCGCCAACACGCAACTACTCCGCCCCAAATGGGGGGTATTCCAGTCCGCGCGGCGGTTATCCGGGCGGAGGATCATATTCCGCGCCCCGTGGCGGATACAATGGCGGTAGTTACTCCGCGCCGCGCGGCGGTTATTCAGCGCCAAGTCCTCGAGGGAATTACTCAGCACCTCGTGGCGGCGGATATAGCGGCGGTGGTTATTCCTCGCCTCGCGGCGGTGGAGGCGGCGGCTACTCGGCTCCTCGCGGAGGAGGCGGTGGCGGTGGTGGAGGCTACCACGGTGGCGGTGGTGGAGGCGGCGGTGGCAGCCATGGCGGCGGTGGCGGTGGTCACGGCGGACGCCGCTAAATTTTCTTCCTGACTCATAGCGCGTCATAACTCTCATAACCGCGGCCTCGATCGATGCTCGGGGCCGCGGAGCATCACCCCGCGAGTGATGCCGCACTCGGAGTGTGAAGGTGCACGATATAAACCGGGAGCATCGAGTAGAGCAGCATCAAGCTTTAGGGGTTACCTGTTGGCTTCACGGTTCGCGGGTTCGCTATCTTGGCAAACGATTTCTTAGCAAGATGAACGTATCGGCACCGCAAAGGAGTCACGACCATGAAAAAGACCCTTCGCTCGGCGACGTCTCTGCTCTTGCTTCTCGGTTTGTTCGCTGCACTTCCAGCATTCGCGCAGTCACAGGATGAAGATCCGCCAGGCCGAGTCGCACGCCTCAACTACATGGAGGGCTCAGTCTCGTATCAGGTGCAGGGCGATACCGACTGGGTCGCTGCCGATCCCAATCGGCCGCTGACAACCAACGACAATCTCTGGGCCGATAAAGACTCACGCGGCGAAGTCCACATCGATAGCAACGCAATCCGCCTCTCGAGCGAAACTGGCCTCTCTTTCCTGAATCTTGACGATCGCACCGTGCAGCTTCAGCTCCCGCAAGGCAAGATCGAAATCCATCTCCGCCAGCTCAATCCGGGCGACGCTTGGGAAATTGACACGCCGAATCTCGCGTTCACGCTCGCACGCGAAGGCGAATACGTCGTCTCCACGAGTCCCGATGGCAATTCCACCACAATCGTGGTCCGTGAAGGGTCGGGCCAAGTCACCGGCGGCGGCGATTCATGGGACTTGAATGCCGATCAGGAATATACGTTCAACGGCACCGATCAGCTTTCCTATGACGCTCAGTCCGCTCCCGATTTCGACGACTTCGAAGCCTGGTGCCAGACGCGCGACCAGCGGGAAAACAACTCTGCCTCGGCGCAATACGTTTCGCGCGATGTCGATGGCTACTACGATCTTGACGAATATGGCGAATGGAGCGAGCAGCCCGATTATGGTCCGGTCTGGTATCCGCGGGATGTCGCCGCCGACTGGGTTCCCTATCACGTTGGTCACTGGGTCTATATCGCGCCGTGGGGATGGACTTGGGTTGACGAAGAACCGTGGGGCTTCGCTCCCTTTCATTATGGCCGCTGGGTTCTCATCGGCGCCCGCTGGGGATGGGTTCCAGGGCCGAGAGTCGTTCGCCCGGTATACGCGCCCGCCCTGGTCGCTTTTGTTGGCGGTCCTGGATTCGGTCTCTCAGTCTCTTTCGGCGGAAGCTTCACGGGCGTCGCGTGGTTCCCGCTCGGCCCGCGCGATGTTTTTGTCCCGACGTATCGGTGCAGCCCGCGCTACGTGCAATATGTCAACGTAACAAACACGCGCGTCGTGAATGTCACACAAGTGACCAACGTCTACAACACCGTCATCGTCAATCGCGACTACACGCGCGTGAATTACACCTACGCCGACAATCATCGAGCCGTCACCGTCGTCTCGCGCGAGACGTTCGTCGGCGCCCGCCCCGTTGGCCACGAGGCCGTGCATATCAACGAAAGTCAATTCAAGAACGTCCACGTCGTTTCGCGCACGTCGATTGAACCGACGCACACAAGCTACGTGGGAGCGAACGCGAAAATCGTCACTACGCGCCCCGATGTTCCCTTCTCGCAGCGCCCGGTAGTCGCCAGGTTAACGCCGCGGGCCCCGAGAGAAGTCCATCAGGCGCCTGCGATCAACAATCGCGGCCCTCAAAACAACGCGCCGGGCAACAATGGTTTCCGTAATTTCGGAAATTCTGGCAACAACAACGGCAACCGCGGCCGGCAAGATAACAATCGCGGCCAGATCTCAGGCGCAAACAATACGCAGAATAACGGAACGGCGAACGGCCACGTACAGCCGCCGCCCACCAATAACGCGATGCCGGTCACAAACAGAGGCCCGCGCACGCTCGATGAGCAAGGCACGCCCAATCGCGGGCCAAATCCCAGCCAAAACGGCAATATCAACAATGGGCAGGGTGCCCGCAACAGCGGCGGCGGGGAGTCGGGCAATCAATCGCCCGGCAACGGAGGCTTCCGGCCATTCAATCCACCGAACAACGGGAATCGCGGAGTGAACAGCAACAATCGTGGCGGTAATCCAACTCAGCCTGCTGCGCATGACAATCCGATGACGCCGCAACACGAAGGCGGCAACAACGCCCCGCAGACGCAGCCAAACAACAATCAGGAGCGCTATCGCTACAGCCCGCCCGTCCGCGCGAACGACCAAAATTACGACGTGCATCCTCCGCTCAACCAAAATCGACCGCAATCGCAGCCGTCGCGCCCGCAAGCGCAACCGCGCGAACAGCATCAATCGGAGCAGCACCAGTCCGCGCCAAAAGAAAACAGACAGCAAAATCGTGACAACAACCGCCATCAATAAAGAAAAATGAATCGAAACTAAGATCCAAACAACTTAAAAACGCAGTCGTCCTTCGGGCAGCATCGAAGCGGCCCGAAAGGCCCCTCTTTCGCCTTTGCCCTGCGACCAACGAAATTCGCGCCTCACATAACAAATTCCAGCGCAGGTTTTCTCCTCTATCTCATGCGCCTCATTTACCTTTGTTCCCAAATCGCCTTTCTCTTCGCAACCGCCTCATAGTTTTGTTATTCTGGTTCGTACTCGGACACCTCAGAGCTGTTCGGTATCGATAAATCCAAATCGAAGGGAATCATCAGACGTGACTTCATCCACCGCAGCGGGAACCGCCACTAAACGTGCCTTCAATTTCAACGCCGGACCGGCAGCCATGCCTCTTTCCGTGCTCGAAAAAATGCGTGACGAGATGCTCGATTATCGCGGTACCGGCATGTCCGTGATGGAGATGAGTCACCGCTCGGCCGAGTTCGAAGCGATCAACGATGGCGCCGAGAAAGCACTGCGTCGCGTCCTTCGTATCCCTGACGAATACTCCGTTCTTTTCGTTCAGGGCGGCGGCAGCATGCAGTTCGCCATGGTTCCGATGAATCTGTATCTCCCAGGCCGCGCCGTTGACGTGCTGCATACCGGCGCGTGGACCTCCAAGGCCATCGGCGAACTGAAACGCCTTGCCACGCATCGCGTGGCCGCATCCACCGAGACTGATAAATTCGCGCGCATTCCGAAGCCTGAAGAGATTTCGCTCAAACCGGATGCTTCTTACGTCCACATGTGCACCAACAATACGATCGAAGGCACGCAGTGGCCCGAGCCGCCCGACACCGGCGACGTGCCGCTCGTCGCGGATATGTCTTCCGACATTGCTTCTCGCCCCATCGATGTACGCCAGTTCGGCCTCATTTTCGCTGGTGCGCAGAAGAACCTCGGCCCTTCCGGCCTCGCGGTCGTGATCGTCCGCAGCGATCTCGCCGAGCGCGCGGATCAGAAGGTCGCCCAGATTCTCCAATACAGGACGTACATTAAAGAGAAGTCGCTCTACAACACCCCGCCGACGCTCGGAATTTATGCTCTCGGTCTGGTGCTCGATTGGATCGAGGCGCAGGGTGGTGTCACGGCTGTCGAAAAGACGAACGACGCCAAAGCCAAGCTTCTCTATGACGCGATCGATGACACGGGTTTCTACAACTGCCCCGTGGAAAAAGCGTCGCGGTCAAAAATGAACGTCGTATTCCGTGTCGCCGGCGGTAAGGAAGAAGTCGAAAAGAAATTCGTGAAGGACGCCGGCGCGGCAGGTCTGATTGGGATCAAGGGACACAGGTCGGTCGGCGGCATGCGTGCTTCCATCTACAACGCGGTCACGTTCGAGGCCGTACAAGCCCTCACCGATTTCATGAAAGACTTCGAACGCAAAAACGGCTAACTCGCCATCAGTTATTCCGGCTGTCGGGGCGCATGCTCGCTGCGCCCCGTCTGCCAGCCAAAAGTGACACCATCCGGAGCAAGGCAAGGACCTCTCTTGCTGTTTCCGCTCGCTAGCCACTCGCTACTAGACACTAGCCACCCTATTTTTTATGCCCCAAAACCTCTTGCATTCAGAAAGCGCCAAATCAATGCTCCGCCCCTTCAACCGGCGCCACGCCCGGCTGTGCATTCCGCGCCGTATTGGGCGATAGATTTGCTTTCGCACCCTCACGAATGAGCGCGATGTCCGTCGGCGCCTGGAAAAACGTAAACCCCGGACGCTCTTTCCACGCTTGTGGCCCGCCCAATCGAATCCCATGCTCAAGCGTCACGTCATGAATCCTCGAAACCATCGCTTCGTATTCTTTATCTCCCTGCTTGTGCCCAGAGAAATTTCCGAGATCGGTGCTCGCCGCAAAAATCACGTCAATGCCCGGCACCGATGCGATCTTCTCGGCGTTCTGTACGCCAATCGGCGTCTCAATCATGATCACCACCACCATATTGTCATTCGCCGTCTGCCGGTAATCGCTCCCATAGAGCGCGCCATACTGCCCGTTTCCCTGGCTCCGCCTGCCTTCCGGCGGGTACTTCGCCCACTTCACGGCCGCTTCAGCCTTTTCGACCGTATCCACCGTCGGGACAATAATTCCCAATGCGCCGATGTCCGTTGCCTTTTGGATATCGCTCTCCGTCGCATCCGGCACGCGGATGAACGGCATCGCCGCTGCTCCCCTGCACGCCCAGATCATCCGCGCCACATCTTCAAAAGTCAGCGGGCTGTGCTGCATCTCGATCCACAAAAAATCGTATCCGGAGTTCGCCATCGCGCAATAAACGTTCGGATCGGGCGAAGTTACAGTCGCGCCGAAAATCTGCTTCCCTTCCTTCAGCTTCTGCTTCGCCGTGTTGTAAATCCGCACCTGCGCGGGCTGCGTCGCCGCGCTCTGCGCCATCGCACTCTGCGGCCGCAGCCAATCAGCCCGCCGCACACCCCAGCAACACAAGAAGCAAATCGCGGAAATAATCGCAAAATATCTCGCGCGCATATTCCTCCTCACACCTGTTCAAGGAAGCCCAAAATTGGCGGGAGTATACTACGCTTCGTGTCGACAGTAGAGGCGCACGATTGTTTACCCTGAGTGCTCTTACGAGGCGGGAACGTGGGCAGTTCGCGGCGCTATAAGCGATTCTATGGCGCCAAGAGCGTCAATGCCATTGACGCTCAAGCTGCCACTTATTCCCCGTTTGGAACCGGGACACGCTGCATGAAAGTCGCCCAAAATCAGTGCGCCTTTTGCGGCAGCGCCCACGCGAAGAGCACGCCTCCGGCCGACGCGAGCACGTACTGCCGCCCGTCCAGCATGTACGTAACGGGCGAGTTTTCAACGTGTCCCACACTTGAATGCCACAAAGTGGTTCCGTCGGTCGTTCGCAGCGCCATGAAATTCCGCGCAGCATCTCCGGTGAACGTCAGCCCCGTAGCTGTGGTTAGCACGCCCGAGCCAGCGCCGTCGCCGATCGGATGCGTCCACTTGATCTTTCCCGTCTGATAATCAATCGCCTCAACTTTGCCGATACCCAACAGTCCATAATCCGCGCCAGCCCAACCGTATGCGCCGTCCTCAGGTTTATAGAAATAAATTCCATAGCTGTCATCCGCACTCACAATGAAAAGCCCGGTCTTCGGATCGAAACTCGGCGAACGATAGTTCGTTGCGCCGCCTTCGTCCGGCGAAACCAAGCGCCCATCGCGCGCCGGCTCCTTTTCAGGATTTGGAATCGGCTGCCCCTTGTCATCGATTCCCTTTGCCCAGTTCGCCGCCGCAAATGGCTCAGTCAAAAGGCTTTTTCCATTCGTGCGATCGAGAACGAAGAAGTATCCGTTGCGCGATGCTTGCATCAGCATCTTTCGCGGCTGCCCTTTGAAAGTCCCATCGGCGAGTATCGGCACCTCGACGGCGTCCCAGTCGTGCGTATCGTGCGGCGAAGCTTGAAAACCCCAGACCAGTTTGCCAGTATCCGGGTTCAGCGCCACGATGCTGCACGTCCATTCGTTATTGCCGGGCCGTGCGCTCCCGTTCAACGTCGGCGTCGGATTTCCGGTGCCCCAATACAGCAGGTTCAATTCGGGGTCGTATGTTCCGGTAATCCACGTATTTCCGCCCGTCGTGGCATTCGGAGTTCCCGCAGGCGGCGTGCTGTACCAAGTCCATTGCGTCTTACCGGTTTCGGGATCGATGGATTTCAGCATCCCTGGCAAGTTGTCGAAATCGCCCGAAAGCCCCACGAGCACATGGTCGTGAACAACGAGCGGGGCCTCGGTCGACCAGTATCCTTTTTGCGCATCCCCGATCACGACGTTCCACCGCACCTGCCCCGTCTTCGAATCAAGCGAAACAAGATGCGCATCCGGCGTCGTCAGGTACAGCCAGTCTCTATACACAGCGACACCACGATGCCCTATGTGGAAGGCCTTATTGGGCGGATACGCATACTGCCAAATCATTCGTCCAGAGCGCGCATCGACGGCCCACAAATGGTCCGGAGCGGAGATATACAAAATACCGTCGACAAGGATCGGAGTGGACTTGAGTGAGACCTGCATTCCAGGTTCGAATGCCCACGCTAGCCCGAGATCCGCGACGTTCGCCGGTGTAATTTGCGTGAGCGTACTGTGTCGGTCGCCTGTATAGTCGCCGTTTGCCGTTGGCCAGCTATCCGTGGGCCGATTTACGAGCGATGCCGGATCGACACCTTGCGTTTTCGCCGTTCGTGCGAGCGTCAAAGAGGCCGCGAGCGCCAGCGCTACATAAACTCCGTTGCGAATCAGCTTCATCGGGAATCCCTTTACTTCAGAGTTTGCAGATAGGCGAGAACGTTGTGCATCTCGTCATCGGTGTATTTTCCAAGCAGCTCGACATGCGCCTGTAGAGGGTCGTTCACGGTGTACTTCACTTCGCTCGTCGGCCACGAGCGGTAGCTCCCGGTTACATCTCGCAATGCAATCGTGAACTCATCGCGATAGGCCAGCTTGCCGGTTATCGTTTTTCCGTCTGCCTGCGTCACCGTAACGGTCGCGACAGGCGCAGCGCCTCGGCCGCCACCAGGATAGAGCATGCGTTGCAACAGTGTGAGTCCTCGGAGCCGCGTTGCAACGCCAGCCAAATCACCCGTTGCCGAGTGGCATGTGGTGCATTTCCCTTGTCCATCAAAGAAAGCTTTGCCAGCCGTGGCATTCCCGGTCGCGAGGTCCTCGGCGCTCACGCGTTGGCGTCCACCTTGTTCCGAATCCGCTTTGGTCTTTTGGTCGTGAATGAAGGCCACTACAGCAGCCAAATCCTGATCAGAGAGATTGAACGAGGGCATCCCCTTGTCGACGCGCCCGCCGTGCACGACTGGACCTATTTGATCGCCGCGCACATCCGCCGCAACCACCGCCGAGCGAGTGAGATCCGGGCCCGTTTCTCCGCCACCTGCATCGCGGCCGTGACAAAACGCGCAATTCTGCTGAAACACCGCTTGTCCCGCATCGATCTGCGCCTGCGGATACGTTTGCGGAGTAGCCGTAGGCGGCGGAGCCTGCGATGCAGGACTCTCTGTTGACGGAACACGCGGTCGCGGAGCTTGCAGCGCGGCCTGTCCCCATGTGCGAAGAGCAGCCACCGTGGTCAGTGCTAATGCAAACGCCAGCATAGCGATGCCAATCAGTTTCTTAAGACTCATCTCCACCCCACAATGATTCCGGCGCAGAATTTAGTCTCAATCGAGGAGAAAATCAAGCATCGTTTACGTTAACGTAAGCTATTTATTGCATTCCCTCTTTCGCCGTGTTGCGCATTTCACTCAACCGAACGTCTTGGTTTGGATTAGCTGCCCGCTTTCTCGGCATTTACGCCGAGTTGCTGCAAAAAGCTCGATCCGTGTGGAATTGATCCGCCGAAATTCTTTGCGATCGTCTGTCCCATGTCCGCCAGCGTCGAACGTATTCCGAGATTTGCGCCGGCAGCAACGCCTGGACTGAACACCAGAATCGGCACATATTCGCGGGAGTGGTCCGTGGTGGGATTCACCGGGTCGGGATCGCATCCGTGATCCGCTGTGATGAGCAGCAGATCCGACGGCTTCATCTGACGCAAAAACGGGCCGAGCAACTCGTCAAACTCCTCAAGCGATCGGGCAAAGCCTTCCACGTCTTTGCGATGCCCGTAAAGCATGTCGAAGTCGACGAGATTGGCAAAAATCAGCCCTCGTTTTTCCCGCGCGAGCGCTTCGCTGAGTTTTATCATGCCGTCTGCGTTATTTTTTGTTGTGACGTAATTGCCAACGCCCCGACCGTTGTAAATGTCATGGATTTTTCCGATGCCGAACACCGGAACGCTCAAATTACCGAGCACATCGAGCAACATTGGCTTCGGCGGCTCGACTGCGTAATCGTGGCGCCGCTC
>DATNBB010000296.1:0-5111 GCA_035607335.1 Binatia bacterium | reverse complement strand
GATGTCGAAGCCGCCCGCTCCAGTCCGTCCGAACGTCCCGGCCGTAACGATCCCTGCCCTTGCGGCAGCGGCCGAAAATACAAAAAATGCTGCGGCGCCATTACCTGATATGAATTAAGCGCCGTAGGCGCGACATAACTTAGCCCCACCCGGAAGGTGGGGAAAAATGCGGAAAGAAATCCGAGCGCCGTAGGTGCGGCACAGATTACAGCGACTTCCTGCTGTTCATCCCCGAAGACCAGAAGGCGTGCTTTGCCTCGCAGGCACACGTCGCCCCTATGCTTGATCATCCCGACGTGATTGGGAATGCTATTACGTCCGAGTATTCAGGAATTTGCAGACGTCTTTCACCGAATTACTCAGCAGCATCGTCTCGGTCACGTAGAGCACGCCGCCGCCCTTTTGGATCACCATGAACCTGTAATCCCCGGACCAGCCACCCGCCACCACCATGAAGTCGGACTGATGCTCGTTGCTCGTGATCAGCACATTCCGGCAGCTTTGGCCGAAGTTTTTAGTCACCTCGAACCGGTCCGCCGTTGACCGCGGCGAAAGAACCACTCGGATCGTGCGCGCCGGCTGCGCGAACGACGATGCCGCACACAACGCCGCCAGCACCGTCACCGGCAGCAGCGCCTTCCTTGCAAACTGCTTGAAATATTGCATTATGATCGTGCTCATTGCGATTTTCTCCTCTTCTCTTAGTGAAAAAAATCACATCTATAAATAGAAATGGTCAAGGCATGCCTGCCGTGCACAGGCGAGACAGCCGTCTGCGCACACTTACGTATATCTAGAACACATTTTAAGCCAAAACGTTGCGTGCCGCAGTCCGCGTCATAACCGGTGGCCAAATAGTACGCCGCGTCTTCCTTAGGTTGCCTATTCGCGTGCGTCACGCCCTCTTGACAACCCACAGGACCAAGCGTACCTTCCTCTAAGCAACAAACAGGAGATAGCGTGAAAGACTCTCGCTCAGACGTCTTGCAGGGAACTCTTGATCTCATGGTTTTGAAGACTCTCGACGCCATGGGTCCCATGCATGGTTATGGCCTAGCCCGCCGCATCGAGCAGATCGGTGACGAAGCCCTCGCCATTAACCAGGGCACGATCTATCTCTGCCTGATTCGCCTTTTGCAGAACAAATGGATCTCTGCCGTATGGGGAGCATCCGAAAACAATCGCAAGGCTCGCTTCTACTCAATTACGAAAGCGGGCCGCAAGCAACTAATCGCCGAAACCGAAAATTGGGAACGCATCGCCGGCGTCATCGGCAAGGTTCTGCAGCTCTCTCCTCGGAGGTAGCATCATGCGATCCGGCTTTCATCGCATCATCGCCCGTTTCCGCGCGCTGTTTTCCTCGTCGACGCTCGATCGCGATCTCAATCAGGAGCTCGACTCCCACGTCGCCATGCTCACCGACGAAAACATCCGCAAGGGCATGTCCCCGGACGAAGCGCGCCGCGACGCCCTCCTACGAATGGGCGCACGCGAATCCATAAAAGAGCAGCACCGCGAATTGCGCGGCCTGCCCTTCCTTGAAACGTTCATGCAGGACTTGCGCTATGCGCTTCGCATGTTGCGTCGCGACGCCGCATTCGCCGCGTTCGCAATCCTGATCGTCGGCATCGGAATCGGCGCAAGTTGCACGATTTTTAGCGTCGTCGATACGCTGCTTCTCCGCCCGCTACCCTTTACCGATCCCGCAAGCTTGGTGTGGCTCTCAAATCGCCCGGAATCCGGCGCTCATGATCTGTCCGGCCAGACTACCCAAGTCGGTTACCTTCTCGATCTGCGCGGTCAAAATCATTCTTTCTCCGATCTTGCCGCGTACTTTGCCTTTTACGGCGTCGGCGACGCGAATTTGATCGGCGATGGTCAGCCCGAACGGTTCACTCGAGTTCCAGTCACGCAAAACTTCTTCCCGCTTCTCGGCGTGAATCCTTTTCTCGGTCGGCAATTCACCGCGGACGAAAGCAGAGACGGCAGCCCATGCGCCGTCATGATGAGTTACGGCCTATGGCAACGCCGCTTCAACGCGGATCGCAGCATCGTTGGCCGTTCGATCAACATCAGTGGCTCGCTGTGCACGGTCGTTGCCGTTCTGCCCGCTTCCTTTGACTTTGGCGATATCTTCGCGCCTGGCACTCACGTGGATCTCTTCGTGCCTTTTCCCCTCAGCGACCGGACAAATAGATGGGGCAATACGCTCTCGATCATCGGTCGTCTCAAGCCCGGAGCAACTCTCGCTGCCGCATCCGCTGAAAGCTCCTCGCTCGCGATCAACATGAAGCGTGACCACCCCGAGCGCAACGGCTTCACGCCCGAACTTTCGTATTTGTCCCAATACATCAGCGGACGTATCCGCCCCGCTCTCATCCTCCTCGCCTGTGCCGTCGGAGTGGTGATGCTGATCGTTTGCGCCAATCTTTCCAACCTGCTCCTCGCGCGCGGCGCTTCCCGACAAAAAGAAATCGCGATCCGGTCCGCGCTCGGCGCTACAAAGCCGCGCCTTATCCGTCAGATGCTCACCGAGAGTATTCTTCTCTCCAGCGCCGGTGCCGTGCTGGGATTGCTCCTCGCCTTCGTCGCTACGCGCGCTCTTTCTCACCTGAGCGGCATGGCCATTCCTCTTCTCGAAAGCGTTCGCGTTGACGGCCTTTCCTTCGCCTTCACGGTTGGCGCCGCGATCCTTACCGGAGCACTTTTCGGCCTCGTGCCCGCTCTGCACGTCCCTGGCCCCAAGCTTCACGAATCGCTCAAAGATGCGCACCGCGGCTCCACGCGCGGAGTCGGCCATGCCTGGATTCGCAGCGCGCTGGTGATTTCAGAAATCGCGCTCGCATGCGTCCTCGTTGTCGGCGCAGGCCTTCTCATTCGCAGTTTTGCGCGCGTTCTTGCCGTCAACATGGGCTTCAATCCTCAGCATGCCGTCGCTCTCCGCATCGATCCCAATTCCACGCTCTACAAGACTCAGGAGCAGCGCAATGCCTATTTCACGGATGCCCTTCAGCGCGCGCTCGATATTCCCGGCGTCCAGGCGGCGGGATTGACCGATTCACTTCCTCTCGGTCACAACAGGACGTGGTGGGCAGGCGTTCAGGGCCGTGTCTATACGCCGAAAGAGCTCCCCCTCGCGTTCGTGCGAATCGTGAGCGACGGATATTTCAAAGCCATGGGTATTGCCCTGATCGAAGGGCGTGATTTCACCGATTCGGACACGCCCGCCACTCGCCACGTTGTCGTCATTAACCAGACACTGGCCCAGCGGAATTGGCCCGGCGAAGATCCTCTTGGAAAAATGATTCAAACCAACGGCGGCAGCATGGTAGTCGGTGTCGTAGCCGACGTCCGCCATCTGGCGCTCGAGGAAAGTTCGGGTTCCGAGATGTACTTGCCAATCCGGCAGACGAACGACTATCCTGCCGTCGATCTCGTCGTGCGCAGCTCTCTTCCCACGGCTGACATCGGCTCTCGCCTGCGTCAGGCGTTGCGCCCCATCGCGCCGGATCTCTCGATCTCCACTCTGCGCACGTTGCAGGCATTGGTCGATACATCCGTATCGCCGCGCAGGTTTGTCGTGCTGCTTCTCGCCGGTTTTGCTGCGTTCGCATTGATTCTCGCCTCGCTCGGAATCTATGCCGTCATCTCGTATTCGGTAAGCCAGCGTACGCAGGAAATCGGAATTCGCATGGCCCTGGGCGCGTCCGCGGGCAGAGTGCAGACCGATATTCTTCGCCAGACGCTCCGCCTAGCCGTAATCGGCATCGGCGTTGGCGTCGTCACGTCATTGCTGTTGGCTGGCATCCTGCGCACTCTGCTCTTCGGCGTCAACTCCACCGACCCGGCGACATTCCTCGCGATGCTCATCATCCTCATCGTCATCGCCGCAATCGCGGGTTACATCCCCGCCCGCCGCGCCGCCCGCATCGACCCCGTCACCGCCATGCGCACCGAGTAACGTTTCTGTGCCACAGTCCCATCTATGCCACAGTTCGCGTGGCCACAGTCTCATCTGTGCCGCGGCTCGTGTGTCTCGCAGCCACTCCCGCCGTGATGGGTTGTTGTGGCACAGCCACTCTTGGCTGTGTCGGTTCAGTGCTGCTTGTAACCAATCTTGCGGTGAATCGGCATCTACTTTCTAGCTAGCACCAGTTTTTATATTTAACAAGTAACTGTTCTCATTTCCGTGTTATAAATTCCACGCACCGCAGCCCAGCCCTCGGGATAAGAACGGGGTCCGTTTATGCAAAGGCCATTCCTCAGCAATATCGTTCGGCTATCCTGCCTGCTCTTTTTCACGGCGACGCTTCTTCCGGCGGAAACATGGGTAAAAGCCGTTTCGCCTCATTTCACAGTTATCAGCAATGCTGGAGAAAAAAACGCTCGCAACGTAGCTGCTAATTTTGAAAGGATTCGCGCCACGCTCGCGATACTCCACCCTTCGCTCCGCGTGGATGCCAGTGCTCAGACGATCATCTTTGTGCCAAGAGACGTATCGACTTTCGACAAGCTGATGCCGTCCTTAAAAAAGGAAGATGACCATGTAGCTGGCCTTTTCCGCGAAGGCTGGGAACACAACTACGTCATCATTCGACTGGATTTCCCGGATGAAGCGGATACGGAGGTCTACCACGAGTACATCCACAGCCTTTTGCATTTAAATTTTACGCGCATTCCCACATGGCTCGATGAGGGACTGAGCGATTTCTACGGCAGTACGCGGTTTGACGGTGACAAGGTTTACATAGGCGCTCCCAGTCCACGCCTCGCTCTGCTCCGGGGGCAGACGCCGTTCCCGCTCAAGATACTGCTTGCTGTCGACCAGCGATCGCCTTACTACCATGATGCGGATAAAGCCGGGATGTTCTACGCGGAATCGTGGGCACTCACCCACTATTTGGAGTTTGGTGAGGGAATGGGCAATGGCCAGCGTCTTAGCGCCTACGTCGCATTGCTTCAGAAGAAAGCGAATAGCCTTCAGGCATTTGAGCAAACGTTCGGAAACCTGAATGACGTAAACACCGGTTTTCGTGAGTACATCTCTAAATTCGCGTTTCCGGCGTTGGAGATGAAAAATCCTCCGAAAATCGATCAATCTTCGTTTCAAA
>DATNBB010000266.1:0-10973 GCA_035607335.1 Binatia bacterium | reverse complement strand
CCGTGCCTTCCCGGCTGCGCATCCGCAGATCGAATTCACCACCACGAGCACGGTTCCGCTTTGTTCTTTGAGCGCCGAGTCGACTTCTTGCGCGGTCCGCAGCTCGCGAAATCCAACTCGCGTCAATTCTTCTCGCATGGGCTTAACAAATTCTTCGGGATACATAACCACTCCTCATCTGAAGTCAGGCGCAAAAGGCGCGCTCATCTGTGTTCACAAATATAGCACGCCATCAGTCCAGATCGGCGTTGAGTTGACGTGCGTCCTGAGGAACCACCGATCGACGGCCATTGACGCGGAACTCTGTTGCTTCGGCACTTACCTGCACGTTACGCAGCCGAGCGACTGCTCCGCTTGCGCAGCGAGATCCCTTGCATCAGCGGAAGCAATTGTTCCGCGAGCAAGGCTTTCGAGATGGAGTAGCAGACGTTCGCGCTTGCAGCAATCCGTTCGAGAACGGCAGGCTCCTGTGCGCTCATCAAGATCAGTTCGGAGGTCGGACACTCTCTTTGCAGAATTTTCGCCGCCTCAAGACCGGATACAATCGGAATAGAGAGGTCGAGCAAGATCGCGTCCGGCCGCAAATTGATACTCTTTTCGATGGCTTCGCGCCCGTCGAGGGCTTCTCCGCAGACATGCCACTGTCCGTCGTATCCCTCGACCAGATGCCGCAGCACGGCGCGTATGGCTGATGAATCGTCTGCAATCAAGAGACTAAACGGCGATGCTTTTCCGGCGTATTGCGCCCCCGAATCCGTCATGAACCCCCCAATGCTTGGCCTTATTTAAATTTGCCGCGAGAAATGGACAATACGGGAAAACACGTATGGCCGGGCCATATCAAACGCGCCTTTGCGAAACCGCTCAAACTAACCGTAACTCAACTAGAAACAACTCTAAAAAATTGTGATCCATCGGCTCGCCTCCTAGTGTATACAACAACTTACGTACAAGGGGTTGGAAAGCGAAAGTGTCTGAAACCCAGGTGATCACGGCCTCCATACGGCAAAGTCCGTTATACGCGGACAATTTATCCGACGCGACTTCGAACTTTACCGCTCGCTCCTGGCGCCATCTGGCCTCAGTTTTTAAGACAATCGCTCAAAATGAATTCGCGCGTTACGCCGCGGCTTTTGCTCTCACGTCGGTCGCCGTACTGGGCCGCTGGCTGCTCAATCCATGGTTTGGAGACCACGTTCCGTTCGCATTGATCTATGCCGCCGTTGTCCTTTCCGCGTTGTGCCTGGGCCTTGGGCCGTCTATCGCCTCAAGTGTTCTCGGCATCGGGTCCGTGAGGTGGCTGTTTGCGCCGCACATCTTCTGGATATCCAGCATGAAAGAGTTGTCAGAAACCATCACCTACACGGGCGGTTGCATGCTCGTTGTCGCAGCCACTGAGGTGTTGCGGCGTTCGAAGAACAAGCTGCAAACCGCGAATCGCGAACTGGAAGTGCAGGCGGAAACGCTTCGCGGCTTCAACCAGCAACTGGAGCAGCGCGTGCGCGAGCGCACAGCCGAACTCAAGGAAGCGGAAGAATCCGCCCGGCAACTTGGCGCGCAGTTGCTCAGAATGCAGGACGAAGAGCGTCGCAGGATCGCCCGCGATCTGCACGATAGCGTCGGTCAGGCCGTTGCGATCATGAATATAAATCTGGGACAACTCGCCCGTTCGTCGAATCTGAATCAGCGTGAACTGGCCGTAGCCATCGACGCGAAGGCACTGGCCAACGACGTCTCGGACCAGGTGCGCACGATCTCCTATTTGCTTCATCCCCCGCTGCTCGACGATATGGGTCTACCCGCCGCCCTCAAATGGTATGTTGAAGGTTTTTCCAAACGGAGCGGAATCCGCACTCGTCTGGAACTCTCACGCAACTTCGATCGGTTGCCGCAGGATTGCGAGATCGCAATTTTCCGGATCATTCAGGAATCCCTCACGAATGTCCATCGTCATTCCGCCAGCGCCTCGGCGACGGTTCGCGTTATTTGGACGGCGGCCAGTGTAGAAGTAAATATCGAAGATGAAGGACGCGGCATTCCAGCCTGGAAGCTGCGCGATTTCGACAGGGGTGCTGCAATGGGTGTCGGCCTAAGCGGTATGCGCGAGCGTGTCTCTCAGCTTGGTGGCCGCCTCGATGTGCATTCGAGCGACCGAGGAACAACCGTCACCGCGATGCTCCCGCTGCGCGCGCACGACGATGCGGTCCTCAGCGAACGTGCGTCAGCCTGAAAACTTCACGCCACGCGTTCAAAAATTCCCGCGGCCCCCATCCCTCCGCCGATACACATTGTCACCATGCCGTAGCGTGCGTTGCGACGTTCCATTTCCCGCAAAATCGTGGCCGTAAGCTTCGCTCCCGTGCATCCGAGCGGATGGCCAAGCGCCACGGCGCCGCCGTTCACATTTACGCGCGTTGGGTCGAGGCCTAGTTCCTTGATCACGCTGAGCGATTGCGCCGCAAACGCTTCATTCAGTTCGATCACTTCGATTTGCTCGATCTTCAGGCCCGCGAGTTTTAACGCCTTCGGAATCGCATAGACTGGACCGATTCCCATGATTTCGGGAGGGCATCCGGCGGTCGCATAGGCTACAAACCGCGCCATCGGCTTAAGCGCTAGCGCCTTGGCACGTTCAGCACTCATCACCACGGCTGCAGCCGCACCGTCGCTCATCTGCGAACTGTTTCCAGCCGTTACGGTCCCTTTTGCATGAAAAGCGGGCTTCAATTTTGCCAACGCTTCCATTGAAGTATCTGCCCGCGGCCCCTCGTCGGTGTCGAAGCGAACACTCTGGGTCTTAGGCTTGGTGCTCAGCTTCGCTGAACTGCCGTTCGCACTCGCTTCGACGTAATTGTACGAAACTTCAAACGGCACAATTTCGTCTCTGAACTTCCCTGCGGCAATCGCAGCGATTGCCTTCTGGTGGCTCTTGAGCGAAAACTCGTCCGCCTGGTCCCGCGTAATTCCGTACTTCTTCGCCAAATTCTCCGCGGTAAGTCCCATGCTCAAATACGTGTCTGGATAGTGGTCCATCAGCCAAGGATTCGGAGCGACTTTGTTGCCTCCCATCGGCACCATGCTCATCGATTCAGTCCCGCCTGCCACAGCCACATCGCCCTGCCCAGCCATGATTCGCTGCGCTGCGTCGGCAATCGCCTGCAAGCCAGACGAACAGAACCTGTTGATCGTCATTGCGGGTACTTCGACGGGCAGACCGGCGCGCAGCGATGCAATTCGCCCCACATTCATTCCTTGCTCTGCCTCTGGCATCGCGCAGCCAATCACGACGTCTTCCACTTCCTTTGGATCAAGCCCCTTCGCGCGCGCAATCGCCTCGCGGATCACAGCCGCCGCCAGATCATCCGGCCGTGCCGCCCGTAGAGTACCCTTTCCAGCCTTTCCGACCGCCGTTCGAACGGCGCTTACAATGAGGGCTTCTCGCATTTTCTTTACCTCTCGCAATCCAAGCTTTGGATTCCAGTTATTGGATGCTTTTGCCCAGAAAAATGCAACAGCGCCGCGCGGCCTCTTTTTCGTTAGGTCGCGTGGCGCTGAAGATGATTGTGTTGGCGATCGCGGGTTACTGCCGCTGGAATTTGATCGTAACCGTAACGTCTGTTGCGATAGGCGAGCCGTCCAGCGTCGCCGGTTGGTATTTCCAGCTCTTGAGCGCGCTCATAGCTGCTGATTGCAAGGTGGCTGGTCCGGAGACTACCTTCATCGATGTTACGTCTCCTGTCTTTTCCACGTGGGCCACGATCACAACGTTCCCGGAAATTCCGGCGCTTCGTGCCGCCGCTGGATAATTCGGAGCAATGGAGTGCAGCAGCTTCGGCTGAACGATCACGCCTCCGACGCGCACGCGTGTAAGCGGCTGCTGCGGGGGCGGCGGTGGTGCTGCTTCCGATGAATTCACTCCGGGCAGCGCTTCCGATCCGCTTGGCATTGCGCTGACCGCGGGCGCTGTCGTGAGCGACGGTGCCGCAGCCGCCTTGTTCCTCTCGATTGCGCGAGCGACCGGCCGTGCGTTGGTAGGCGCGAAGTTTTTTGATACCGGCGAAGAAGCCGGCTCCGTTGCCGGCGTCGGCCTTAATTCACGCGTCGGGACATTTTCTGCTACTCGTGACGGCTGTTCCGGAGCGTTCGTCGCAAACCGGCTCTGATGTTCTGCGATTGGAGCCGTTGGACTCGGAACTGACACTTCACCGCCCTCGGACGTCGTTTCCTGCTGAACCGCAGGCGACTGCACGACCGGCGCGGCGGCGCCCGGCGCAACAGGCTGGGACGCTGCCAAGGACGCCTGTGGTGCCGCTTTCGGTCCCGTTGAGTGCTCCCGGAAGTAAAAAGCGCCACCGGCCAATCCCGCAACAAGAAAGAAAACACAAGCGGCGATCCACATCCAACTGTTGCTTGATTCCGCCGCAGCCTGAGTTTGCGTAGAAATGCCCCCGTCCAATCGAGCACCGAAATCGGAGGAGGGCACAGCTTGTCCTGTTCGCCCCGTACCGCCCGTGAACGTTCCAAACGTCCGGGATGCTTGAGGCTCTTCTACCCCGATATTATTGCTTTCGCTCACGTTGGGCTCTGTCTCGGCAGGCGGCATCGTGTGGACAGGCACCGATATCTTCGGCGCTGGGGGTCGCGCAACAGTGCTGGCGGGAGAAGGCGTGGAAATACGCGCCGCAGGTGCGGATGGGATCGGGCGCGATCTCAACTCCGTATGTGCCGCAGGCGGCTGCACTTCTTCCTGCGATCCGATCGGCGCAAAAGCGGATTCGTTTCTGGAGGGCGCGGCCGGACTCTTGGGCAGCGATTCGACCTTTACGGTGACCGACGAAACCAGCGGTTTCTTGTCCTGTTCTGGCGATGGCGGTGGCGGAGCAGCCGCGGGAAAGGATTCCTCGTCATCCGCAGGGAAATGAACACCCCAGTAGCCCATCTGCCGATGCGTGAACTCCACTTCTACGTACGCTTGCGAGTTCGAATAAGCGCGCACCTTCACCACACGGCAGATCGCGTCCTGGCTCGTACGCAGATTCGTAAGCACGAGCATCTGGCCGACGCCGACAGTCGTCGCCATCCGCACCACGCCGCCGTGCGGAAACACGATCATCGTGGATGCCTCTTCCTCGAAAGGTTCGGTATGAGGTGTTACTCCGCGAACCACCTCCGTCACTCGCGAACCGTGAACGCGAACCGGCACATCGAGCGAAACGGCATCGGCGCGCAATTTATTGAGATCCGGCTTACCTTGCGCGGCGGGAGCGCCTGTCTTGACTACCGGACCAGCGGCTTCCACCGCCTCTTTAGAAAGGCTCATTTAGAAATTCCTCGTCGCAGCTGGGGCTTAAATACGCAGCCATACATCAGTTTTGGATTTTGATAGTACTAGGACTAGTCCACAATAGACCATTGGTACTACATGTCCAATCGGTACGGGTTTGATCTGCTTGAATGCGTTATTGCGCTGACGCTCGGATCAGCTTTGCGCAAATGGCTCGTAGAGGGTCGAGCCAAACGCAACTTCAAACCTGAAAAGTGAATAAACCTATTATTTGTAAGCGCTTGGCGGAACTAGAATTGGCGCATCAGAATACCAGTCGCGTTGCGTGCGCCGTCGGACTCGATTGCGAGGACGGTATTCTGGTCGATTACATAGTATGCGATTGGATAGTTTTGAGAACTCGTACTGATTGTCGCCGTTCCCCTTCCGTTTGTATCCGGCGCCACAACGAGAGCTTGTGTAATTGGCGCGCCCGCAGTCACGCCACCCGGTAATGTGTTCAAGTTCAGGGTGCCGGTGGAGATCGAGGTATTGTTCACAGCAAACTGGCCGACGATGTCTTGTTGTGCCCCTGAGCTTGTGCCCGTAAAGTTCGCCGCATAGCCGCCCTGTAAACCGCCGTTGCTCGTCTGAAGGTAGGCCGTGCCTGTAACGACGCTCAACACGTTTACGCTATCCGTTTCCACCATAAACATCGCGCCATTCGACGCCTGATAGGCGGCATAGTTCCACGTGCCAACCGTTTTGCCTGCCAGCGATGAGGTGAGGGAAAAGGTGATTCGCCCGAGTTGCGGATCGACCGAATAAGTGCCTGATGTGATCGAAGCAGCGAGCGAAATTGAACCAACTCCGGCGTTCACATCCATTTCCCCGCCGGTAATCTGCCCAGTCCCGCTCGATGTGAACACGCCGCCCTGCGAAAACGCACCGTTTGAATTCTGGCCGGACGTCGTGAACGGATAATTCCCTTTCTTCAGGGAGGAGCTTGAAAATAATCCGTTTGTGTTCGGTGCGCTATAGACATCGCCCGCGCTGAACGTCTGCCCGTCCGTTTCGAGCAACTTCAGGTGGGTAGCATCAACCACATAGAACGCGAAGACGAATGAAGTCTGCTTCGTCAGGCTCCGCGTCGTCGCCAATGTTAGAGTGCCTCTGCCAGTGCCTGGATTTGATGCGTCGGGAGTAAACGATCCAGTCAGGGATGTGTCGTCCGTCTGAACCAGCCCCGCCTCGTTGACATCCCATACGCCGGGCGTGAGCGATCCCGAATTGCCTATTAATCCGCTTGATTGAAACTTGCCCGCGGCGGCAAAAAACGTTTTGAAGGTTCCTGGCTCGGAAACCTGAAAGGCATACGGCCCAAACGGCATCGGCAGATTTACGGCGACTGGATCCTGTTGATTGATTGTCCCGCTTCCCGAGGCAGTCTTATCGAAACGAATCAACAGTGCTTGCTGCGCGGGCTTGCCGGCCAGGGTTGTCGCGTTTCCCGTCAACACAAACTCCCAAGTGGAACCGTCAGCCGTCGTAGCCTGCGCCGTTCCATCCGGCCCCACCGAGAAAGTCCCAGTCGCAGCCGCAACGGGCGCTTTCAGTGCAATGTCAGCCGCGGCGACGTCTTGAATCATATTCGAGATGTGCCCCGCACCATCCGCCGTGAAACTTCCCGCGGCTTCATAGAATCCCTTGGCATCCTTGCCGGAATACGAAAACGCATACGGCCCATTCAGGGACGCATTCGAGAAAACCACCGTCACAACGGCATTTCCGGCGCCCGCCGCCGTTTTCGCAGTGATCGTCGCGGTGCCGCCTGGAGGAGGAGTAAGCGGCGCAGTGTAATGTCCCGAATTATCGATGAAGCCGTAGACGCTGTCGCCGTTCGCCGCGCCGTGGACGTCCCATTCCGTAACCGTCGCCGGCTGCCCGCCTGAGAGCGCTGTGATAGGCACAGTGCTTCCGGCTTCAACAAAAAGTGCCGCCGGACTCATGGTCAATCCGTTAGCGGGAGCCGCTGTCACCGTCACCTGAACGGTTCCGGCAAAATTCCCGGACGTTACCTTCACGGTGTCAGTACCCGGCGACGTTCCGGCTTTGTAAACGCCCGTGCTTGCGTCGATGGTCCCCTTGCCCGTAACGGCCCACTTGAATGTCGCGCTTGATTGTCCCGGCACATTCGCCAGAAAATTCACTGTGCCGCCCACCGGAACGCTTGGGTTCTGCGGATAAATCACCGCTGTCCCCGATGTGCCCACCGGCTGCGGGTTCGGTCCGTTGCTGCCATACGAGCCTCCTCCGCACGCGGCCAATGCGGCGACAGCCGCCAGCACCACGGCGCGTAAGCACAAAGTTAGCTCGTTACCAGGACCGCGTCTCATCAAATCTCCCCGAACAAATTTTCAAATGGAGTGGAACGACGGGAATCGCCGCATTCCCCAAAGTCTCTCTGCAAACGACCACCTTCTCCAGTTCAACACCAGCGAAGGAGTATAAAGTGCTTAGGCCTGAGTAAAAAGCCAGAGTTTAAGAACTCCAGTCAACCCAAACAGTTGCCTCACTTGTGGCTAATTCCGCAGCGGCTTGCCCGTTTTTAATGTGTGCGAAATCCGCTCCTGCGTCTTGATCTCCCCGCAGAGGCTGACAAACGCCTCCCGCTCCAGATCTAGTACGTATTGCTCGCTTACTGTCTGGGGAGACGTGATCGCGCCTCCTGCCAAAATGTACGCTGCCTTTCGCGCCACAAGCGCATCGTGCTCCGACGCGTACCCGCCCCGCACCATCATGTGAATAGCCAGCTTGGCCGCCGCATAAAACTCTTCGCCCAGCACGCGAATCGGTCCCGGAACCGGCGGCCGATATCCCGCGCGAACCATTCCCAATGCGGTCTGCTTCGCATCCGCAATTTGCCGGTCGCGATTCATTGCGATCAGGTCCGTCGCGCGGAAATATCCGAGTCCGCGCGCTTCCTCGCCGCTTGTTGAAACTTTCGCCGTCGCAATATTTTCGAAGACCGGCTTCAGGGCATGGAAGAGATCGAGATCCTCGCCCGCTGCCGCATGCTCCGCGGCGCGAATCAACATTTCCTTGCATCCGCCGCCTGCTGGAATCAGCCCAACTCCGGCCTCCACGAGTCCGATATACGTCTCGGCGGCAGCGTGGATTCGGGCCGAATGGAGGCAAACCTCGCAACCGCCTCCAAGCGTCATCCCACCGGGCGCCGCCACGACGGGTCCACGCGCGTACTTGATTGCCATCGTCGCGGATTGGAACTGGCGAATCGCAAGGTGCAGCTCATCCCATTCCTGTTCTTGCGCGCTCACGAGTAGCAGAAGTAGATTCGCGCCAGCGGAAAAGTTCGGCGCCTGATTGCCGATCACCATCGCGTCAAAATCAGCGCCCACTCGCTTTACTCCCGATTGAATCATCGAGAGAATGTCGCCGCCGATCGCGTTCATCTTGGTATGGAATTCGCAACAGAGGACGCCATCGCCCAGATCGATCAACGATGCACCCGAATTTTCCTGCACAACCGGCGTGCGATCCTTCAGAGATTTCAGAATGATGATTCCGGCGGGCTCCTCGACCGGACGCATCGCATTCGCGGCGAGATCAAAATAACTCGCCGTGCCTTTTTCGCTCTTGTAGAACGATTTCGCAGGCGACGCGAGCACCTTCGTCACAATGGGCGGCAACTGCTTGCCTTCGCGCTCAAACGCTTTCGCCATCGGCTCGACGCCCGCAGCATCCCACGTCTGGAAGGGGCCGAGTTCCCAGGCGAATCCCCATCGCATGGCGCGATCCACGTCAACGACCGTGTCTGCGATTTCCGGCACCCGCCGCGCTGCATAGAGGCAGGTCGCGCCGATGGAATTCCACAGAAACTTGTTCGCTTTATCGCCCTCTTTGCCTTCGAGCGCAGGGCTGAGCAGCGCACGAATCCGCACCGGCGTGCTCTCTATCGCCTTGCCTGCTTCGATCGAAGCGAATCGGGCCTTCTCGCGCGGCCGATACTCCATCTTTTTCCAATCGAGCGTGAGAATTTCCGATTCGTCGCCTTTTTTCACGCGCTTGTAAAATCCGCTGCCCGTCTTTTCGCCGAGCCAACCGCGCTTCATCATTTCTTCGATCAGCGGCGGCACACGGTAAAGCTCGCGAGATTCGTCATCCGGCGCGTTTTCGTAAATATTACGGATCACGTGCACCAACACATCAAGGCCCACAATATCGGCCGTTCGAAACGTCGCCGACTTCGGCCATCCCAACGCCGGCCCGGTGCACGCGTCGACTTCCTCGACCGTCATATCGAGCGTCGTCAGTTGATTGATCGCGCTCAACATGGAAAACGTGCCAAGACGGTTCGCGATGAAATTCGGCGTGTCTTTCGCAGAAACCACGCCTTTGCCGAGCCGCCTGTCGCAAAATTCCTCGAGCGTCTCAAGCACGTCCGGCTTGGTTTTCGGACCTGCGATCAGCTCGACGAGCTTCATGTATCGCGGAGGATTGAAAAAATGCGTTCCGGCCCAATTCTCCTGGAAATCCTGCGAGAGGCCTTCGGCTACTAGATGAATCGGCAATCCCGACGTATTCGATGTAATGATCGTTCCGGGCTTGCGCACCGTTTCAACACGTTCCAGCAGCTTGCGCTTGATCTCCAGATTTTCCGCGACGACTTCGATAATCCAGTTCACCTCGCCGCACCAACCGAGATTGTCTTCCAGGTTTCCCGGCGTGATCAGGCGCGCATCATCCGTCGTGAAAAACGCGGCAGGCCGCGACTTCTTCGCCGCCTCAAGCCCTGCCATGACGATGCGATTGCGAACCGCCGGATTATCGAGCGTCAGCCCTTTGCGTTGTTCGTCGGGAGTCAATTCGCGCGGCGCAATATCGAGCAGGTAACACGGCACGCCCGCGTTCGCCAGATGCGCCGCGATCCGCGCGCCCATCGTTCCCGCACCCAACACCGCCACTTTATCGATTCGTCGTTTCATCGATTCACACCAGCTCTGCCAGCCGCAGAGCGGCTGAGTTCATGCAGCCGCAAAATTTCGCTCCGTCATGGTTACAGAACCGGCACCCGCGGTCAACCTAATCGCGGCACGCAGCCTCTTGCAATAGAGCTGCCGCGACGCGAATTGCGCTTCCTCCACCATTTATGCTAATTTTTTGCAAAGATTCTGGGTTCTTCACCAAAGGCTGAAAAGGTGCTTACGTGAAATTTATCAGGCCATTGATGCTTTGCCTTCTATTTGTCTTTGCCGCCGCGATGGCGCCGGCCGCCGACGTTCCCTTACTCAGTGGGAACTGGCAGGTTCACATCACAATCGGCAGCTATGACAACGTCATCGTCTGCAGCTTCACACAGAAGGCCGACGCGCTCACTGGCAACTGCGGCACGCCTGATAACGGCACGGCGCCCCTTGCCGGAACAATCACGGGAGACAAGGTGGCTTGGTCGTATAAGACGACGTATGAGGGCGGCCCGGTAACGCCGACGTATCAGGGCACGCTTGACTCGACTTCTAAGCCGTCAAAAGTGACTGGGACTATCGTTGTCCCCGAACTGGCGGCTGATGGCGTTTTTACTGCGACGCCGTCTCCGCAATAGTTGTCGTTGGCTTTCCCCCGCTGGTGATTGCGATTAGAGCGTGCTCCTTCCCTTTATTTTCATAGAGTTACGTCCGTTTTTAATTCT
>DATNBB010000203.1:0-12463 GCA_035607335.1 Binatia bacterium | reverse complement strand
CGGATCGGATACCTCGACGAGCGTCATATCGGGCGCATCGTCCAGCCCATTGAGCGCCTCGCGAATCGTCGGCAGCCATGGCTGAATCTGCTCGGACGCGCGCGCCAACTTATCGTCCGGCATGAGCCGCACCGCAATCGGCGCAAGCATCGCGGGCGCAATCACGTGAATATGCGGCGGCGAATCCCGGCGCTGCACGACGTTGACGTCCACAAATCCTTCGCTGCAAAGCAGCCCCGCGCCCGCCACGGCTGCGCCAACCATGCCCAACGCAATCTTCCCGAGCAGTATCATGGTGCCTCCCGTATGTGGCACGACTCTTTAATCTTCATCTTCGAAATCTAACGTCTGACGTCTGATTTCTGATATCCGCTTCTACTGCGGCTGGCTGTGGCTATCGACCCAAACGCGCACGTGCTGGCTCGCGTCCTCCACGGTCACTAAAAATGTATCGCTCGCCTTATCGAGCGCCTGCAACGCGGCCGCGACATCAATTTCGTTCTTCTGCGTGGTCGAAAACAGGGCATCCACCACGGAAATCGGCACCGTCACGTTGACGTTATCTCCATGCTTCCCCGTGTCGTTCACATGCACCATAATCGTGTCGCCCGCTTTTGAGACGTCGATATTCTCGTCCTTTTGGCGCACAGTCACCATTTTGTTGTCCGGCGAGGTCTTGATCGCGTCAATGATCGTCGGCATGTCGATGCCATCGAGTTGATTGCGATCGAGCGTTACGCGCCCATTGTGCAGCGGCCCGCGGTTGATCGTCGGCAATACTTTCTCGGCCACCGTGAGCGGCAGGTTCACGTTCACGTTCTCGCCGTTCGTCTTTGTATCGGACACCTGAACGTGCAGAAATTTCTCTTCCGGCGCGGGCGCAGCCGTAGCCGCCTTTGCCATCAAAAACGCCGCGCAAAGCAAAGCCGCCGCAGCAGCGGCCAACCGCCCCGTGGTGGAAACTCCGCTTCTCGTGTGCATGTGATTCCTCCTATGCCACCAGATACGATCCCCGCTTCCCAAAAGTTCCACGTTCCTTTTGGAGCGACCCTCGGCCCGTTGGGCAGGCCGGGGGCTGGCGGCGGCAGGAGCTTGCGTTGCTTTGCAAGCAGCAATTATGTGTTCCGATTGCGTCAACCGCGTTGACGCAAAATGACTCTTAAACCGGCGCAAAACTCGGTAAAAGGACACGTTTTGCCATGGATGACACCTGCCTGAACCCGTCGAGCCTGAGACGGCAAGTGAGCCGGCCGTCCCCTCCGGTGGCCGCAAGACCGTGGTCCGGTCCGATATTGAACAGCGGAAGGTAAGGTCGTTTCGGGCTTACTGGAGGTGCGGGACACGGCGGAGTGGCTGCGGCGTCAACTGATTCAACCAACTGGACGCCTTTGACCTGACGATCGATGGTTTTCGGCTATTGGAAATTCTCTACCGGGGGCACGAAACGAGAGCGCCGCCAAAGCATTCAGCGGACGAGTTTGTAAGCCAGACAACTCCAGACTAATGCGCAGACCACGGCCACTCCTGCGAACATGTCAACAGCCCATATTGCGCGATAGCGGTACATGGAAAGGTAAGAAAATGCGGCTAGCGGCAGCATTGCGATGCTTGCGCCCCAAAACAGACGCCCCGGTCCCTTGGCTACTTTAGAGTCCGGTGTTTGCCATGCAGATGAAACCGACCGGCTCTGAACGGCCATACGAACAAGGCGAGCACTGACTACAAACGCGATCACCGCAAAAGTGCGGAACACAAATCATCACGCAGTATGAGAATCGCAACACCTGTCAGGAACAGTCCGATGGCCAGGAGGTAAAGAACCCACCATTTCAGGGACCGCTGTGGCGCCGTTGCTGTTGACACGCTTGGTAACCTCCTGGATCAAAAAAGTCTTGCGAGGCTACGAGAAGAGTTCATGGATTGTAAATCGCGAACCGACCGTAAATTTGGATCAGCAAAAGTCCTCGGTGGCAGCCAAGGTCCTGTGAAACTGCGTTACCGGACAAGTTCTAGCCTGGTACGCGCGGAGACTCACGTTTCTTTTTTGTGGGCGCTCCGCGTTTTCCACGCGGGTCGCCCCGTTTTTTCGTGTGCCTATCCGCTAACTCTTTGGGGCTCCGGAAGAAACGGATTTATTCTGCCCAATCGAAGGAGCGGGTGACAGCTTTTTTCCAATTGCGATACAACTGCTCGCGGGTGGTCTCGTCCATGTGGGGCTGCCAGGTTTGGTCGACGGCCCAGTTGGATTGAAGCTCCTCGATGCCTTCGAAAAAGCCGACTGCCAAACCGGCGGCGTAGGACGCGCCGAGCGCGGTTGTTTCTTTCACCATCGGGCGGACGACGGGTCGATTCAGGATGTCCGCTTGGAACTGCATCAACAAATCGTTCTCGACCATTCCGCCATCCGTCCGCAGGACGTCCAGTTTAATGCCTGAATCGCGCTCCATTGCTTCCACCACTTCGCGCGTTTGAAATGCGGTGGCTTCGAGAACTGCGCGGGCGAGATGGCCTTTATTTGCGTAGCGCGTAAGGCCGGCAATGACGCCGCGCGCGTTCGCCTTCCAGTAGGGAGCGTACAAGCCTGAGAAAGCAGGGACGAAGTAGACACCGCCGTTATCTTTCACGGTGCGCGCGAGGCCTTCGATGTCCGAGCTCTTCTCGATGATGCCGAGATTATCGCGGAGCCATTGCACGAGAGCGCCGGAGATTGCGATGCTGCCTTCGAGCGCGTAATGCGCGGGCTGCGATCCGAATTTGTAAGCGAGCGTCGTGATGAGGCCGTGTTTGGATTGCACGGGCGTGCGGGCGGTGTTCATCACGAGGAAGCAGCCGGTGCCATAGGTATTCTTCGCTTCGCCGGCCTTGAAACAGGCTTGTCCGACAAGCGCGGCATGCTGGTCGCCGAGAATTCCGGCAATCGGCACATTTTTTATCGCGGGGAGCTGCGCAGCGCCATATTTCTCGCTGCTGGAGCAGATGCGCGGAAGCACTTGCTTGGGGATCTCGAACGCGGCGAGCATGTCATCGTCCCAGGCGAGCGTGGCGAGATTCATGAGTTGCGTGCGGCTGGCGTTCGTCACGTCCGTGACGTGAACGCCGCCTTGCGGCCCGCCGGTTAACTTCCACGCAAGATAGCTGTCGATTGTTCCGAAGAGAAGTTCGCCCGCTTCGGCCTTCTGTTTTGCTTCCGCAACGTTTTGCAGGATCCAACGAAGTTTCAACCCGCTGAAATACGTAGCGAGCGGAAGGCCGGTCTTCGCGCGAAAGCGATCCTGACCACCGTTGCGTGAAAATTCGGCGACTGCGTCTTCAACGCGAATATCCTGCCAAACCAGAGCGTTGTGAACGGGCTCGCCGGTTTTGCGATTCCAGACGACGGTTGTCTCGCGCTGATTGGTGATGCCGATAGCAGCCAGGTCTCCGGGCTGAAGCGCGCGCTGCTGCATCGCGTCGACGATCACTTCCTGTGTGCGCCGCCAGATTTCTTCCGGATCGTGTTCGACCCAGCCGGGGCGCGGATAAATCTGTTCATGTTCGCGCTGTGCGACGGAGACGATGCGGCCGGATTTATCGAATACGATGAAGCGCGTGCTGGTAGTGCCTTGATCGATGGCGCCGATGTAATGGGGCATGGCGCGTTCCAATATAGCCGATTACGTCAGAAAAAGGCGCGCAGCGATCCCGCGGCGAAGCATCTGGCACGCACAAGCCGGGTCAGCGGCCGCGGGCCGTTTCGAGCGACATGACAGGGGCGTAAACGAGCGGAACCATGCTGCGTACCGCGCGGAGCATCATCGCGCCGCGACTCATGTCGCCGCAGCCGATAAAGTCGGTCGGGACAAGCAGTCGCTCGCCGAACATTTTGGAGAGCGGTTCCAGATATTTGGGAGTGGCGATGCTGCCGAGAAGAATTATTTCCGCAGATTTGCCGATGCGCCGGGCTAATTTGGCGAGATCTCGCTCAAGTGGGGCACGATAGCGCGGATCGGAACAGTTGATGGGCACGCCGGCCATTTCGACGAGACCGTCAAGGCCGATGCGCACATGAGGCGCGACGAGTCCACGCGTGGCCGTAATAATGAAGATGGAATCGCGCGCCTTAGACTTTTCGGAGAACGCGGTAGCGTAGGCGAGCTTGCCCCGAAAATAAAGCCCGCTAATGAAGCTGAAGACTTCGCCGATAGGAGCGTCCTTGATGCGCACGCGCGTGGCGAGGTCGAATTTTGCGGCTTCGCGCAGCAAGATTTCGGCGCGCCGGCCCGAAAGATTCGCAGGCGAGAGCAGAAAGATACGCCTTTTTGCAACGGCCTTTGAGGGAGACATCGTCTCCAATATACAAGGCGAGCGGAGCGAGTTCAAAAAGGCCGCGCAAAACAGAATGCCTGCCGGCAGGTCAGCGTGCGCGACCGATCAGGTCTTCTGCATCTGGTATTCCTTGCTGTACCAGGTCCACGTGCGTTTCAGGCCCTCTTCAAACGCAACGAGCGGACGATAGCCAAGAACATCCCTCGCCAGTGTGACATCCGCTTGCGAATCTCGAATGTCGCCGGCGCGCGGCGGTTCGTACTGCGCTTTTAGCTTGCGGCCCGTGATTTTTTCCAGAAGCGCGACAACTTGATTCAGCGTAATCCTAGCGCCCGTTCCACCATTGAAGACCTGGCCTGGTGCGCCCGCGGCCTCGCAAGCGCGGAGCGTCTCATCAACCACGTTATCGACATAAGTAAAATCGCGCGACTGCTCACCGTCACCAAAAATCACCGGCGGCTTACCTTCGAGAACGGCGAGCATGAACCTCGACAGCACCCCCGAATACTGCGAGGAAGGGTCCTGGCGCGGCCCGAAAACGTTGAAATAGCGCAACGAGACACATTCGAGGTCATAGATACGGTGAAATACCTGGCCATAGAGTTCGCCGACATATTTCGTCACGCCATATGGAGAAATGGGCGCTGGTTGCATCGTCTCCACTTTCGGCAACGTAGGCGTCTCGCCATAAGCGGCGGATGATGCGGCAAACGCCACGCGCTTCACCTTTGCATCGCGTGCGGCGACGAGCACATTTAAGGTGCCGTCGATGTTCACGTGATTCGTTTCGAGAGGATCGGCTACGGACTTGGGTACCGAAGTACGCGCGGCGAGGTGAATTACGTAGTCCGCGCTCTGGCAGCACGCGCGAACTGTCTCGAGATCCGTGATCGTGCCCTTGCGAAAATCGATCTTACCGGCAACATGAGCGATGTTGCGTTCCTTGCCGGTGGAAAGATCGTCGAGCACGGTAACCGCATGTCCGCGCCGCAACAACTCATCCACAATATTTGAGCCAATGAAGCCGGCGCCGCCGGTGACAAGATAACGCACGAGAATCGACCCCCGAATGGTTTAGAGAAATGCCATCGCTGCCGGAGCAGCATTTGCCAATGCTGATTCATCGAACCCTTTTCGGGTACGCTTGAATATATCTTGCGCTTTCCGGGCAGCACAAGAATCGCTCGCGAATTGTACGCTTTTTGCGGATCGGCGGCTGATGAAATCGCGAATCCATTTCGGAGATTGTGCGGCACGAACCACCATCGCTGCTTTGCTGCTCGTGTGTGCGGCGTTCGCGTCCGAAGCCTTGCCTGACG
This sequence comes from Binatia bacterium, assembly GCA_035607335.1. Taxonomy (GTDB): domain Bacteria; phylum Acidobacteriota; class Terriglobia; order Acidiferrales; family UBA7541; genus Palsa-295. The sequence continues at coordinate 6,839 of DATNBB010000203.1, read as the reverse complement.
TATTTTCGGCAGGTTCGCAGCCACTTTACGCAAAAACAGAATTGAATGGCGATAACGCGGCCAGAGGCAATGCATTGGAAACGGCCATGCCGTTTCACGTCGGCGAAAGACTTGATTATCGCGTCGCTTGGAGCTCGTTTGACGACGCAGCCGCTGTGCAGCTCAGTGTACCCGAGCAGCGGAATCTTTTCGGCTGGCAAACATGGCACTTTCGGGCGGCGATCCACACGCTTCGTTCTGTGCACACGCTCTTTCCGGTTGACGATCAGTTCGATTCTTACACGGATGCCTCCACGCTCGAGTGCCGTCAATTTGAAATGTATCGCAACGAATTGGGCAGGAGCACCGCAAAGGTGTACGACCTGATTCAACCAGGTCAGCAGCCGCGTGCGCCGGCGCCCGCAGTCATCGTTTCACCCGGCACGCGCGATCCGCTTGGCATGCTTTTCACGTTGCGAGCCGTCGATTGGCGGCGAACGCCGGAAGTGCGCATTCCGGTTTACGATGGGCACGATCTGTATGAAATGCATGCACAGATTGAGGCTGCGTCCGATTCGGTCCAAGTTGAGGCAGGCAGCTTTGAGGCATCGCGCATCTCGATTCAACTCTTTAAGAATGGAACGGAAGACGCGAGCATTCACTTCACGATCTGGCTGGCGAATGATGCAGCACGCACGCCTGTGCAGTTTGCGGCGGAGCTGCCCTTCGGGGATTTGCGCGTGCAATTGACCGATTCAAAGCCGGGCGACGCTCGCGCCCAATAACGCAACGTCTTCAATACGGTTTACTCTGCGCGGTCAATCTTCAGGAACAACCCAATCGTCAGGCGGGAAGTCGATCTGCCAAAAGGTGGGCGAAGCTTTTACGAATTCCAGGCCAAGCTGCATTTTACCGCCCTGCGCATTCCCCACGTGCACGACGCGGCAGTCAAGCGATTGCGCTGTAGCTTTGTTGGCGATGCCGATAATCTGGTCCGGCAGCACTTTCGTGGCAAGCGCAATGAGGGCGCCGTGGGCGTTCACGACCAGGGTTCGCGCCTCCTCTGTAAACCCCTTGTTATCAGCATCTTTGCCGCTCACAACGATTGGCACGCTCAGCAGAACGCGCATACTACGCCGCCTGCCGGGGTCGGTGGCCAGCGTGCCCTTTTCCTGCTGCGGTCTGGTCTGGGTCGGCATAGCCCACACGATAGCGGCTGGGTAGTACCAGCGCAATGGAACGAAAGTGCTATAAACCGCTTCTAGTTAATAGGAAGGCGGCTGGCATAGTGCCCGTGCACTTCAGCAGTGGACGACTTTTTCGCGTCCATTCTGCACGCGCCGCGTAGCGTTGCGCGTATCCACAACGAGTTTCGCGCCGCGCACGATGGCATCGTAATCGTAGCTCGAATGATCCGTCGCGATGAGCACGCAGTCGTAGCTGCCGAGTTTTTCCGGCGTGAGTTCGACAGAACGCATTTTGGAGAAATCATAGTGCCGCATTTTGTGCAGGGCAGGGAAATAAGGATCGTTGTAGTCCATCACAGCGCCGCGTTCGGTGAGCAGTTCGAGCAGCTTCAGCGATGGCGATTCGCGGAGATCGTCCACGTCTTTCTTGTAAGCCACTCCGAGTAGGAGGATTTTCGAACCCTTCACGCTTTTTTGCCGGTCGTTGAGCGCATGCGCAAGAGCTTCGACGACGTTGTAAGGCATCGCGGTGTTCACTTCTCCCGCGAGTTCGATGAATCGCGTGGCGAAATCGTACTCCCGCGCTTTCCAGGAGAGGTAATAAGGATCGACGGGGATGCAATGGCCGCCAAGCCCTGGTCCGGGATAAAACGGCATAAAGCCGAATGGCTTAGTTGCGGCGCTGTCGATGATCTCCCAAACATCGAGGCCCATCCGGAGGCAGAGCTGCTTGAGCTCGTTCACCAACGCGATATTCACGCAGCGGAAGATATTTTCGAGCAGCTTCACCATCTCGGCCGCGCGCGTGCAGCTTACGGGAACCACGCGCGAAACGATCTGCGCGTAAAGCCCTGCGGCCGCTTTTCCGCTGGCCGGATTCACTCCTCCGACTACTTTCGGGATCTGGGCTAATCCAAAGTGTTTGTTGCCGGGATCTTCGCGCTCGGGCGAGAAAGCGAGGTAGAAGTCCGTGGCGGTATCGGTGGTGGACGCCGGGCAGTGCAGTCCTCCAGCCTCAAGAATCGGCTGCACAAGTTCTTCCGTTGTGCCGGGGTATGTAGTGCTTTCGAGGACGATCAGCTGATTGCGCTGCAAGTGCGGAGCGATTGCACGCGCGGTCTGCTCCACATAACTGAGGTCCGGTTCGCGGCGTTCATCCAGCGGCGTGGGCACACAGATAAGCACGGCATCCACGCCGCGCAGTTTGGAAAAATCCGTCGTTGCCTCAAAGCGGCCTGCTTTGACGTGCATCTCAATCTTGTCCGCAGGAATGTGCTGAATGTAGGACTTTCCCGCATTCAGTTGCTTCACTTTGTTCTCATCGAGATCGAATCCCGTCACGTGATGTCCGATCTCGGCGAAGCGCAGTCCCAAAGGCAGCCCCACGTAACCGCAACCGATAATTCCCACTTTCAGATTCTTTCCGGCGAAGAACTCCGGCGTCCGCTGCGCGGCCATACTCTCTCCTTGTTTCGGTGGTTGTCAGCTTCTACAAAATGAGTGCGGCATAAAAGCTCTTAAGTATAACAAGTATCGCAATCTCAGCGGTTTACATGAAAATATGTATGTATCAAATGCGTATCCGTCAATCGTTTGCTTTTGATCACAAGCGAGGATGGGCTATTCTGAGTTCTTAAATGATCGATATTCATTGCCACATTCTTCCGAGCCTTGATGACGGCGCGGAATCGGTCGAAACCTCGCTCGCAATGGCGGATATGGCCGTCGAGGACGGCGTCACGCACATCATTTGTACACCCCACTCCAATTCTCGATACGTTTTCGAACCGGAGCTAATCAAGCAGCGCCGTGACGAGCTTCAAGCGCGCTATGAGGGCAAGATTACGTTCGCAACAGGATGCGATTTTCACCTGAGCTTCGAGAATCTTCAGGCTATCCGCGAGAATCCCACGCGTTTCACGCTCAACCAGAAGAATTACCTTCTTGTGGAATTTGCCGACTATTCTATTCCGCCCAGCCTCGATCAGGAATTGCATCGCCTGCAACTCGCCGGAATAACGCCGATCATCACTCATCCCGAGCGCAATCCGCTCATTCGCACCAAGCCGGAGCGCCTGTTCCAATGGTTGCGCCAAGGGTGTTACGCGCAAGTTACGGCTCAATCGATTATGGGAAAATTCGGGCGCAGCGCGCAGGAGGCGGCGGAAAAATGGTTGGATGCGGGCGTGTTTCACTTCATAGCGAGCGACGCGCACAACACCACGAGCCGGCCGCTGCGATTGAAGGAAACCTATGCGTATGTAGCCCGCACTTATAGTGAAGAGTTAGCGCAGGCCCTGATGGTCGATAATCCGCTTGCGGTTTTTGAAGGCCGGCCAATTCCGCGCATCCCGGAGCTCATAGACGGGGATGGAGATGGCTCGCAAAAGCGGAGAAAACATTTTTGGCTGTTTTAATGCCCTGCGCGAGTGCTGTCTGGCTCATCAGCGGAAAAGATCGAGAATCTCTTCGTACCGTTTAAACGGGGGAATCAAATAGGCGCCCGCGATGCCGCTTTCCCGAGCGGTTCTCGCCCAGTCAAGCATTTTGCGAGCGAGGGTGAATCCCCGGTCTCGCGCCGCCTCGCCGGCGCTCTCCATTTCGCGCAGCACCGGCTCAGGAATCACGATTCCAGGAACTTCATTATTCAACCGCAGCGCCTGTTTGTAGCTTGTCAATGGCCAGAGACCCACAAGCACAGGAATTGGCGGCACTCCGCCCAGTTTTTTCACGAATGCATACCAGTGTTCCGGATCGAAGATCGGCTGCGTCATCGCAAAGTGCGCGCCCGCTTCGATCTTCGCTGCAAATCGCCGCAGCTCTTCATCTGGATTTTCTGCGACCGGATTCACCGCGACGCCGATCGTAAAATTCGTCGCGCCGCCCAGATTTTTCCCGTTCCAATCGAGCCCGCGATTCAACTTCGAGAGAATCTGCACGAGTCCGATCGAATCCACCTGATACACACCGGTGAGATTCGAGGTGCCGCCCGCCGATGGCGGATCGCCCGTGATCGCCAGCACATTGCGAACACCGCCGACAGTCCATGCGCCGAGGAGTTGCGCCTGCAAGCCGATGATATTAGCGTCGCGCGCCGTAAGATGCGGAATGGTCTCGTAACCGTGCGCTTCGAGCGCGCCGGCCATTGCCAGCGCGTCCAGGCCAACACGGCCGAGGGTTCCACTATTCACATCGATGCAATCCACTTGCCCTGATGCCATTACGGCGCGCACCTGCTCGATTACGCGGTCAATCGCGACGCCCTTCGGAGGATCGATCTCGACCGAAATGACGAACTTCTTCGCCTGAATACTCGCCCAAAGCTTGCTTTCCGGCGAACGCGCCGCGATTCGCCGCGCACGTTCAGCCGCATCAATCGTTGCGGGCTCTATTTCTGAGATATTCGATCCGGAGGCGCGCTTCGCCGTTCGCAACTTCTTCACCGCCTCAGTGATCGCGCGAATATGTGCCGGAGTCGTGCCGCAGCAACCGCCCAGAACGCGTGCTCCAAGCTGGCCCGCCTCCTGCGCAAACGCGGAGAAATACTCAGGCGATGATCGCGGGTAAATGACGCGATCTCCGAGCCGCTTAGGAAAGCCAGTGTTCGGCATCGCGGTTAACGGCAGGGTCGAGGTTGCAGCCAATTCGCGAAGCACGGGCAGCAGTAGTTGCGGACCGACGGTGCAATTCGCTCCGATGGCTTGAATATCCCGATTTTTCAGCACGTTCCACACGTCGGCGGGCGTCATACCGCCCAGCGTGAGTCCCTCGTCGGAAAAGGTCAGTTGCGCCACAATCGGCAGCTTTGAGAACGCTCGGATAGCATCAATCGCTGCACCAAGTTCCGCGACATCGCTGAACGTTTCGAGCAGGAAGAGATCCACTCCGCGTTCTTCGAGTGCGCCGGCCTGTTCGCGAAAGGCTGCGGACGCCTCGTCGCGTGCTTCGGGCTGTCCGTTCAACGGCACGCCTAATGGGCCGATCGATCCAGCGATTAGCACTTCGTGCCGCGCCGCTTCGCGGGCCTCGCGTGCAATTTTTACGCCGCGATGATTGAGTTCTGTGACGCGTTCGCCAAGCCCGAAAGCGCCAAGCTTCGCGCGATTTGCGCCGAACGTGTTCGTCTCAATGATCTGCGCGCCAGCCTCGATATACGCCTGATGCACGCGGAAGACCTCTTCGCCATTCGTCGCGTTCAATTCATCAAGGCAGCGCTGGTGGCCCACTGAGTCAACGAGCGCCGATCCCATCGCGCCGTCGGCTACGAGGATGGTTTGCCGCAGTCGTTCATTGAAATCTTCGATCCGCATAGTCTCTCTGGAATGTTCCGGATGCCAATCAGATTAGCACGGCTAGTCGGCTTAAATCAGGGCCTGTGGAGCGACGCGTTTCCAAATTGCGGCTGAAAAATATGAGCCGTCGGGCGAATTGCAATTGCTACCGCTTGCGTCCGGCAAGCCCCGCGACCGTATCCATCAAATCGAACTTCGTCAGCACTTCGAGTTTTCCGTCGTCCATCGCGACGAAAACCGCCGGGCTTTCATGACTTAAAAGATGCGTCACCCGTTCCACAGGCGCGTTTCCCGGCACGCGCGGCAACGGCGCTCCCATCACCTCGCGCACAATCAGCTTGCGCAAATCTTTCCCTTGCAGGGCAAGATTGAAAATTTTGTCTTCGAAAATTGTCCCCACCGGGTCGTCGCCTTCAAACACCGGAAGCTGCGAAATATCCTGCTGCTGCATCGTCGTAAGCGCCTGATAAACCGTCCTGTTCGGACTCACCGTCATCAGTTCGCGCGCTCTGCCGTTTTGGCGCTTCACGTGAATCACGTCGGCGGCCGTCAGCGTCACCTCGGCCTCCGTGTAGCCGTGATCGCGCATCCATCCGTCGCTGTAAATCTTGCTCAAGTACCGGCTCCCCGAATCCGGCAGGAACGCCACGACGATATCTCTCTTCTGGCAATTCTTCGCAACGCGCAACGCGCCCGAAACGCATCCTCCGCCCGATCCGCCCGTGAAAATCCCCTCACGTTTGGCCAGGCGGCGCGCCCACACGAAACACTCCTCGTCGTTGACCTGAATCACATCGTCGAGCACCTTGAAATCGAGCGTTGTGGGCAAAATATCTTCGCCGATGCCCTCGACCACGTATGTGTGCGCCTTCCCAATATTCCCCGTCTTGAAATATTCGTAAAAAAGCGAGCCCTGCGGATCGACGCCTATAATTTTTACGTCTACATTCTGCTCTTTCAAATATCGACCTACGCCGCTGATCGTGCCGCCCGTGCCCATCCCGCATACGAAATGCGTGATTTTTCCGTCCGTGTCTTTCCAGATTTCCGGCCCGGTTGTGCGATAGTGCGCCTCGGGATTCATCTGGTTTTCGTACTGATTGGGATAAAACGCGTTCGGTATTTCACGCGCAAGCTTCTTCGCGACGGAATAGTAGCTGCGCGGATCTTCCGGCTCAACCGCCGTTGGGCACACGACGACCTCCGCGCCAAACGCCTTCAGCATGTCGATCTTTTCGCGTGATTGCTTGTCCGTAATCGTGAAAACGATTTTGTAGCCGCGCACGGCGGCGACGAGCGCCAATCCCATCCCGGTATTTCCAGATGTGCCCTCGACGATCGTCCCGCCCGGCCTGAGCAAGCCCTTGCGTTCCGCCTCGTC
>DATNBB010000194.1:0-3543 GCA_035607335.1 Binatia bacterium | reverse complement strand
AACGCGTTTAAAAACGGCGTTGCGTGGCGCGGCAATCGCGCCGTATGCCAGCGGCACAGCAATCGCTGCAATCGCCACGGAGGCGAGCAGAAGTTTAGCGCCGATGGTGAGCTTTTGGGCGAAGCGCGGACTCATGATGCGGACGATGCGTTTTTTGAGGTCGGCACCGCTGACGCCGGAGACGCAAACCACGGGAGATTCCGTGTAGAACTTGCAGACTTCGAGGATGCCTTCGGCGTAGGTTTCGGGTTCGCCGCCAAGGCGCATCACTTCTTCATCGCAGGCGTTTTCGCGCTCTTCGACGAGACGCGCGCCGATCCACCAAACAATCGGATGGAACCAGAAGACGGCTGCGACAAACATGTGAAGCGCCGCCGTGAGATTATCGCGGCGACGAATGTGGGACATTTCGTGCGCGAGGATTGCGTTCATTTGCGCGGGCGCGAGGCGGTCCGCGATTCCCGCGGGGAGCATCAATACGGGCCGGAAGATGCCGAAGACGCCGGGTTCGATAAGAGACGAAGAGAATTTCACTGGGACATTTAACGGTTCATCGCCAAGAGTGGCTTTGCTACCGGGCGTGGCTGTGCCACAGGCTTTGCGTACGCGGATCCATTTGCGCAACCATGAAGCGGAGACGACAAGAAAGCCGAGCGCCCAAATCAGCGTGAGTGCGAGCGGTATATTGCTGTCGTGCGCGTCAACAGGAGCCGCAAAGACGCTCACGGGCGCATAATTCGAAAACGGCTGGGCCACTTGCCGCACTGCTACGGAAACGGGTGCCGGCGCGACCACGACGAGGTGCACCGGGCGTAGATAGCTGCCGATTGCAAACAAGAGCGAAAAGGGCAGCAGAAATTTTATGGAGGCGGCAAACCAAATCCAGTAACGAGTGCGCGCCTGAGTTTTTCGAAGCGCGAAGGCGAGCAGCCATGCGACTGCGGCAACGCCTGTCGATTGCCAGAGATGATTTTCCAGCGCAGGCGCGATGTGCAGGAGAGCGGTCAGCATTTTGCCTCCTTTTTGGAGAGCTTGCGGAGGGCCTTTTCGGCTTCTTTGACGTCATCGAGCGTCAGCTTGCCCGACTCCACAAGGTGAGCCATGACGGGTTGGGTGCGTCCGCCGAAAAGCGCGAGGAGATCGTCGATGAGACGGCCTTGCGCGGCGTTACGCGAAACAGCGGGCTCAAAGATGTGAAAATTACCAACCTTGCGCACACGACGGACGATGTTTTTGTCTTCCATGCGGTAGATCGTGGTCTGCACGGTGGTGTAGGCGGGGCGATCATCTTCCGGGAAAGTCTCCTGGATTTCACGGATGGAGGCTTTGCCACGCTCCCATAGCGTGGTCATGATCTGAAATTCCAGCGGCGTGAGTCTGGTTTTCGCCAAGGCATCTCCTACTACATCTGTGTGTTTTTCTACTACATATGGATGCATTGGCGCAAGATATTTTTTTGCGAACCGGCAGGTGGGAAGTTGAGGAAATTTAAATCCTCGACAGCAGCCGAAGTTAACGCGAGGCGGCGATGGGGATGACTGATGGGCGTTCGGGGGCGGGAACGGTGGCTCCGTCGTGGAAGGCGACGAGTTTGGCGGAATTCGCTGCGACGCGCTCGCCGGGAACGAGAATGCCAGCGAAATTTAGCGGATCGGCGGCGGAAAGAACGATCGTTTCACCTTCGGGCTGGACGTTGCGAAATGCGCGAAGGGATTCGAGAGAAACGGGCAGCGCAAATTGTTCGCCAAGAAAGCCGCTGACGAAACGGCCGCCGCGAATTTCGCCGCGATCTTCCAAGCGACGGAAGGTCACGAGGAGTTCGCGCCAGCGCGGCAGGATGCTTTCGCGCGTGAGTACTTCGCGAAAGACGACACCATAGCGACGCAGGAGCATCCAGCAAGTAGATTCGATCGCGTTCGCGTGCTCGGCAGGTTCACCGGCGTGCAGAAGCGACCAACGACCGGCGCTGTGACGCGGACGCGCCGTCTTGCCGGAACCATGGCCGGAGCGCCGCTTGGGATCAATGAGCGAACGGAGATTATCGAAGCCATCGGCAGTAATCATTCCGGCAGCGACCAATTCCCAAAGGGCGGTTTCCACTTCGGATTTGAGCTTGCCACTACCGCGTACGATGTCCGCGAAGAATGAGGCACCACGCTGCCGGAGGAATGAGAGCACGTCTCGCGCGGTACGGCTGAGACCTTGCGACTGGTTCTCGGGATCGCGGCGCGGGAGCATCCAATCGGAATCTTCGCGGACAAAAAAGGTGATGGGCGCGACGCTCGTGGGAATGACGCGCCGGCCTTCGGACGTGACTGCTTCGAGAGTGGCCGGATGCGGAGAGAGCCTGCCCCATCCCACCGCGCCCGTGAGACAGAGTTGATCGAGAATTTTCGAATCGTAGCCGGAAATGCGGCGGGCGAGAATCTGGCGTTCCCAGGAATTTGCGGGAGCTTCGAAGCCCTGGAGTTGTTGCAAGACTTCGAGCGTGCCCCGTTCGCCGATGAGTTGCGAAGCGGGCGCGACGTGTTGCCAACGCAAAAGCCAGCGCATGAATTGCGCGGGCGTGACGGGCTCGATCTGCTTGCGCAGGCCGCCAATCGTGAGGCGATGAATGCGCGCGAGAAGACGGCGTTCGCACCATTCGATTTCGCCGCTCGCGCCGGTGAACTGGCCGCGAAGAATTGTGCCGCTGGCTTCGAGGCGAAGAAGCATGCGATCGATTGCGGAATGCGGCAAATGCAGAGTTTCAGAGAGTTCGCGCGCGGTGACAGGGCCCGCGTGAAACATCCAGCCGGTGATTGCCGAGAGCAGCGCGTCTTCGTTCGAGTGTGACGCCGATTCGATTTGCGGCAGGCTGTTTTCGAAGCTTGCGTCCGGGAAAAGCTGAGTGAAGCTTTGGGCGCGCTCGGCGACAATCCAGTAGGTTGCACCGTTTGCTGCGGCTCGAGTGGCGCGGCGGTTCGCTGCGAGTTCGTCGAAAAACGCGGACCAATTGCGGGATGATTCGCTCAGCGCGGCACGGAGACGCCCTGCGTTCGATTGCGCACTCTCGTTGTCTGACGCCGGTTCTGATGCTGGGAAGATGACGAGAGTCAGCAAGGCGTCGTGCAATTCTTCGGCGTCGCGAACGTCCGGCCAGGCATCGGCGCGGACTTCTGCGATGGCAGCGGGATCGAGGCGGCCGACCTCGGAGAGAACCGTTTCGGGCAACATGCGGCGCATCTCTACAGCGCGGGCGCGGCGCTCTTCGAGTGGGGCATCGTCGAGATAGGCGTAGGGATTCGCGTTGAGAATTTCGTGAGAGAACTGCGACGGAATCGGCGTATCAACCGCGAGGCATTTGATTTCGCCCGTGGCGATTTTGCCGAGGATTTCGCGCAGGCCATCGATGTCCATCGCCTCGGTGAGAACGTCTTTCATGACTTCGCGAATGAGCGGGTGATTGGGAATCTCAATTTCGCCTTCGAGATTTTCGGGGCAAGCGAGCGATTCGGGAAAAATTGCGGCGAGCAGATCGTCACCGAGCATACGCTGAATGTT
>DATNBB010000193.1:0-11705 GCA_035607335.1 Binatia bacterium | reverse complement strand
CGAGAGGCGTGAACTCGGCGCGAATTTTGCCGACGATCTGCGTCCACATGTGGAGCGTTGCACAGGTGTCTTTCCATTGTTTTAGCGGGAGGGAAGGCCACGTAATAGATTGTTGGTCATTTGGCATTCGGCACCTCTGTTACCGCGACGTTCTACCGGGATTCCTTTGAGGTCAAATTTCGCTCGCGTGCTCGGATGCTCGACAACGGATCGCGCCGCGCGAGGGTTTGCATTGATGAATGATACGAAAACGTCGCGCGCGATGCCCTCTAGCGCTCCCCCCAACACAAGACCGCGCCCTGGCGAAGTAGTTCGCGGGCCGCCGGAGACACTTCAGCTATCTGGAGATTTTCAGACAAAAACTTCGAAGCCTGCATGGCCATTTGTAGCATTCCGTATTCGGACGCAAGCTCGTGTAGAAGGCATTCATTAGCCTGCTGATCTGCTTCCCTATCTAGGCGCGCTTGGTCATCGGCGGTTAGGCTCTGGCGACGATCCTCTCCGATTGGAATCCTGCTAATCCGCTCGGCAAGTGATAATCGCTGAAAACGCATACGCTGCGCCGTTCCAGAGGCTAGGAGGATCGGCATGCTAACGACTGCAATAAGTGCTTCGAGATTGCCGCGGAAAGCGCTGGCCAGGGAAGCGAATGGTTCCTGAATATCCAAAAGAGCCTTGTTCAGCGGTGCTAGGAAAGCAGCTGCATCGAAACCGGTGAAGAAGGTTTCTTCGACATCCTTCAACCATGGCAGATATTTGTAGGCTTCTAGCTCCATCGTTGTTTGCCCCTCTAGAACGAATGCACTTGTAGTGGCCGACTCGGAATTGCGAGTAGCAGCGGCGGACGCTGCGTTTCTGTGCTTCGGGCGTTCAGATTTTGATATTCCTAAGGACCCTGAGTCGAGCCTCCTGCATTTCCCTTTCAAGGCGTAGCCGGTCGCGCTTGGCCGCGGCTTCTCGTTGAACTGCCTGTTCCAGTCGGCTCCTCAGGGTGCGGGTGGCAATAGGCAACCACAATTTGAAGTTATCGATCACGGCCTGGATTTCGTGTTCTCGTGCAGTGACAGACGCTTTGTCTCCATTAAACGAAAAGGCACCTGGGCCTTTTCCGAGAACGGAAGAGTAGTTTCCCATATTCTGCAACGCGCTTATCCACTCTGGCGTGACGCGACGGTCCAGTGTCAGAGTGAGCCGATTCCCGTCCCAATCGGCGCTGATAAGGTTAGGTGGCGTTTCCGCAAGGGGCGCATCGATCGAATCGGCCCTGATCACTGCGCCGTCGATCTCGCTCAGACGTTGGAGCGCAACCGCCTGCTCCCGGTGCCGTCCAATCAGCTCCTTCATTGCGGCAATCGAGGCTGGCCGTTCCGCGGGGTTCTGCCTGAGGGCGGTAGAGACGACCTCGTCTAGAAATGCATACTCCCGGGAAACACTGCCGATTACCCGATAGCCCGTTCCGTGCGCGACGGTTCCCGTGAACAGCTCGTTCAGGATCAGCCCTAGCGCATAGACATCCATAGCGGAGTGCGCCTCGTTGCCCGGAGCCCGCTGCTCTGGAGCAGCATATTGAAAATTCGCAAGACGCTGGGCTGGGCCTGTTTCAACTGCTGTGACGATCAGATCTTCCGTAAATCTGGCCGTCCCGAAATCTGCAACAGCGACGGTGTTGGAAGCATCGTCATAAAGTATGTTTTCCGGCTTAAGGTCACGATGAATTACGCCTTTGAGGTGGGCCGCTTCGACACCATCCAATATTTGGCTGAACACTGGGAGCGCACGGTCTGGCTGAATGCCGGTTTTCAACAGGCATCGAAGGTTGGAATCGTAACGGCGCATAACGTAAAAGGGCCCGTGAGGCGAGATGCCGTGATCGAGGACCGTGACGATGTTCTTATGAGTGTTGCGCGCCAGAAATGCGATCTCATTCTTAAACCGCGACCGTTTGTCGGCGCTTGATCGGTCCTTGGATAACACCTTTATGGCGACGGGTATCTTCGCGTCATCCATCCCACCAAAAACGCGACCGGCGCCGCCTTCGCCCAATAGTTCGTCGACGAGATACGTGGCAAATGTAGTCTCGAAAGAGAGTGAATCCTTTAATTTGCTCACGGATCCGTATGCTCCGTTCTCATTTGCGCCTGCTTCCGCGGAATCTACATGCGATGTCTATTATCATATCGGATAAGAAACGATGCTAGCATCGAATTCTGCACTACGCTGAAAATAATGATTTGGCGGCGAAAAACGCGCGCCTTTTTGAGAGCGCGGTCTTTTGACCCGATTACTGCGACGTGGAAGAACTCCTCAAAGACCGGCTCTGATCGGACAGTCACAGGCAGTGCGGCATGGACGGCCAGTACGAAAAGCACTGCAACGCTGCCTGATCAAAAAGCGAGTCGGCCGCTACCAATAAGCGCAGCAAGAGAAAATCGCCGGCGAGACGCCGGCGCTACGAAGGCGACGGCAAACCGCACAGCGAGGAGTCGCTGTGCCACATTGTGCTGCGTTGTGTCCGAAGGCGAAGGGGAATATTATCGCCCTTCGCAAAAGCACTCAGGGCAACGGGCATGCGGCGCTACGGCGGGAATTGGGAGGTTCAGATGTGGACGAAGATTGCTGCAACGGTGGGTTCGGTGCTGTTGATCGCGTTCGCTGCGGTGGGACAGGACAGCAATGTGCCGGAGATAAAGTTTCGGGCGGTGGCGGATTTTTTGAAGTTGCCGGCGGATGTGTATTTGGGCGAAGTGGCTGGGGTGGCGACGGATTCTAAGGGCGACGTATATGTGTTCTCGCGGGGGAATACTACCGGGCCGGCTTATGGCGCTGCGGCGGCGCAACTGCTGGAGTTTGGGCCGGACGGGAAATTCCTGCGGGAGATTGGGCACAATCTGTACGCGTGGTCGTTTGCGCATTCGGTGCGGATCGATCCGCACGACAACATCTGGGCGGCGGACAAGGGCTCGGACATGGTGATCGAGTTCAATCAGGCGGGGCGCGTGATGATGGTGTTTGGGCGGAAGCAGGAAGCGTCTGATGAAGGAACGGGGCCGCTAAAGCATCCGAGGCCGCCTTTGCCGCCGGTGGATGGAATGTTCCGGCAGGTGACGGACATGGCGTGGGACAAAGCCGGGAACACGTACATCAGCGATGGGTACATCAATTCGCGCGTGGCGAAAGTCGACAAGAATGGCGACTGGGTGAAATCGTGGGGCGAACCGGGAAGCGGGCCGGGACAGTTCAACACGCCGCACAGTATTGCCGTGGACGATCAGGGAAATGTGTATGTGGCGGATCGGGGCAATGCGCGCATTCAAGTGTTTGACGGCGACGGAAATTTTCTGCGGCAGATCAAGATCGATGTGCCGGCGCCTGCGGATGCGCGTCCGGCAATCGGCGCCAAGCCGACGGCGACGACCGGGACGATGGCGCCCGGCGCTCCGTGGACGCTGTGCATCACGCCGGGGCCGAATCAGGTGCTGTATACGTCAGATGCGTTCCCGGGGAGGATTTATAAGTTGAGCCTCGATGGGAAGGTGCTCGGGTGGCTGGGGAAATCGGGGAAGCAGGCGGGAGAGTTTGGGTGGATTCATGAGATTGCGTGCCCGAGCGAGAATACTTTGTATGTGGCGGAGTTGTTGAATTGGAGGGTGCAAAAATTGATTTTGGAGAAATGAGGAGGAGAAAGGCAGAGGGATTCTTCGGGCCGCTCTCCGCGGCCCTCAGAATGACGAAATGGTCGAGGAGGCACAAGAGGTAAGGGAGAAAACCGGCCTTCGAAGCCTTCACAGCCATGAGTAGGTTACAGCGGCGACATCCTTGAAAAACAAAGAGGGATCCTTCGCCGCGCCCTTCGAAACGGGCGCGGCTCAGGATGACGGCATTCTACGATGGGAAATATCGCCGGTACGGAGACCGGCGCTCCCAGGAAAACCTTCACAACAAAGGTTCAGGATGCGGAGGCGGCTTTGCGGGCGACCTCGTCTTCGTAGGTGGGGCCGTAGATCGAGGGGACTTTGCCGCCGGCGGCGCGGATGTGCGCAGAGAGTTGGCCGCGGTGATGAATGGAATGGCGAAGCGCGAACTCCACCCACAGAACGGCCGGCATTTGCATCATGCCGCGAAAATCGACAATCTGGGCGAGCTTTTCGATCGGCAGAGCTTTCAAATCCGCAACGCTCTTTTCGACTTCGCCGCCGTACCATTTGGCGACTTCCGAAGGCGTTTTGAGCGATTCGGGAACGCTCTCGCTGAAATCAAATTGGCCGCTGACGCATCCGCGGAGAAAGGCGAGTTCGGCGCCCGCGATGTGTTTGGCGAGGTCGATCGAGCACATGGAAGCTTCGTCTGGCTTATAGCTGGTGTTATTGGCCGGGATGGCTTCGATCACGCGCTGCGTGGTCTTGGCTTCGTGTTCGAGAGTACGAAGCGCGACTTGTTGCAGAATCTGGACCTGCTCGTTTGTCATTTGCATTGGGCGTTCTCCTTCTGAGTCGAACGGATCTGTGGGTCGCCGATTTGGCGGACCACAAGCGTAGCAGGTCTGGGGAAAAAGGCAAAAGGGCGGCTTCAACCGGAGTGGGGAAGTCCGGCGCGAAAGAGCCCATAGCTAAGAGTGGCTGTGCCACCACGGCCTGGAGTAGAATTTGTGCCTCTTGTTGGGGGCGCAGGTCAAGATGCCAAGGACGAAGGAACTTACGGTAGCGATTCAGGATCGGCCGGGGGCGCTGGGAAAGTGCCTTTCGATTATGGCGGAACGCGGCGTGAATATTATTGCGTTTCAGTCATATGTGGAAGAAGGCGAGAGCCTTGCGCGGTTTCTCGTAGACGATGTGGCGGCCGGAACGAAGGTGCTCGGCGAGCACAGCATGATCTTTGAAGTGACGGAAGTGGCGACAGTGCGACTGGCACATCGTCCGGGAGAACTGGCGCGCGCGGCGGTGAAATTGGGCGAAGAGAAGATCAATGTGAATTATTCGTATTCGGGCGTCGAGCCGGGATCGAAATTGGCGGTGGCGGTGTTTGGTGTGGACAATTTGGCGAAGGCGGCGGCTGCGCTGGATGCGATTGCGGCGAAGGAGCCATGAAGCTGAGGTTGCGCGCGCTCGTGAAATTGACTTAAATCTGTAAGTTCCCTAACCTAAATTACTCACGAAAAGTGCCGCTGCCGATTGAGCAGATGCGCGCCGCGTGTGTTCTGAGAGGATCGCGAAAAAATGGCTGATATGAAGTTGACGACGCGGGCGGAGGATTTCTCCGAGTGGTACAACCAGGTGGTACTGCGCGCGGAGCTGGCGGATTACGCGCCGGTGCGCGGGTGCATGATCGTGCGGCCGTATGGTTGGGCGCTGTGGGAGAACATCACGGCGGCACTGGACAAGCGTTTCAAGGCGACGGGGCACGTGAATGCGGCGTTTCCGCTGCTGATTCCGCAGAGTTTTATTGCGAAGGAACAGTCGCACGTCGAGGGATTTTCGCCCGAGCTGGCGGTGGTGACGCATGGCGGCGGCGAAAAGCTGGAAGAGCCGCTGGTGATCCGGCCAACGTCCGAGACGATTATCGGGCACGCGTATGCGAAATGGATTCAGTCGTATCGCGATTTGCCGATTTTGATCAATCAATGGAACAGCGTGGTGCGTTGGGAGCTGCGCACGAAGCTCTTTCTGCGCACGTTGGAATTTTTCTGGCAGGAAGGGCACACAGCGCACGCGACGGCGGAAGAGGCTGAGGCTGAGACGCGGCAGATGCTGGATGTATATACGGATTTTGCGATCAACGAGGCGGCGGTGCCCGTAATTCCGGGGCGGAAGTCGGCGGCGGAGCGGTTTGCGGGCGCGGATCAGACGTACTCGATCGAAGCGATGATGGGCGACGGGAAGGCGTTGCAGGCGGGGACGTCGCACAATTTGGGGCAGAATTTTGCGAAGGCGTTTGAGATTCGGTATCTCGATAAGGGCGGCGTGTTGCAGCACTGCTGGACAACGTCATGGGGGCTTTCGACGCGATTCGTGGGCGCGATCATTATGGTGCATGGAGACGATCAGGGGCTGATTTTGCCTCCGCGGCTCGCGCCGTATCAGGCCGTGATTGTGCCGATTTTCAAGACGGATGAGGAGCGGGCGACCGTTTTGGAGAATGCGCAGCGGTTGCGTAAGGAATTAGTGGATGCGGGCGTGCGCGTGAAGGTGGACGAGCGCGAAGGGATGAGTCCGGGATTTAAGTTTAACGATTGGGAGATGCGCGGCGTGCCGCTGCGGATCGAGCTTGGGCCTAAGGACGTGGCGAAAGGGTCGGTTGTGCTGGCACGGCGAGATCGGCCGGGCAAGGAAGGGAAGTCGTTTGTGCAGCAAGCGGGGATTGGAGCGGCTGTGACTGCGGCGCTTGAAGAGATTCAGAAGGCGCTGCATGACCGCGCGCTGGAGTTTCGCAAGGCGAATACGGTCGAGACGTCGGAGTATGAGGAGTTTAAGAAGGCGGTCGAGAAGGGGTTCGCGCTTTCGTGGTGGTGTGGCGGCGGCGATTGCGAAGCGAAGATCAAGGAAGAGACGAAGGCCACGATGCGTTGCATTCCGCTCGATCAGGAACGCGGGGATGGGAAGTGCGTTTATTGCGGACAAGCGGCGCACGATAAGGCGATTTTCGCGAAGGCGTATTAGGCGGATACCGTTGCAAAGGCGCAGCGCGCTACAGGCGCTAGACCCGGGCGCAGCAGGCATGCACTCCTACAAACCGTCCAGTTAACGACGTTAACTTATCGTAGACAGCCTGTTTTGTTAAAACTACCGCTGGGATGGGCAGGGTGCTAGGTTGGATGTGGGCGATCTGCCACGCCGCGTATAACTCCTCCCGCAGGTCGCTATGACCTTATGCCATACTCCGCGGAATCTGGTGGCTGTTCTGGCCCGCGCTTGAGCGAAAGAGGCGGGACGAGGCTGAAGACGCTCGTCACGCTGGCAATTGTTTTCGGCATGGGGTTCGGCGCCTTTAAGATCATTCCTCCATACTTTGCGAACTATCAATTCCAGGATTCGATCGAGACGGAGTCCCGCTTCGCGCTAACCGGCTATCCCAAGCGTAATCAGGACGATATACAGGACGAAGTGTACAAAAAGGCGCAAGACCTGGGGCTGCCGGTCACTCGCGACGACATCCATGTGGACATGACCGGCACGACCTGCGACATCTCCCTGGACTACTCGGTTCCCATCGACTTGATGGTTTATCAGTTTGTAGTACCGTTCCACGACCACGCAGACAACCACACGATCTAAGATTCGCGCTAGAATGGCAACGCGCGTGATTCACGTACTTCTGGTACCGCGACCCGCCTGCGGTGCTACGACCGCTGCGTCCGAGAAGCCGGGCGCAGCGAAGCGTGCACGTTGAGACGACTTGGGGTCTAAGCGGAGAGACGCTTTGCGCATTCGAATTACCCGTGGTTTTTGGAGTTCCCCGGCTGGAATCGCGATACTCGTGGTGTTTCTGGCCGCATTTGTCACGGGCGCCGGGGTGCTTACTTATTATTACGTGTCGTTCGGCAAGCTGATTGACCAGCGGCTGACGGGACAGATATTCGAGAATACGTCCACCGTCTATACCGCTCCGGGCCGAATCTTTACCGGTGAATCGCTGCGTCAGGCGGATTTAGCGAGTTACCTGTTGCGAGCGGGTTATCAGGAAAGCGATGTGCCCGGGTCAGCGGGCTACTATAAGGTTTCAGGCCCCGTGGTGGAGATACATCCCTCGCCCAATTCGTATTTCCGCGGGCGCAACGCTTTGAAGGTGATTTTTTCGCCTTATGGCGTCGACCGAATCGTGCAACTGCCCACCAATACCCCGGCCGCCACGGCTGAAATCGAGCCGGAGCTACTGACGAATCTTTTCGACAGCACACGTGAAAAGCGGCGGATCGTGAGATATGAAGACCTGCCGCCGGATCTGGTGCATGCGCTACTCGCGGCGGAGGACAAACGCTTTTTCGAGCATGGCGCGCTGGATTTCGTGCGCGTATTCGGCGCGGCGTTTTACGACCTGCGGAGCGGCGAGAAGGCGCAGGGCGCGAGTACGATCGATATGCAGGTGGCGCGCACGTTTTTCTTCACGACGCGGCGTGTCTGGAGCCGCAAGCTGAAGGAAATCCTGATGGCGGCCGAACTCAACGAGCGCTTTTCGAAAGAGCAGATTCTCGAGCTCTACGCCAACGATATTTATCTCGGGAATCGCGGGAGCTTCTCCATTCGCGGGTTCGGCGAAGGCGCTCAGGCGTACTTCGGGAAAGACGTTCGTGAACTTAACCTCGGGGAGTGCGCGTTTCTGACGGGAATTATCCGTTCGCCCAATCGCTATTCGGCTGCGGAGCACCATTTGGATCGCGCGGACGAAGCGCGAGACCGCGTGCTGGCGCAAATGGTGGACGACGGCTACATCACGAAGGATCAGGAAGATCAGGCGAAGAACACGAAGCTGCATTTCGTAAACGGTGGAACGAGCAGCAGTTCGGCGCCATATTTCGTGGATATGGTGAAGGACCATTTACTGGAGAAATTCTCGGAAAGCGACCTGGCAACGCAAAGTTATCGTATTTATTCGACGCTCGATCCGGATCTGCAGAATGCCGCGGCTGAAGCCGTGCAAATCGGGATGGCGAACGTGGATAAGCTGCTCGCGCGGCGTTATGCGCTCTGGAAAAAGCGCGGAGAGGCGGTGCCGAAGCCGCAGGTGGCATTGGTGGCGCTCGATCCGAAGACGGGCGAGATCCGCGCCCTTGTCGGAGGACGCAACTACGGCGAGAGCCAACTGAATCATGCTCTCGCTCGCCGGCAGCCGGGTTCGGTTTTCAAGCCGTTCGTGTATGCGGCGGCATTCAACGATTCGATTCAGAACGAAGAGCCGATCGTGACGCCGAGCACGACCGTAGACGACGTTCCGACGACATTTGAATTTAACAATCAAGAGTACACGCCGAATAATTACGGCGAAGAGTTCTACGGCACGGTAACGGTGCGCGACGCGCTGATGCGCTCGCTGAACGTGGCCACTATCAAAGTGGCGGAGATGATCGGCTATCAGCGCGTCGTGGACATGGCGCGGCAAATGGGCGTACAGGACAACCTGATGGCGACACCCGCTCTGGCACTAGGTTCTTACGAGATGACACCTATCGAAGTGGCAGCGGCGTACACGGGCTTTGCAGATGGGGGCGTGCGAGCGGAGCCGCTCTTCATACGCAACGTGGTGGACGATGAGGGGAATACGGTTGAGACGAATACGCCGCAAACGCGACTGGTGCTCGACCCGCGGGTTTCGTTCCTGGTCACGAGCTTGCTGGAAGATGTGATTAATCACGGCACGGGCTATCCGGTACGCGCGATGGGTTTCGAGGCGCCGGCGGCAGGCAAGACGGGCAGTTCACATGATGCCTGGTTCTCCGGCTATACATCCAATTTACTCTGCGTGGTTTGGGTCGGATTCGACGATAACCGCGACGTCGTCCTTACCGGCGGACAACTCGCGGCGCCGATCTGGGGCGAGTTCATGAAGCGAGCCGTTGCTCTGCCGGAGTACCACAACACAACAAATTTCGAGCCGCCGGATGGAGTGGTGGAGCAGGAAATCGATCCTGACACCGGTATGCTGGCGGCACCAGCTTGCCCGAAGATGGTGCCGGAGTATTTTCTGTCGGGGACGCAGCCGACACAGTATTGCGACTCTGCGAATACTGCCGGACAAGGGAATGGTCCCGGTGAATGGCTTTCACACCTTTTCGGGGGCGGTGGTAATCCTCCTCCGCCTCCGGCGCAGGGCAGCGCGCCAGTTCCGAATCACCAGCAGACTGTGACGGGCTCGCCGCCTCCCCAGCAGACTCCGCCTGCCGATGCCGCGCAAACGGAGGAACCGAAGGAGAAGAAAAAGAGCGTTCTCGGCAAGATATTTGGTATCTTTGGTGGAGACGACAAACAGCCTGCGGACAATTCAAAGCCACAGCATTAGGGGAGTATCCGCCGGCTTCAGGTCCCGTTGTGGCAAAAGGAGAAGGGCTATGAGGAATCTTGCCCTCTTCGCCGTTCCCGCAGTACTCATTTTCACACTATCCACGCATTCCCAGGAAAACGCCCGTGCGTCTGTGAGCCAGACGTCGGCATCCGCCGCGCCAGCAATGACGGCTGAACAGACCGCTGAAATGCATGCGGACATTCTGATGGCTCGCAAGGAATACGCCGCCGCGATTGACGCATATCTCTCGATCGCCCGGGATCGCAAATTACCTACGGAAGAGCATAGAAGCTTCTTCGGGCGTCTTTTTAGCGGAAGCGGTGAACCGAAGAGCGACGCAGCGCAGCGACGTAATGACGCTGTCCTCTTCAACAAGTTGGGCGTCGCCTATCAGGAGTTGGGCGGAAACGACGCGGCCGAGTCGTATTACAAGCGGGCCGAAGCCGCGGATAAGACGTTTGCGACGCCCGTGAATAACCTGGGAACGCTGGAATACGGCCTGCACCACTATTCGAAGTCGGTGAACTACTACAAGCGTGCGCTAAGGATGGGCGCTTCCGAGGCGACCGTCTACAGCAATCTCGGGTATGCGTATTATTCGGCGAAAAAGTACGAATTGGCGATGGACTCGTTCAACAAGGCGCTCGCGATTGATCCGACTATTTTCGACAATCACAGCGGCTCCGGCGGGTCGATCATGCAGCAGCGGTCTGCGCCCGATCCCGGAACGCTGAATTTCTTCCTGGCGAAGGCTTATGCACGGCTGGGCGATGCCGAGCACGCAGCGCACTATCTGAAACTTGCCCGCGACTATGGCTATAAGGACATGCCGTCGGTGAGCAAAGACAAGGATTTTGCGACGGTAATCAAAGATCCGCGCGTACAGGATGTGTTGCACAATCGGCCGTCGTTCACGGATGCGGACTCAAAGCCCGTGGCGAACTGACCTAGGGTCCCCACGCGCACGAAGGATTGGCTCCTTCGGACGCGCTTCTTGCTATAATCCAAGCCCGACATGCATTTTCGCACATGGCGGCGACTGCTCCTTCGTGCGTGTGTATCGACATGCGGATTGTTTTGTCTTGTAGTCGCAACTGCGGCGCTGCATGGCGCGCAGACCGCCCCGTCCGCTGCACCTTCTTCCGCAACCGCATCTTCGCAGATTGTTCAGCTTCGCATCGATGGTGAAATTGAGCCGATTCTCGCGGAATACCTTCTCAACGGCATTCAGCAAGCGAACCGCGAACATGCCGCGCTGATCCTCATCACGATTGACACTCCGGGCGGACTTGACACGTCAATGCGCCAGATCGTGCAAGCGATCCTGCAATCGAATGTGCCGGTGGTGGGGTACGTCTCGCCGACGGGTGCGCGCGCGGCATCGGCGGGATTTTTTATTTTGATGTCGACAGACGTAGCGGCAATGTCTCCTGGAACCGAGACGGGAGCGGCTTCGCCGATCATGGAAGTTGGCGGGCAAGTGGTGCAGATCGATCCGACGCTGAAGAACAAGATTTTCAACGATGCGACAGCGTTTTTGCGCAGCTATACGGGCGCGCGGGGACGGAATGTCCAATTAGCCGAGACGGCCGTAACGGACGCCAAAGCGTTCAGCGCGCCGGAGGCGCTTGACGGCAAACTAATCGACCTCGTGGCGGGCTCGCAGAACGAACTGCTTTCGCAGCTCAACGGGCGAACGTTCAAACGACTGAATG
>DATNBB010000188.1:0-6450 GCA_035607335.1 Binatia bacterium | reverse complement strand
CGACAAAATCCTCGACCAGGCCCTCGCTCTAAGAAACAAGCTGTAAATGGTTTTCACGTCCGCGACTCAACTGTTCCTTGTGCAATCTTTCGCGTTCCCCGATAATCCTTCTCCGTATGGACTCTGCGAAAACAGCACAGGTCGAGGCATGGCTTCAATACGCCGATGATCTGAATCTCGGGCCGTTCTTTCGGAACCGTAGCAGAACGGGATCGCTCGTCGCCGAAAGCACAGCGACAGACGAGGCTTCCTCGGCGGTATCGAAACAGGTGCCCGCGTCGCAATTGCCGGCACAATCGACCTTAGCGGCGACCGCGATGCCGTCACAGCACGTGCCGCCCACGGCATCGAAACCCGCAGCCGTTCCCGCGTTCACACAAAAAGCACCGGAGATTTCTTTGTTTGAAGAAAAACGAGAAAACGATTCGCTCGAAAAAATCCGCGTGGACATCGGTCCTGACTGCACGCGCTGCAAACTTCATAAGGCGCGCACGCAAGTCGTCTTCGGCGTCGGCAATCCGAACGCCGACCTCGTTTTCGTCGGCGAAGGTCCCGGCCATGACGAAGACATACAGGGCGAGCCGTTCGTCGGCCGGGCCGGAAAACTGCTCACGCAGATGATCGAAGCGATGGGTCTGAAGCGCTCGGACGTTTACATCGCGAATGTGGTGAAATGCCGGCCACCCGAAAATCGCTTGCCTGAAAAGGACGAAATTGCCGTCTGCTCGCCCTATCTGCTGCGCCAACTCGCCGCGATCAATCCGAAAGTGATCGTGTGCCTCGGCGCGTGTTCGGCGCAGACTCTTCTGCAAACGAATCAAGGCATCTCCAGGTTTCGCGGACAGTTTTTCGATTTCCACGGGTCACAATTGATGGCCACGTACCATCCCGCCTATCTGCTGCGCAATCCGCCCGCGAAGGCAGACGTCTGGAAAGACCTGCAAAAAGTGATGGCCGTGCTCGGCCTCGAAGTAAAAAAACGCTCCTGACAAAACTGGCACCCTAGCAAATCCCACGGCATCCTCACGCGCGTCGAGTCTTCCGACGCGCCGAAGGATCGCTCTGTTTTCTGCAGCGCACTTCCCTTGCCGCCGTCTTGTCCCGCCTCGCGTGATATTCTTCATCGACTTTATCGGAGCGTGCATGGAAATAATTCTCGGCCTCACCGCCGCCGTCTGCTGGGGCACATCCGACTTCTGCGCGCGCTTTGCTTCGCGCCGCATCGGTGCCTACCGCACGCTGATGCTGATGCAGATTTTCGGCGGCGCCGTGCTGACGCTCTATCTGTGGCGCACAGGCGAGTGGACGCATCTTGCCGCTTTCGGTTTGCGGCCGTGGATCTTCGCGATCGTCGGCTCGCTGATCAACGCCGCGGCCTCGCTCGCGCTTTTCCACGCGTTTGAAATCGGCACGATGAGCGTTGCCGCGCCTGTGTCCTCTGCGTATCCCGCAGTCACCGTCACGCTCTCGTTCATGAGCGGCGAGCGACTCAGTGCGATTCACGGGGCAGGCGTTGCCGTCATTTTCGTGGGCGTGATTCTTGCCGCGCTGACTCTGTCTCCGCAAGCAGAGCCGGCTGTGGCTCCAGGCTCTACAAAGGCGATGGAATCCTCAAAGGGGACCGCGCCGTCCGAGAGCGCGCAGACGCGACTCGTGCGTGGCGCAGGATGGGCCATTCTGGCCGCGCTCGGTTTCGGTGTGATGTTCTGGTGGTTTGGATTTCACGTGGTTCGCGACATCGGCGGCGCGGCGTCCGTGTGGGTCGCACGTCTTACTTCATTCTTCGCCCTGCTCTTTGCCGCCGTTCCCCTGCGCCGCGACATTTCCGTTCCGCGCGGCAATGTCTGGTGGCTGCTTGCGGTTGTCGGCCTCGTCGATACCGCAGCGTTCGTCGCGAATAACGTCGGCATGCAGCTCGGTCATGTGAGCATCGTGGCGGTGCTTTCGTCCCTCTACGGAGCCGTTACCGTGCTGCTCGGAGCGATCTTCGTCCGCGAGCCTCTGCGCAAAACGCAATGGTGCGGCATCGCCCTGATCTTCGCCGGAATCGTTTTTGTGAATCTGTAAATTTATTTCGTCATCGTGAGTGACGCACAGCGGCGCGAACGATCCCTCTTTCTTCGCGCACCGATGCAAACGCGCATTTTGGTTTTTTCCTCTACCTCCTCTGCCTCCGTTACTTCCTTTACCTCCTTGAACACTCGTCGGCACTGCTAAAATACCGCCACATGCCCCGTTATCTCGAAATCGCGCTCCCGGTCCCGCTGCGCTCCACATTTACGTATGCCGTCCCCGCATCGATGAACGGCAGCGGCCGTGGTTCGCTCGTAGGCCACAGAGTTGTCGTGCCGTTTCGCAATCGCGCGATGCTGGGCGTGGTCCTCGCCGAAACGGATCGCGTTCCTGAGGCCGCGAAAATCAAGGAAATTGCCGAGGCGCTGGATCATCTTCCCGCTCTTCCCCCAAAACTGATTGAACTGGGCGAATGGATCAGCCGCTACTATCTCGCGCCAATCGGCGAGACGTTCCGCGGTATGCTCCCGCCCGAAGTCGAGCTTCGCCACAAACGGGAATACGCACTTACACCGAAAGGCAGCGACTACCTGGCAGATCTTTTTGCCGCGGATCACCTTGCGCCGGCGGATCAATCGGATCTTGCGGTCTTGCAACAAATCGCTGCAAACGAAGCAGCGCGGGCCGAAGCCGCCCCAAAATCGCGCCGCAAGGCTCTCGATGCGGCCATCGCCGAAAATCTCGTCCGTCGCGGGTATCTCAGCGGCCGAGAAGTCACTGAGCACAAAAAATCCCGCGTGCAAAAAATCGTTTCTTGGAATTCGGAATGGACCGAGGGCAATTCGGCAAACGGAATCGATTTGACGCCAAACGAGCAACGTATCCGCGACGTACTTATTGAAACCACCGGCCCGCTGCCCCTCGATCATCTGCTCAAACGCGCCAAGGCCACGCGCGCCATCGTCAATCGCCTGGAAAAGAAGGGCGCGCTGAAATCATGGGAAGAGCCGATCACCATCGACGATCCTTGGGACACCGATTTCACACCGCCTTCAAATATCCTGAATTCCGAGCAGAAACTGGCTCTCGAAGAAATCTGGCGCTGGCTCGTCACGGGAAAATTCGTCGCTGGCCTGCTCCACGGCGTTACCGGCAGCGGGAAAACCGAAGTCTATCTGGGTGCGATCGAAGCCGCTCTGGCGCGCGGGAAGACGGCAATTCTTCTTGTTCCTGAAATTGCCCTCACGCTTTGGCTCGGCCGGCTTGTGCGCGCGCGTTTCGGCGATCAGGTCGCGATTCTGCACAGTGCGCTCTCCGACAACGAACGCGCCCGCGAATGGTGGCGCGTCCGCAATGGTGAGGCCCGCGTCGTAGTCGGCACGCGTTCGGCGATTTTCGCGCCGCTCGAAAATGTGGGGCTCATCATCGTCGATGAAGAGCAGGAATACAGCTATAAGCAGGAGGAGACGCCACGCTATCACGGGCGCGATACGGCAGTCTATCGCGCACGCCTCGAAGGCGCCGTCGCGCTGCTCGGCTCGGCCACGCCTTCCATCGAGACCTATCACAACGCCGGTACGGGAAAATACCAGCTGTTACAGCTTACCGCGCGTGTCGCCAATCGTCCGCTTGCGGATGTACGCATCGTTGATCTTCGCGAGGATTTTCGCCGCCAGCACAAAGCGACGCCCGTTTCCGAAGCGTTGCGCGAAGCCATCGCTTTGCGCCTTGAGGAAAAGACCCAGGCAATGGTGCTCATTAATCGCCGCGGATATTCTTGGTCGTTGCTGTGTCGGGGCTGCGGGGGCTTTGTGCAGTGCCAGAATTGCAGCATCGCGCTCACGTATCACAAAAGCCGCGGTCGCCTCGAATGCCATTATTGCGGCTACTCGATTCCCCCGCCAAAGCTCTGCCCGAAATGCCAGAGCGAGCACATGTATTACGTTGGCGATGGCGCCGAACGCGTGGAGGAATACTTGCGCGAGAAATTCCCGCAAGCACGCATCGCGCGGCTCGATCGCGATACCGTTCGCACCAAGCGCCAATACCAGCAGGTTCTCGGCGCATTCGCTGAGGGCGAAATCGACGTGCTCGTCGGTACGCAGATGGTCGCAAAGGGCCACGATTTTCAGCGCGTCACCCTGGTTGGTGTTGTCGCCGCCGACATGGCGCTTGGCCGTCCCGATTTTCGTGCCGCTGAAAAAACGTTTCAGCTTCTAACGCAGGTTGCCGGTCGCGCCGGCCGTGGCGAACTCTCCGGCGAAGTTCTCGTCGAGACGTACTACCCCGAGCACTATGCGATCCAGTTTGCCGCTCGGCAGGACTATGCCTCGTTCTACGAAAAAGAAGCGCATTTCCGCCGCATGCTCCACTATCCGCCGTTCACCGCGCTCGCCAGCGTGATCGTCCGCGACAAAAAAGTGGAACATGCCATTCGCTGGTCGCGCGCGCTTGCCCAATGCTTCGCGCCTTACGAAGAACGCGGCGTAAGAATCCTCGGCCCCGCCGCCGCCCCGCTCGCCCGCCTGCGCAACGATTTCCGCTTTCAATTCGTCCTGAAATCGCCCAATCGCGCAGCCCTCGGCAAAGCGCTTCAGTCCGCCATCGATTTCTGCGGCGCGAAGCAAATCCCAGAGACGGCCGTCCTCATCGACGTGGACCCCACCAGCCTTACGTGAGCGCCGTGTGCGCCGCACATTGCTAAATCTCCTTTGGCGCTCTCGCCGCGACACTTGAACCAGAGCATCTCCTAGGCACACTCGACGCCGAAGCCCAGGGAGAAGAAGAGACCAGACATGTATAATCAGGGCATGGCAAAGCACGTGATCCATATCTCGGACGCGGAAGCAACGAACGACTTCGCTTCCTTACTCGATCGCGTGCGCGATGGCGCGGAGATCGTGATCGAACACGATGCCCTGCCCGTAGCCGTGGTGCGTCCCGCCGAATCTCACGTGCGGCGGCTCTCGGAATCCCTTCGTCTGGCGAGGGAGCACGGTTCCACCGCCACGCCTGATCCCGACTTCGCCAAAGACGTAGAAGCCGCTATCGAGAGCCATCGCGAGCCACTGAGACCGCCAGCATGGGAGTGATTCTCGATTCGAGCGTCGTGATTGGCGCGGAACGACGCGGCGAAACCGTCGAGCAGTTGATCGAGCGAATCGTCGGCTCGACCGGCGATCAGGATGCGGCGCTCTCTGCCGTGGGTTTGACTGAAATTGTCCACGGCATCTATCGCGCTTCCACACCGCACATCCATTCTCGCCGACAAATCTTCCTGAGCGAACTGCTGTCGGTTCTGACGGTTTACCCGTACACCAAAGAGACAGCGCTGCTAGCTGGAAAGCTCGATGGAGAGCAACAAAGTAAAGGTGTAATTATTCCATTTGCGGATTTACTCATCGGTGTGACCGCTCTCACGCTCAACTTCTCCGTGTTGACGTCCAACGTGCGCCACTTCGAACGGATTCCCGGCCTGACGGTCGAGCGGCTCTGAACCCTCACAGCGTAATGGAGCCCCTCTTGCTTTCCTCGGCTGCGCTGACTTCGTCGCACCCGAATTCCTGACTACGATCACGCTCTACATCGTGCGTTCACCGCTCTCTCCAATAGATGGGTGTACAATCCCTTCAACGTGCGCAGATCAATAGCATGCGGAGTCGGAGTGCTCGCGCTTGTCGTCGGCGGTTATTTGCCCGCCCGCTTAGCGGAGCCGCCGCAAGTTTCTGCGCAATCGGCAGCCGCCGATTGGGAAAAGGCCGCCGGCGGAAGAATGTCGTTTGAAGTTGCATCGGTAAAACAAAATACGTCCGGCAATTTCGTGCCGGCGAAGTTTCCTCTCGATGATGGGGATGCGTACGCGTCCACCGGAGGCCTTTTCACGGCCGTAGGCTTCCCGGTGATCACCTATATTCAGTTCGCTTACAAACTCCACCTCACGCCGGGCGAGGGCGCGGCTCTCCTCGCTACCTTGCCGAAGTGGGTTAATGCCGATCGTTTTGACGTTGAGGCCCGCGGCCCTGCAAACGCAACGAAAGACCAAATGCGCCTCATGATGCAGTCCTTGCTTGCAGACCGTTTCAAACTCGCGGTCCATATGGAAATGAAACAAGGCCCGATATTCGCTCTTGTCCTGGACAAACCCCGCAAAGTCGGGTCCAAGCTCATACCCCACTCGCAAGGTCCGCCCTGCGATGCCACGCCGCAAAGCACGTCCGGGTCGCACGCGCCGCAAGCTGACGTCTTCCCTACCGCGTGTGACGAGTTCGCCATCAGAATGTCGCGCGGCGGTGTGCTTCTAGCCTCCCGTAACACCACCATGGACCGCGTGGCGCGAGTGCTCGGCACGATTCCCGGCGAAGCGGTTATTGACCGCCCGGTCGTCAACAAGACGGGGCTTTCCGGGAATTTTGACTTCACGCTTGAGTTTCGCCCAGA
>DATNBB010000150.1:0-7486 GCA_035607335.1 Binatia bacterium | reverse complement strand
TGCGGCGATATCGTCTAAGGGTTAGGACGTAGCCCTCTCAAGGCTAAAATCCGGGTTCGAATCCCGGTATCGCTACCAACCCCTCTTATTCCACGCATTTACGAATTAACGTAAATAATTGTGAAGCCGTCGTAACCCTTTGCGCCGACGGTTTGCATGGTCGTCGCAGTGACGCGGCGCTCAGCGGCAACGGCTCGGTGAAAGCGCTGTACGCCCTGCACGTTTGCGTCCGTGCTGGCAGGGTCCGCAACCCCGCCCTTTCGCACTACATTGTCCGCGACGATGAGCGTGCCGCGATGCCCCAGCTTGAGCGACCACGAAAAGTACTCGGGATATCCGGTCTTGTCCGCGTCGATGAAAATGAAATCAAAAGGGCCGCGATGGTCGGCGAGCAGCCGCGGCAGTGTTTCCTGCGCACGCCCCACGCGAACTTCGGCCGCGCTGGAGAGATCGGCGTGCGCGATATTGGCGCGCGCGATCTCCGCGTGCTTCGGGCTGGCCTCCAGAGTGACGAGACGGCCATTAGCGGGCAGAGCGCGAGCGAGCCAAATCGTGCTGTAGCCACCGAGCGTGCCTATCTCGAGAATGTTTTTTGCGCCGTGGCTCTTCGCCAATATGTGCAGGAGCTTGCCTTGCAACGGCGAAACGTTAATCGGGTCGAGGCCCGCTGCATTGCTCGATTCAAGAGCGGATTCGAGTGCGGGATCGGCGGGAATGTAAAGCTGCGAGAGGTATGTATCTACAGCAGTCCAGGTCTGATCGGTCATGAGTGTCCCAATGCGGCATGATCGTGCGCCACATTTCGATTCTATGCCAAAATCGCGCAAAGTGTCAGAATGGCGAAACGATGCGCTGGCTCCGCCCAATTTGTCTGGATTTTGTCGCCATCGCGGCAAGCTTGGTTGCGCTGTTCTCTGTCGTAATCGCCACGTGCGCGCAATCGGTCGCTCCACCAAATGCGGCAGGCCAAATTTCGCAAACTGAAATGCCGGCGTGGCAAAAAGCCGCAGGCGACCATCTGGAATTCGAGATTGCGTCAGTAAAAGAAGATCCGCCCGATGCCTCGGGCGGCCGCGTAATGCCGACGTCCAACGTGCCGCTCGCGCCTGGCGACACGTTTTCTCCAACAGGCGGTCTCTTCCAGGCGACTCATTGGCCGCTGATCGCCTACATCTCGTTTGCGTATAAACTTCAGCCAGGCCAACTGCAATCCGTCAACAGCGATCTTCCCAAATGGACCATGCAGGACTTTTTCGATATTCAAGCACGTGCCGCGGGCAATCCCACCAAAGACCAATTTCGCCTGATGATGCAATCCCTGCTGGCGGATCGATTCAAACTCGTCATCCACGCCGAGACGCGCGAGCAGCCTGTCTTCGCCCTCGTGCTGGATAAGCTTGGAAAATTCGGACCGCAGCTTCGCCAACATACGGATGACTCGCCCGCTTGCGCACCGGCCACTGCGGCGTCTGCGCTTCCGTTCACGACCAGCACGGTCGATGGCGGCTATCCGGCTGAGTGCGGATCGGTCATGATGATTCCAACAGGCACGCGAGGCAGCGTCGGAGTCGGCGGACGGAACGTCACGATGGGTATGATTGCGAGCACGATCGACGGCGCGGGCAATTTGATCGGTGAACTGGAAAAGCCTGTGATCGACGGCACGGCACTGACGGGAACATTCGATTTTCGTATCGATTTCGCGCCGCGATTACCGTTTATGCCGAACGAAGGAAGCGACCAGAACGCGCCCACGTTCCTCGAGGCTCTGAAAGACCAGCTAGGGCTGAAACTTGATCCGGAGACGGGCGAAGTGCAAAAAGTGATCGTCGATCACGTGGATCATCCGACTTCGAATTAGCGTCTATTTCGGAACCATCTGAATGATCCAATAGGCTTGAACGTAAGCGAGTGCGCTGATCAGCGCGGCGAAAATCACCGAATGCCAGAATGTAGAACGCAGCACCTTCCCTTCCTGCGCCACAAGGCCGACCGTCGTTACGCCAATTGCGATGTTCTGCGGCGAAATCATTTTGCCCGCGACAGCGCCGGAAGAGTTTGTCGCCGCCAGCAGCACGGGGCTGATATGCAATTGATGCGCGGCGACAACCTGCAAGTTCCCAAAGAGCACGTTGCTTGCGGTATCGCTGCCGCTTAAGAAGCACGCCGCCCAGCCGAGATAACTGCTCAACACCGGGAAGATGTGGCCGGTGCGCGCCATTGCATCGCCGAGCGTGTAAGCCATTCCCGAGTAGTTGTAAAGGTAGGCCATGCCGACGATCACGATTGTGGTCAATCCCGGAATCCGAAGTTGACGAAACGTTGTCCATCCGGATCGCGCAATCACGGCAGGTTTCGCGCGCAAGAAAATCGCTGACAGGAACACTGCCACGAGCACCGCCGTGCCCGTCGCAAGCGGCTGGTAGTTATACAGCGCGGCGTAAGGCTTTTGATACAGCGTGATCAGCACGGCGTTGTGCAAACGCGGAATGTGGATGCCAAGCTGTCCGTATGCAGGCACGTTCAGCAACGACCAGAGTACGACAACGACCGCGAGCAGAATCCACGGCATCCATGCGGCGAACGCTTGCGCGGCCGAAAGTTTCTTGCCGGTTTCGAACGGACGCGATGGCGCTTGCCCATCTCCTAACTTTTCTGTTTGTGGCTTCCAGACTCGCAGAAAACCCAGCAGCACGATCATCGAGAGCCCGGCCGCGAGAATGTCCGCCGTGAACGGCCCGGCATAGTTCGATATGGCGAATTGTGTTCCCGCAAACGTCACGCCGGAAACAAGGGCCGCAGGCCACGTTCTCCGCAGTCCGCGAATACCGGCCACAACGCACACCAGGTACAGCGGCAAAATCAGCGACATCACCGGAACCTGCCGGCCCACCATCGCGGAAAGCTTCATCAGGTCCAGGCCCGTTACGCCCGCGAGCGCCACAATCGGAATGCCGAGCGCGCCAAACGCAACGGGCGCCGTGTCCGCGATCAGCGCCACTTTCACCGCCATTAGCGAGTCGTATCCCAGCCCAACTAGCAAAAATGCTGTCACTGCCACGGGAGCACCGAATCCTGCCGTTCCTTCGAGCAGCGCGCCGAAACAGAACGCCACGAGAATCACCTGCACACACGGATCGGACGAAACATGTTGCTCGATCCAATGCCGCAGCAATTCAAATTTCCCGGTGTCAACAGTCAGGTTGTAAAGCCACAGAGCGCATAGCACGATCCACAAAATCGGCCAGACCGCATAGACGCCACCGTAGATCGTGCTCGCCGCCGCCAGCACCACGGGCATGCGCCACACGAATACGGCCAGTGCCGCAGCCGCAGCCAGTCCCCATAGCGAAGAAAAAAGTCCGCTCTTTCGCAACCCGCCCATCAGCACGAGGACGACAAACAAGGGAAGTGCAGCCAGCAAAGCGGAAAAGAGAGGCGAGTGCGCAGGATCAAGAGGCTGGGGCCAGATTGCCGCAAGCGCGAGAGCCATCGACGCTCCTCAGAACAATCGGCGGCGATTCTACTAGAAGAATGCAGACAAGACGTCACAAATATTTCTTGGATTCCATCGTCCCTGTTACGCGCGTTTGTTTTTTGCCTCCATGGCGCCGACTCGGTTTCCAGTCAGCGCAGTTTTTCTGTTATAACGTGGCGAACAATGCGGCAATCAGCGCCGCACGCTCGGCCATTTTGCCAATCACCAGATGTTCGTTCAAAGCATGCGCGCCATCGCCGACCACGCCCAATCCATCGAGCGTCGGGACGCCGAGCGCCGCCGTGAAATTTCCGTCCGATCCACCGCCGGTGGAACCCTCGCGCAAGTCAATTCCCATCTCGCGCGCGATCTTTTGCGCATGCGCGAAAAGCTTCCTCACTGCTGCTGTTCGCTCCAGCGGCGGCCGATTGATTCCGCCCCGCACTTCAATCTTCGCGTTCTTCAAGATTGGCCGCATCGATTGCAGGCGTCGATTCACTTTCATGACATCCGCCAGCCGCGCACAACGCACATCCACCTGCGCCCGCGCCTCCGCCGGCACTACGTTCGACGCGCTGCCACCTGCAAGCACCGTTGCCTGCACTGTAATTCCATTGGCCGGATCGTTCATCTTCATCAGACGCTCTATTTGCAACGCCAGTTCATGCACCGCATTCACGCCCGCCGCGGGATCGATCCCCGCATGCGCGGCTCGCCCTCGCACAATAATTTCCGCTGTGCCAACACCCTTGCGCTGCGTCTTCAAATCGCCGCGCAGCCCGAGCGACGGTTCGAGAACAAGCACTGCATCACTGCGCCGCGCTTCGGCCTCAATCAATTTTCGCGAAGAATGGCTTCCGATCTCCTCGTCTGAATCCCAGAAAAAGACGAGCCGTTTCGCCGGCTTGAGTCCCGCTTCGCGCAGCGCGTCCACGGCAAATAGCGCCAGGACAAGACCGCCCTTCATATCGAATGTCCCGGGGCCAAACGCGCGCCCGCCGGCAGCGCGAAAAGGCATCGTCCGCAGCGTCCCAAGCGGATAAACCGTATCGAGATGGCCCAGAATCAACAACTGCCCTACCTTGCCTCTCGCCGCCGGCACAATCTCGGCGCGAACGTGATTTCCCGCCTCTCGCTGACGAATCACGCGCACCGTTGCATCGCGCCGCCGCCACTCGCGCGCAACCATCTCACCAAATCGGTCCACCGCCGCCTTGTCCGCACTCGGCGACTCGCATTCGACAAACGCGCGCAGTGTTGCAACCATTTCTTTTTCGTGCCGCCGCAACAGCCGCACCAGTTCCCGCGCTCGAAAATCGCTGGTCATATGCAAGTGCACGAGCCTAAGCAGAAACGGTCGGATTTGCAACATCGGCGGATATTATGGAATCCGCTGGAATAAGAATCCGGGCTGTTACGGACCTAGTTTGTGGGCCGCAGTAGCGGCTCCGTTGCCGGTGTGCCTGTCGGCTTAGGATTCACGGGATTAAATTTCGCCGCCAGCTCCGGGGTCGACTGCACTTCAGCAGGATTTACGTTCGTCGCCTTCGCCACCTCAACCGCAAAAACGTAGCTTGGCCCGAACATATTGCTGCGGAAGATCACCATCGTCTCGTCGGGTGAAAACCGCACATTGGGCTCAAGCCGGTAATTATGGTGCGCCATGTTGACGAGCTTCTCGGACCGAAAGACGCCCGGCTGCCAGAAATCGGGCGAATTCAGCGCGCCTGCTCCGGTAATCATTTTCGGCCGGAACAGATAAATCCATTCGCCATCCGGCGCTTTGGCCACCTGCCCCGGATCGCCGCCGTCGCCAGTAAACAAATCCGCATTTTTCGTCAGATTGAAGTGAATTGACCATTCATTGCGCTGCATGTGATAGGCGGTGCGCTCGCCCGTTTCCAGATTGTAGCTGGCAAGAAAAAAATCCTCGCCTTTCGGATATTGCCAGTCGTACCAGATCGTCTGGCCGTCCAGGCCCCAGAATTCGTGCCCGAAGATCTCCATCAACATCGTCCGCTTATGAATGAGCGTGTTGTTCGTCCCGTCGGTATGTATCGTCCAAATCCGATCCACTTTCTGCCACGGTCCTTCGTGGCAATACATCAAAAGATTCGGGTCACTGGGCGAAAACAGCAGGTGATTGATCCAATCCGTCGAGTGCAGCAGGATCTTCATCTTTCCATTCTCCGGTCCGGGACGAAGATCGATTGTGTAGAGCAGCAGCGGCTGGCGCGAGGCAAGCCGCCGCTCCATCATCTGCCCTTTGGATTCCGCCTGCACATCGCCTGCAGTGCCGTTATTTCGCGGTGCTTGCGGCTGATTTCCCGCCACGGCAGGTCCATCGTTCATCGTTCCCGCAGCGAGCGTCTCGTCGGCGTTGATGGTGATCACGCTCTCTCCACGCTGAAGCGAACCGACGACCTTCGTCACCTCACCCGAATACATGTCCGCTTTGTATAGTCCGTTGCTGTGCGTCTCGGGATCGAATTTGGTGAAAAAGACGGATGGTGTCTTGCGTCCCGCCTGCACAAGACGAACCGCGTATTCAAATCGTGCCCGAGGATCGTTGTCACCAGCCGGCGGCTTACCGTTTGCCACAAGCAGCCGCGTCTTCCGTGCTGCGAAATCGTAAACGTGAATCCCATCCGGCGCGGTGTAAACCATCAGCTTGCCGTCGGGACTGTACGCGTTGACGTTGAAGTAGAGCGACTGCGATCCCGACTCGTCAGTCAACCGGTAGACGCGATGCCCCGTATCCTTATCCACCCAGGTCTTCGGCAGCTCTTGCGCCGAGACGATCGAAGGCAACGTCGCGACGACCGCTAGCACAAAAAGTAACCGTAGACTCCCATTTCGACTAGCCTGTGGTGGGTGATTCACGGTATTCCTCCTCCAAACGCCTCGATAACCCATGCGCCGCGAATGATATAGCAATGAAGCATCAATTTGAATCAGGGTATCGTTAACCGATGCGCTGATTGAACGGCGTTAGCTACTAATTCCCCGATCCGCCGTTCTTCGTATAGAATTGAGATGTTCACCCGAAATTAAAGCAGCACGCTCCGAGGCCAGAGATGATCCTCGATATTGACGCGATATGCAAAATACTGCCGCACCGTTACCCGTTTCTTCTCGTGGATCGAATCGAAGAGATGGAATCGAAAAAGCGCGTCGTAGGAATCAAAAACGTCACGATCAATGAGCCATTTTTCCCGGGCCATTTCCCCAGCAAACCTGTGATGCCGGGTGTGCTGATTATTGAAGCCCTCGCGCAGACCGGCGGTGTTCTTCTGCTCTCGGAAGTTGCCGACCGCGATAAAAAACTCATCTACCTCGTGGCTGTGGACAATGTTCGCTTCCGCCGCCCGGTCGTTCCCGGCGATCAATTGAATCTCGAGTTAGTGGTCGTCAACATTCGTGGCACTTTCTGTCGCATGGATGGCAAGGCTCGCGTGAACGGAGAACTTGTCGCCGAAGCTTCGATGATGTGCAAGATGGTGGATCTCAGCGAACTGGAACAGCCGCAGCCGACGCCGCAACCCGCGCCCGAGCCTGCGGGCGCACAAAAATAAACGCAATGGATATTGAATGAGTGGAATCGATCAATTGACTGAAATCGATCCAAGGGCGGTAATTTCGTCCTCGGCCCGATTCGGCACCGGAGTAAGAATCGGCGCCTACGCCATTGTCGGCGAAGAGGTCGAATTAGGCGATGGCTGCGTTCTCAATCATCACGCGATGGTGCAAGGTCCCGCCAAACTGGGCCGCAATAATCGCGTCTATCCCTTCGCAGCCGTCGGGGGCGACCCGCAAGACATTACTTTTCGCGGCGAGCCCGTCTGGCTCGAAGCTGGCGACAACAACGTTTTTCGCGAATTTTGCACCGTGAACCGCGGCACCGTAAAAGGCGGCGGCGCGACCCGCCTCGGCAGCCATAACCTGATCATGTCTTACGCACACATCGGTCACGATGGCCAGATCGGCGACCATACGATTTTTGTGAAT
>DATNBB010000147.1:0-4436 GCA_035607335.1 Binatia bacterium | reverse complement strand
TGCACAGCCAGGAGCGGCCACCACATTTTCAAACCCAGCCACGAGTGGGCTGTGACACGCGAACCCGGCCGCTCATTGCGAACGGCCGGGCTTACATAGAAAGCGACTAATTCGTCTTGAAGCGGAATTCGACTTCGAGGTTGATATTGTCGTTGACGCTCATGACGCGGGCGATCTGCGGAGGCTGGAGGCCGAACGTCTCGAATTTGAAATCCGTATTGGCGCGGCCTGCGACGATGCCGTTGTTGTTATCGACCGTGGCGATTCCCTGCCATGTGATGGGCGCCGTTTTTCCATGGACCGTCATGTCGCCGGTTAGTTGGAAGCCGATTTGTCCGTCGAGCGGGTTGGGCATACCGGTGATCGACTTCGGAACGAACTCGGCATTTGGATACTGATCGGTCTCCAGTGTGCGGCGCTGGATGAAGCCGTCGCGCATCGATTGATCGCTTTTCAGCGTGCGCAGGTCAAACGTCAGCTTGGATTGGTTCGAGTCGATGGAACCGTCCTTGTTGAATACGACCGTGCCCGTAACCGCGGTGGATTGGCCGACCGCGTCGCTTGGGAAACTGATGCCGGCAAGTTGTTCGCGGACGCGGTAAGAGGCGGTTGTGCCGTCCGTGAGCGTGAGCGTAAGCGGAAACGGCTTTGGAGGCGCCTGCGGGCGACCGCGGCCTCGCTGGCCTCCGCCGGGACCGCCCATTTCGCCCGGTGGCGGACCAGCTTGAGGCTTTGCGTTATCTGCCAAAGCCGAAGAGTGAAATGCAAACGTGCCGGCGAGAACGAGCGCGCAAATTCCCAGTCCGGACAGCAAACCGGCCATCCAGGCAGACGCGAGCCCCGATGAATTTCGTGTACGATTCATCCCCATCCCTCTCAGTTTTTAATTTGTGGTACTGCCCAGGCGCCCCGGCCCGATCCTGAGTGGGCAGTAAATTAGCGCGGCTGCCCTCCGCTATCAAACTTTCAGACGTGATCGCGGCATCAGCGGTTTCGTCCAGATGACGCTTTTGAGCGCTGAGCAGGCGCGGCCGGCGGTGGCGCCGGAGGCTTTGCGGCTTCGGATGATTCGGATTTTTCGGGCGTCGAGGAGACTTTGGTTGTTTCGATGGCGAAGAGATCGTGTTGTTTCAAGCCGCGGATCCGGTCGCGGAGAGCGGCGGCGCGTTCGAATTCGAAACTCTTCGCGGCAGCGCGCATCTGCTCTTCGAGTTGCGCAACGGCCATTTGCAGATCTTCTTCGCTGCTGATTTGGCCGATTGTATCGTCGCCGAGCACCGGGATGTAATCGGCTTCGACGATTTTTGCGAGCTGCATGTCAACGGACTTGATGATCGATTGAGGCGTAATGTTGTTTTCGCGGTTGTAGGCTTCCTGTTTGGCGCGGCGGCGGCTCGTCTCGCCCATGGCCTGGCGCATTGAGTCAGTCATCTGGTCTGCGTAGAGAATGGCGCGGCCTTCGATGTGGCGCGCACAACGGCCGATCGTCTGGATGAGCGATGTGGTGCTGCGCAGGAAGCCTTCCTTGTCGGCGTCGAGAACGGCGACGAGCGAGACTTCGGGCAAGTCAAGGCCTTCGCGGAGAAGATTGATGCCGATCAAGGCGTCGAATTCACCGCGACGCAAATCGCGCAGAATGCGGATGCGCTCGAGCGTCTCAATCTCCGAGTGCAAATAGCGGCAACGCACGCCTGCCTCAGCGAGATATTCCGCCAGGTCTTCGGACATGCGCTTGGTGAGCGTGGTGACAAGCACGCGTTCGTTGCGGCCGGCGCGAATGCGAATTTGCTCGAGTAAATCATCCACCTGACCTTTGACGGGACGAACTTCGACTTCAGGATCGACCAAGCCCGTCGGCCGAATGACCTGTTCGACAATCACGCCGCCGGATTTCGTCAGTTCGTATGGACCGGGAGTGGCCGAAACGTAGATGACTTGCCCGGTGCGATGCTCGAATTCCTCGAATGTGAGCGGGCGATTGTCCAGTGCGGAAGGCATGCGGAAGCCGTAATCGACGAGCACTTGTTTCCGCGACCGGTCGCCGTGATACATCGCGCGAAGCTGCGGAACCGTCTGATGCGATTCGTCGATGAAAAGCAGGTAGTCCTCAGGGACGTAATCGAGCAGCGTGGGCGGCGCTTCGCCCGGCAAGCGGCCGGACATGTGGCGCGAATAGTTTTCAATGCCGTGGCAATAACCGATGGTGCGCATCATTTCGATATCGAAATGCGTGCGCTGTACCACGCGTTGCGCTTCGACGATTTTCCCCTGACGCTCGAGTTCCGCTTTCCACCATTCGAGTTCTTCGTAGATGCCCTGAATGGCGCGTTCGCGCTGCGCGGCCGGCAGCACGTAATGCGATTTCGGGTAGATCATCAGGCGCGAGATTTCGTCGTTCTGGTTGAGGATCGCGCCCGTTAGCGGATCGATCTTCCGAATCGCCTCGATCTGGCTGCCCCACATTTCCACGCGAACAGCAAAATCGTCATATGGCGGATAAATTTCGACTGTATCGCCGCGCACGCGAAACGTGCCGCGACGTAAATCCTCCGCACGGTCGTATTGAATTTCGACCAGCTTGCGCAGCATGGCCTCGCGCGGAATCGATTGGCTTTTATCGAGACTCATCACCATGCCGTAATAGGCTTCCGGCGAGCCGATGCCGTAAATGCACGAAACTGAGGCGACGATCACCACGTCGCGGCGTTCAAACAGCGAGCGCGTGGCACTCATGCGCAGCTTGTCGAGCTCGTCGTTGATCGTTGATTCTTTTTCGATGTAAGTGTCGCTTGCGGGAACGTAGGCCTCGGGCTGGTAATAATCGTAATAGCTGACGAAATATTCGACCGCGTTGTTCGGGAAGAACGATTTGAATTCATGAAAGAGCTGCGCTGCGAGAGTTTTGTTGTGCGCGAGAACGATGGCCGGGCGGTTCGCAGCTTCGATCACTTTGGCCATCGTGAACGTCTTGCCCGAACCGGTGACGCCGAGCAGCGTCTGATGCTTTTCGCCGTCTTGCACACCCCGACTGAGCTGGGCGATCGCTTCGGGCTGATCGCCGCGAGGTTCGTAGTCGCTGGCTAGCGTGAAATTAGGCATTCGGTACCGCACTCAATCAGGATGGCACTTTGGAAACAGAGTAAATCCCAATTATAGCGCATTACGCTACCGCATGTTCGGCACAACACAGAAACGCAGGCGGTACAATATATGTTACTCTAGAGGAGATGGCAATCGAGCTGCGCGAATGCTTAGATGAGAGAGGTCGCAGTCCATATGCCGAATGGTTTGAGAAGCTCGATTCCCATGCCGCCCAGAAGGTCGAGGTGGCGCTGTGGCGAATTGAGGCGGGAAATCTCTCCAATGTTCGCCCCGTGGGCGGGGGAGTGCTGGAGTACAAAATTCATTTCGGCACGGGTTATCGCATCTACTTTGGCAGGGAAGGCGCAGAAATAATCATTTTGGTTGCCGGCGGAACAAAGCAGAGACAGCAACAGGATATCAGCACCGCTCTGCGCCATTGGCGGGACTACAAAGAACGTAAGCAGAGCAGAAAGAGGAGTCGCTGATGCATCTGACAAAAAGCCACAGTCTAACGGTTCAGGATAGAATCAGACGGGACCCGTCTTTTCGCTCAGGAATTCTTAGCGAGGCGCTTGAGATGCTCCTCAGCGGAGAGGTGCCCGTTGCGCGGCTAATCCTACGCGACTACATCAATGCGACAATCACATTTCCGAAGCTCGCTGCGGGAACGAAGATTCATGTAAAGACCCTACACCAGATGTTTGGACCAAACGGCAATCCTACCGCCAACAATCTGTTTGAAATTATCTCGTATTTGCAGCGGACCGAGGGCGTGCGGTTCGAAGTCCGGCCCGTGCCCGTCCGCGCCCACTCAAAAAGACGAGCGTCCGTACGACGAACGAAGCGCGCTGCTTAAGCCACGAAAGCTATATTTCTTTGCCTCTCGCGGGCTGTCCTTTCAAGAGGAGATCTTCCGTCGCGGCCGCAATCGGATCATGCATGCACTGCAAGCGCGGATTCGTTCTGCTACTGGATTGTCAAAACGGTGGCGTCGCCTGCTTTTCGGTAGGGGTTCGTCTTAGATGCACTTTTCGGTGTAGGCTTGTCCGCTTTGGTTACCGAGGCTTTAGCGCGCACGGCTTTGCCGGCGATTTTCGTCTCGGCGGGTGTTGAGTAGAGGCGGTGATAGATCCCGGCGTTGCGCGTGATGATTTCGACGTATTCGCGCGTTTCCGTAAACGGGATGGAATCAACAAATTCGGGGATGTCCCGATACGGCGTCGTCGTCCATTCGGTGATGCGATCCTCGCCGGCGTTATAGCCGGCCAGAGCCGCTTCCACGCTGCCAAACTGCTGCTTGAGCCAAGCGAAATACGCCGTCCCGAGGCGAACGTTGTAATCGGCATCCAGCA
>DATNBB010000137.1:0-25002 GCA_035607335.1 Binatia bacterium | reverse complement strand
GCGCGAGTGCCATCGACACCCGAAGATTTCGCATCTGCGATTGCGCTTAGGCGCGAGTAGGCGAACTGCGGCGACTTCCCTTTCAGCGCGCGAGCAAGCAATTCGAGTTGCTTCGTGGCAGCACTACTGTGCGAACGCGTCGTTTTGGGGACGGATTTTGCAGAGTGGGCGCGCTTTGCCGCAGTCTCCGGTTTGTGCGTCCGCGCCATTGCCACCGGCGAACACACCAACAGAAAAATGAAAGTAGAACAAAGATTTCTTCCGGAGCACCGCACGCTCAAATCGTACCGCTTGCGTAAATGGGCGCAAGCAAAACTTTTTACAGTGGGAAGCAAAGAAAAAAGGAGATGGGCTGGGGACGAGCTAGTGCCGGAGGACGGCCGATGGGTAGGGGTATTCTCCGAGCGCGGCGCGGTCGCCTCCGGCGAGGATTTCGAGCATCCAATGGTGAAAGTAGTCGACCGGATGATCGGAAATCGCGCGAAAGCGCCGATCGTATTCCTTGCGGGCTTTGTCCAGGTCCACACGAAGACGGCCGCAAATATCCTTGTTCTGACGGCCGGATTCGACATCTTTAGGCCGCAATAGTTTGATGTCTTGCATGGCCACTTTGGCTACCCGGTTGGCCCGGCGATGAAGGTCCTGTAACTCAGGCGGCAGAGCCGCAATATCGAAGACCGGGATCTCCTTAGCGGGTGGCTCGACGAATCCTTCTACGATATGGTCCTCAGGAGCAATCGGTTCAGGGACCGGCTGAGGCCAGGGTGTGGAAGCGACTTCGAACTCGTGATCGATTTTAGGGGCTTTTTGCGGCGCCATTTGAGCCATTTCTGGCTCTTTTTCTTGGATTAATGGTGCCATCTCGACCGAAATTGGCTGTTCTTCAGGCTCGTAAACCTCAAGTTCAGCCTCAGATGTCGGCTGGCCGACCGGATTCGAAACTTCCGAAGGAGCCTCGACGACGGCCGCACCTGCGCCGCTGGATGCGCTATCGCCGTCGCGAGGGTTCAGCGCAACTGCAACAAAATTCGAGAGTACCGAGAGTCCTGCGGCGAGCGCCGCAGCTGCCGTTTGGGCCCGGAGCATCGCGGGAAGCGCGTTGCTTGGTTTTGTCGAGGCACACGACGCCACCAGATCCGCATACGCTTGATGGAGTTCATCCGCCGTCCGCTGCAATGGCGCGAGATTATCGCGCAACGCCCGGGAAACAGCCTCTTCGAGCGCACGCTCGAGCGAACTTCGCTGTGGGGTCAAAGGGAAATCCTGTCCTCTCAAGCGATTATGGAAATGCGGCGGCAGAGCGTCAACTGAGATTCCCGGAGGGCGTTCGCAAAACGCAAGAGGACTGCGGCAGCGGAACAAGAGAAAAGGGGCAGACCCGAGAATCTGCCCCTTTTGAATCAGTGGTTTACGCTGGCCCTACTGCCCCGAGGTAGTGACGTACCGCTCCATCGGGAAGCCAAACGCGTACACCGTTCCGTCATACGTCGCGATGTAGGCCTGGCCTAAGCTGGTCCAGATTCCAGAGTCTGCGAAGGACGTGATCGCAGCGCCGCTGGACCATAGCTGTTTGCCGTTCGACGCATCCAGCGCGTACATGATTGCAGGGACGGACTGCTTGGCACGATCCGCAGCTGACATAGTCTTGCCGTTAGCCGGATAGTATTCTCCGCTGGACGCCGCAAAGACGACACCGTTGACGATCACTGGCGGAAGCGGCGAGATCGTGTCCTGCGATACCCACGCCGGTGTAAGCGCCACTTTACCGCCGTCATCCGTAACCCTTAGCGCGACGAGCCCGCCGTTGGTTATCTTGCCGTTGCCGGAGACTCCGGACGGTCCGGCACCCGCGAAGGGTACGGCGATCCAATCAGTATGATCGGCGTCCTGCCAAGCTGCGAGAGCTTGCGGCGCGTAGCTCGTCTTTGCCGTGGAAAGCGCCGGCGAGACGAACATCGCCGTCTTATGGTCGCTCCCACCTAACGCGGCAGCGTCAAGCAAGTAAACGCGGCCATCCTTAGTTGCTGCGGCAACCAACTCCTTGTCGCCGTGCTTGATGATTGTGGGGCCCGAGCTGAAGTCCGCATTTGGAGCCGTGAACCAGTCCTTTATTGTGAGCGTCCTGGGCGCGAGCGCCACGATTGCGTTGGAATAGGCTGATCCTGCCGCGCCGCTGCCCACAGCTACAAACACCGTGCCATCGGACGAAAACGCCGGATCGCCCACTGGGCTTGCGCCCGTGTCGAAATGGGTGATTGGCTTGGCATCATCCGCAAGGTTGATCGCCCATACGCCATTCTTGACGCCACCGCAGTTGTTTGATGTGGCCGCATACACAACGTACGAATGCCATTTGTCGTTGTCTTCCGGAATGGCCGTCAGATCCGAGGCGTTCGCGTTAGGCCCGAGGAACTTGACGGGCGCCTGCAACTCGACGCCCGAACCATCGGCGACTGTGTGAAGGATGCCGTCGCTGGTCAGGACGTAGAAGCCACCACCGGAACCG
This sequence comes from Binatia bacterium, assembly GCA_035607335.1. GTDB lineage: Bacteria > Acidobacteriota > Terriglobia > Acidiferrales > UBA7541 > Palsa-295. The sequence continues at coordinate 22,496 of DATNBB010000137.1, read as the reverse complement.
AAGCGGCCGCCACCGAATGGGACTTTGTACGTAGGTGGTGCAACCGGTCCGCGGGCCGGACCGCGGAAGCCGCCACGCGAGCGGACCACAAGATCCTCAGGCAAACCCTGGCCGGGCTGCCCAATGTAGCTTTCATACCCACCACCGCCACGCCCCGCGGCTGCGAAGGCCCCTCCGCGAGCGGCAGGAGGCGGAGCAGCTTCGAGATTCACAGGACGGCTGCTGTTGGCAGTCATTCCCCCGGGGCACGCCATCGTGCTCGCAGCCGGAACGGTGACGTCAAAATGGCGAGTCCAGCCAGCGATCCCCGTGTCGTTGTCCACGGTAGTGAGAGTGTTGTTCGTGCTGTTGATTACGTTCAACGGCTTAGTCAGGCCGCCGCCGGAAGTGGTCCCGCCTATCACTGACGTGAGTTCACGAGGCTGGTTATTGACCTTTATTTTCCACTGGAGTTTGAAGCCGCCCTTCTCGAATGCCTCCTTCGATATGAAACGGTCTTCGCGAACCCAGGAGGTGCGCTGAGCGTCCACGCCGGTGGCGTTGTATGCCGTGCCGCCGCCGCGGATGAATTGGGAATATCCCACGCCGGCTCCAATCATCGCGACGGCAAATCCGACAGCCAGAGGTTTCGTCATTTTCGATATACCCATTAGTTTGACCTCCTTAGATGTTCTCTTGTTCATGGCTGCCTCACAGTCCAAAGCAATAGACATCGCCGCTGAAGGTTGGAACGTAGATGCGGCCGTTGGCAAGCGTGATGCCGATCCAGTGACTGAACGACGTGATCTGATCGCCGCTGGACCACAGCACTTTCCCCGTTTGTCCATCGAGAGCGTAGAGCGTTATGTGACTGGAGCCTTTGGCTCGCTCGGATGACTGTCCCGCCGGAATTACCGGGCTCTTGTCGTTATATGAACGATCAAGATCGCGCTGGTGCGTATCTTCGCCACTGCCGTAAGCGAAAACGACTCCATTAGCCACAACAGCATCGTCAGCCTTCAGCATGTTCACTGAAAGCCAAGCGGGTGCGAGCTGCCATTGGCCGTCTTTCTCCTCAACCTTATAAGCCGCGACACCGCCATCGACCGGGCGGCCGTATTCAATGGGAGCGTGGAAATCGCGACTGACCGGGCCCCAGAATGGGACCAAAACCCATTGGTTACCCTGCTGATCCTGCCAAGCAGCCATGGCGCCCCAGACGCCTTGGGAGTCCCACGTTTGGTCATCGTTACAGAGAAGGGGCGAGCGGTAAAGCGCGGTCTGGTGATCGGCGCCGCCAAGGTGATCACGATCAAGCAGCCAGACACGACACTGTTTGCTCGACCCGACAAGGAAATGCTTGCCTTTGTAATCGAAGGCTATGGGGCTCACGTTAATGTCGAGATCGCGGCCGTGCATCCAGTTTGCGTCCGGCGGACCATAGTATCCGGCGAGCTGCAATTCATGGTTTGCGTCGGGCTTCACCGCGACAATCGCGTTGCCCAATTGCTTTTGCTCAGGATAGAAGTTGCCATCTCCTGTACCCATGTATGCGGTTCCGTCGGGAGCCACTGTAACGCCGCGGCGTCCCCAGAGACCGCCGCCCGCAGGCAGGAAGACGGATGATTTGTTAGTGGCGAGATTGAATGCATAGAAGCCGTTCTGGTTACCACCGCAACCCTGCGTGTTGCTCGTGTAGATCGTGCCGTCTACGAGATTCAGCGCCTGCGGTTTGGCATTGGGCGGCATAAATTTTTGCGGGGGCGCGACGTCCTTACCGTCGGCGACATTGATCTGGCGCAGGCGACCATCCCAGGAGACGGTGTAGACCGTGAATTTGCCGGGGGTATCCGTTGGGGCAATGACGGGCTCGTCCGTCTGACCGCCCGGACATAGCGCGCTGCCGCCGCGACCATCAGGCGCTGGCGTGTACGTGCTATCAAAATGAACGTGCCAGATCTGCTCGCCCTCGGAGACGTCGATGCCGTAAAGATCGTCGGACACACCCGCGACGACTGCGATCTGCTTTGTGCCGTTGTCCGTCTTGACGCCGGAGACCACGACTGGATTGAAAATGTTGTGTAGCTGGCGAGGCGTACTATCGAGATGCGTCTTCCATAGAAGTTTCAAGTTCTTTACATTTGAGGTGCTGAGTGTTGTTTCGCCTTTGATCCAGCCGGTGCGGCTGGAATCGCCGCCTTCGGTTAGCCAGTCTGTCGCCGCGCACGTAAGACATGTGCAAAGAATTAAAGCCAATGCTAAAACGACTCTTCGCATTCGCATTCCCCCCGGTATTTCGGTTCAGATCCCCCGATAACGCCGACTCGGCCACCTGAAAACGCCAGCGCGGCGTCATGTTACTCCCTAATGAAACGTTTTCAAGTGGAAAGTCGTTACCGGAAATTTAAGAAATTGCGACGCCGGCTTCCGGGTCGCCCCGGAAGCATCTGGCCGCTCGATTGAAGACACGTAACGGCAATTATTTTGAGATGACACGCAGTGGCGCGACGCGCACTGGCCCTGTGAGGCAGCTCTGCGTCTGCTATAATTTCGCGCATGACATTCATGACCGTTACCTACGAACTGCAAGACAAGCTCCGGCCTGAGCAGTTTCGCGCCCTGGGAAATTTCGCCAATACCTATGGCCTGCAGAAATTCCGGTTCGATGAAAAAACGAATTTGCTTCATTTCGACTACGACGCCTCGCGGCTGCGCGAGACAGTCGTCGAACACGTCCTCCGCGAAGCACGAATTCCAGTGCTTCGTCGCGTCCCCAACGCTTGAACGACCGGCGCGGGACCCTCCCCTGCGCCAAAACTGACTCCGCTTCCTGAACCCAGCAAACAATCCAACGCTTAGGGGGAGCTACCATGTTCCGTTCTTTCGCAAAGGCTTTAGTAATCGCCGCAGCGTTTCTCGTAGTCTTGCCGTGCAATTCGTGGCAGAACACCGCCGCACAGCCGCAAGGAAACGGTTATTGGAGAGATGCCCCTCCGCCGCAATGGGGAAGAAACCGTCGCCCGGGCCGCGGCGCGTGCTTCTATAAGGACGCGGACTTCAGAAATGTTTACTTCTGCATGTCTGAGGGCCAGCGCTACAGTTCCCTGCCGCCCGGTTTCAACGACCGGATTTCTTCCATTCGCATTTTCGGCGACATTTCCGTTCGCATTTTCAACGATATTGATTTTCGCGGCATGAGCGCGATCACGCAGCGGAACATCTTGAACCTTAAAAATTTCCCTCTGGCCGAATATCCGGGCAAGCATTGGAACGATCGCATTTCGTCGATTGCGGTCTTCGGGTCGGGCCACGATGAGTGGTCGGGCCGCGGACGGCCAGGACCTCCTGGCAGGGACGAAGGTTGGCGGCAGGTGACTTGTCCACAAGGGCGCGAGAAATCCTATTGCGCAGGATCGCGAGGAGTCAGGCAAGCGGAGGTGGTAACGACCACGGCTGGATCCCGCTGCGTTCAGGGGTCTACGTACGGAATCGATGAGAATGGCCTGTGGGTCTTGCGGGGATGCGCAGGGATTTTCAGGGTCAGATGACAGGCTTTGCAGCGCGCCTGCGTTGATTCGTAACGCAAATATGTGAGTTTATCTGGAACGTAAGGAGGGGGCCCTCGCTTGGGATCAAGAGCCCCCGTGTCGCGTTCCTGTTGGTCCGGCCTAGGCGTGACCAGACCATGGGGTCATCCATCCTTGCTTCCCTCTCAGAGGCAGGTGGTAACGACCCGAGCCACTTTGTGAATGGGCCCCTTCCTCCCCATGCACTAGCAGTGCGGATCGTGTAGGAACGCGACCGCACTGTCTCTATATGCAAGCGCATTGCCTAAACGCAGGACCACTCGATAATGCGGCATTCATTTATTTTCAACCACTTACGAATAGCGCTGACGGCCCATTTCGGTTTTGCAAAATCAAATCGGGAAGCGCCGTCCCGGAACGGAACGCCCGCAATCGCACCAAGTTGCTCAATTGCCTCGCGTAACACTCTGCCTCATAATGGAGTCATAATCTCAGGAAGGCACGGTTGCGATGCGAAAATCCTCAATCATTCTCTTGAGTGCGGCCTGCGTGGCGGCACTTGTCGCGATTTTCGCCATTGGCGTGGCTGTAGCCCGCATGCGTCATGCGAGCGGCGTAACCGTTGTGAAAGCCGCCTCTGCTCCTTCGGGCACTCCCGCCGTCGTAGAGTTTGCAAGCGATCCCGCGCTTGCGCCTGCGTTCACAATGAAAGATCTCGCAGGCGAGACGATCACCACATCAGCCTTTCCCGGTAAAGTGGTTCTGCTGAGTTTTTGGGCCACATGGTGCCCTCCGTGCCGCCTGGAAATTCCTGAACTGATCGACTTACAGAAGCGCTACAAAGACAAGCTCCAGATCATCGGCATCTCGATGGACGACACGGACACGCCCGCCGAAATAAAGCACGTGCATGACGTCGCGACGGAACTAGGCATCAATTATCCGGTGATTCTGGCGGATCAAAAACTAATCGACGAGTACGGCGGCGTGCCCGCATTGCCCACGACCTTTGTGCTGAATACGAACGGGCGCGTCGTGCAGAAACACACGGGCCTCTACGACGAAGGCGATTTCGACACTGAAATTCGCCTGCTGGCAAATTTGCCCGTGAATGCGAAAGTTAAAAATTTCGAAGATACGGGACAGATTTTCCTTCAAAACGCGGCGAAGGCGACCGAGCTGCCGGGTGTGGATTTTTCCGGTCTGACACCGGAAAAGAAACGCGCTGCTCTGAAGCGCATGAACGCCGAGAATTGCACGTGCGGATGCGGGCTCACCATTGCAGAATGCCGCGTGAACGACACCGAATGCGACATCAGCAAAGATCTAGCCGCGAAGATCGTGAAAGAAGTAAAGCAGGGCTCGCCAGGCGCGCAGCGGGCTGTGAAAACCGCGGCAACACAATAACTGCCCGACCGTATAAGGTTCCGCGACTTAGGACCACTTTCCAGTATTGACGGCGACGTAACCGCTACATAGGCGCTATATCTCGGCGCGCTGCACCACAAGCTGCGCCACGCAGACCAGAAGCAACGCCACGACAACCCAGACACATTCACTCAATGCGAGCGGCAGGTGGCCAATTTGCTCAGGCGGGAGCGGCAAATGGATCTTCCAGCGCATTTCGAGTCCCTTTGCAATTCCGACCATGCCCGCGAGAAGTCCGAGGCTTGCGCCGAGCCCTTTCAGGCCGTTTCGGAGGATTGCCACAAGCGCAAAAGTGAGCGCGTAAGCGAAACACGCATAGACGGCTGTCACAGCAAAATGTTGCGGCGAGACTTCAGCCCATTTTTCGGGATAAGCATTCGAGAATGCTCTGACGCCATAGTGAGCGAGCACACGCCAACCGGCCACGAGGTTCACGGCTCCGACGATCAGCAATTCCGTAAAGCCAACCATCCAACTGACCCAAACAAAATAGGCCCGAGTGCGCGGCTTTGTGAAAAGAAAGTGAGCGGTTTTATCGGTAAACTCCTGAATCGCACAGATCGTCGCCAGGGCGTAAGCCACGGCGATGACGACCATCGCGAACGTGTTCTGGAACGCGAGCGAGCCGGCGTCCAAAATTGCCGTGCTGCCGTGGCTCGCGAAAGCCGCCATAGGCATTGGCAAAGTTGCGATTGCTAAAAAGACGACGAAGAACCAACGAGTGTCGCGCCAGCATTTCCAGAGGTACATGGAAACTCCTTTCGAACCATGTGAAGAAAGATTTCTCGGAGACCAAGGGAAGCGACTTGCGTTACGGTGGCGCCATCACGAGTGAGTTGCGCGGCGAAGCCCTCGGCGTCTTGCGTGACGAAATAACGACAGCAATCGCCGTCGGCGACCACGGAAAGCACTTGGGAAGACGTCTGGCGCGGAAGAGAATTGCCGGCAGCAATGATTAGGCGGAATTCGCTCTTGATGTCATCGAGGCGCGATTCCAGGAGAAGCCTGCCATTGTCCATCACGCCCACGAATTCGGCAATGCGCTCGACCTCTTCAAGCTGGTGCGACGAAAAAAAGACCGTGCAACCGCGCTCCAAGGCGCTGCCGGCCAGCACGCGCAGGAATTCATCCGCCGTCAGCGGATCAAGCGCCGCGGTAGGCTCATCGAGAATAAGCAGGTCGGCCCCTTGCGCCAGTGCGAGCAGCAGAAAGACTTTTGTCTGGTTGCCGTTGGAAAGCTTGTCGAAGCGCTGGGTCATGGGTATTTCAAGCAGCTGTGAATATTTTTCGACCGCTGCGTCGTCCCAAGTGGGGTAAAAACCGCGGCTGAATCGCACAAGTTCCTTCGGTGTGAGCAAGGGATAAAGCGTCTTTTTTTCGCTTACGAAAGCGGTGCGCTTAAAGATCGCGATCCGGTCGCTAGCAGTATCCATGCCGAGCACACGTGCCGAGCCGTAAGTGGGGCGCGCGAGGCCGAGCAGCATCTTGATCGTCGTGGTTTTGCCGGCGCCATTGCGGCCCAGAAATCCGTAGATCGCACCGCGTGGGACGTGCAGGTTGAGTTCTTGCACGGCGTTTATGCACCCGTAGGTCTTGGTCAGGCGTTCGGTCGAAACAGCTAGTTGAATCATCGAAGTACCTCCAGCTTTGCGAGTTCGTCTTGCAGCAAGTTCAGGATTTCCTCTCCACTTAATCCGAGTTGCGTTCCTTCCACGGCAATTTGCCGCGCGTAAGGCTGCAACCGCCGCAACCTCTCCGATTTCAAAAAACGAGGCCGGGAGTCCGCGACAAACGTGCCTCCGCCGGGCACGGTTGAAATCACGCCATCTCTCTCAAGATTTTGGTACGCTCTCGCGACCGTGTTGGGGTTTATGCCCAGATCGGCGGCAAGTTTCCGGACTGATGGCAAGGCCTGTTCGCGCTTTAGAGCACCTGCGGCAATAGCATTTTTAATTTGAGTCTCGATTTGCAGATAAATGGGGACCCCGGAAGACGAATTGACGTGAAAGAGCATGACGTACTATTGCACTAATACAGTGTAAGCGTCAAGCCCAGCAACAGCTCCGCTGTGCGGTTTGAGTCACTAGGAGACACGCCATTGCAGGTTGAATTGTTATGGTCGAGGCAGGCGCGGGATGACGGTTGGAATCCGCGGCAACGGAGGAGCGACGACGGCGGTGGGATTCAGCAGCACGAGATCGACGCGGCGATTCTGCGCGCGGCCTTCCGGCGTGTCGTTGGAGGCGATCGGATAATATTCGCCGTAGCCGGAAGCTGAAAGCCGGTTCGGCGCGATACCGAATTGCGCGATAAACAGCTTGATCATTTCCGTGGCGCGCGCCGTCGAAAGCTCCCAATTCGAATCGAAGCGAGCGGTATGAATCGGAACATTGTCCGTGTGGCCCTCGATGCGGATGTGAACCGGATACGGACGGATGACGCCGATGAAATGCGCGATGGTCGAGAGCGTGTCAGGACGGATGGCAGCCGAACCGCTATCAAAGAAGCCCGCTTCTTTCAGGCTTACGACGATGCCTTCGCGTGTGGGGCTCACGGTGATCGTGTGTTTTTTGATTTCGGGAGAAAGCGCGGACTCGAGCTGGTTTTGAAGATTCGTCATTAGTTCGCGGGCCGGAGCATTGGTGAGCTGGCCTTGCGGCGAATTCACGAGACGGCCCATGGCGTCATTGCGCTCGGCATTTTCGACGATCTGCACAGTTGAGAACGGCATTGGCTCGGAATCCAGGAGTGCGGGCTTGCTGTTTGACGCCTGAAAGATTCCCATCTGCTGAAAAGCGACCTGAATCGCCAGAGCCAATTGTCCGACGCGACGTTTATCGACCTGCGCCGAAGAGTAGAGCACGACAAAGAACGCAAAGAGCAGTGTGATGAAGTCCGCGTAAGATACGAGCCAACGCTCGTGGTTGCCGTGCTCTTGCTTTTTTTTCTTTCTCATCGTTTACCCTTCTCGCTTTGCCGCGCTTCGCTAATAAAGCTGAGAAGTTTCGTCTCAACCATTCGAGGATTCGAGCCTTCGAGAATGGAAATTACGCCCTCAAGAATAATTTCGTGGCGCAGTTGCTCTTCGCGATTGCGAATTTTCAGTTTTCCCGCCGACGGCAGAAAAAACAGGTTGGCGGATGCCACCCCGTAGATCGTGGCGACGAATGCCACGGCGATACCGCGACCGACTTCATTGATGTCGTTGAGATGCTGCATCACCTGAATGAGGCCGAGCACGGCGCCGATGATGCCGATTGTCGGCGAAAAGCCGCCTGCCGATTCGAAAACGCGCGGGATGTTCTCATCGCGGTCGGCGCGATTTTCCAGGTCGAGTTCCATGATGTTGCGAAGCTCGGCGGGCTCCGTACCGTCAACGGCGAGCATCAATGTCTTTTTCCAGAAAGGCTCGCGAATTTTCTCCACTTCGCTATCGAGGGACACGATGCCGTCCTTGCGTGCCTTCTGCGCGTAACGCACAAGCTCTTTGACAACCACCCCGGGATCCTCGCCGCGCTCGAAGAAAACGTGCGCGAGGCTGGCGAACGCAGCCATGACAACCGAGAGCGGGAATTGCACCATGACCGCACCAAGCGTGCCTCCAAAAACGATCAGCGCCGCAGTCGGCTGCAGAATCTGCCCGATCTTCCCGCCTTCGAGAGCGAGACCCAGCAGGATTCCGCCGATTGCGACGACGATTCCGCCAAAGCTTCCCTTATCCACGCAGGAACTCTCTTTCAGGATTTCGTGCCGCCGCCAGACGCGCCCTGCGGTATACCCGCGGAGCTATCACCAGGCAAGCTCGTATCGAATACGACCGTCGGCGCGACGCGCCGGTAAAAACGATCATGAAATTCGCCGATCCTTTTCAGCACTTCATTCACGGACTCGCGTACGACGAGTTTTTCGCCCGTAATCAAGGTGATGACCGTGTCGGGCGCCTTCTCGATGAACTTGATCAAGTCCGCGTTGACGACGAGCGTCTGGTTATTCAATCGAGTCAGATGAATCATGTGCACCTCTTCTCGCAGAATGGTTCCACACAACCTGCGCCGCGACACACGAAGACCCTCATCATGCCTATCGGCACAATTGGGCGGGATTGCAGGCGCTAAACACGTGTAAAAGTGATTTTTAGCGCACGTTCTTTGGCACGCTCTTTTGGCACGCGCTTTGCAGACCAAGACAGCTCGATACTTCGCACCCGACGCCAGGCTCTTCTTGCGGCACTTTTTGCCGATTAAACAGGAAGGAAGTGCCTAAGGCAGCGGTGCATAGCGCACACCTGAGACAACAATGCCAACGCTTGCTCTATCGATGATCGTGAAGAACGCCGCAGGAGATTTGCCCGAATGCCTCGGGAGCGTCGCGGGAATTGTCGACGAAATTGTGGTTGCGGACAGCGGGTCGACCGACGAATCGATCGACGTTGCGCGAAAAAGCGGCGCGAAGACGCTATCGATTCCGTGGGAAAACGATTATGCGAAAGGGAGAAATCTTTCGCTGGCGCAGGTGACGTCCGATTGGGTGCTGATGCTGGACGCAGATGAGAGGCTCGATCCCAACGCGCGACACAAACTGCCTCCGCTGCTTGCGAATCGGAGCGTCGCCGGTTATCAGGTCACCATTCGCAATTACGTAGCAGACGCGAGCAAGAAGATCTGGGACCGCCCCTCACGCCCGAACGACGGCTCGTATGCGCCGTCGCAACAATACCCAGCATATATTGACCATGAGAATGTGCGTCTTTTTCGGCGCGATCCGGAAATCTATTTCGTCGGGCGCGTTCACGAGACAGTCGGCTGGCGCATCAAGGACACAGGCCAAAAACTCGGCGTAGCCGACTTTTGCATCCACCACTTCGGCATGGTGCGCGGCGAAGAGGTTTTACGACAAAAGATTCTTTTTTATCGCGATCTCGGTTTGCAAAAGATTGCGGAATCGCCGCGAAATGCGCAGGCGCACTTTGAAGTCGGCGTCGTGGAACTCGAGAATCTCGGAAACCCGTCCGCAGCACTTCCCTATTTCGAGCGCGCGTGCCAATTGAACGACGGCTTCGGCGTCGCCTGGTTTTTTGCCGGCAAGACGCAATTTGCGCTCGGCCAATATGCACCGGCTTTGCGCTCGCTGCGTAAAGCAGAATCAAGCGGTCACACCACAGCGCCTTGCGCCGAGCTCATAGGCGATACCAACTACAATCTTGGCCATTATGAAGCGGCGGTTGACGCATATCGCCGCGCGTGCAAACGCGATTCAGCGAATGCGTCGCTGGAAAGCAAGCTCGGCCTCGCCGAAACGCGAAACGGAAACACCGCCTCCGGTCTCCGCAAACTGCGCCATGCAATCGAGATGAGTCCCGCTTTGCCCGATTTGTACGATCGCCTTATCACGGTCGAAGTCTGGCTCGGAAATCTCACGTCGGCCGCCGAGGAGGCCGAACGCAAACTCAGCGCTCTTCCCTCTCGGCCGGAGGACTTTCTCCGCGCCGCCAGCATTCGCGCCAAACTCGACGATTGGCAGCGAGCCGCAATGCTGTTACGCCAGGGCGTCGCGAAGCATCCCGAATCGGAACATCTCCGCGCCAGCCTGTCCAAAATTGAAACGGCAAACGATTCCGCGGCGGCGGTCTCTGTTCAAAAAGTAACAACAGAGGAGAAATTGCGCCCGCGAACAGCCCGCGCGATTAAAGGCTTCTGAGCATAGGCCGATTTGCTGGGTGACATCACAAGAACCGTTCGACGATCGATTCGCCTTCGGCATGGGGGAACAGCCAGCCGGTGAGAAAGGCAACGGGCAGAGAACGGATACTTCAGTTGACTTCGGAGTAGTTCAATGGCTCTCAGCGTTCTGAACAACATTCCTTCGCTCGTTGCACAAAACCAGCTCGGCATTACGCAAAGCAGTTTGCAGAAGACGCTCTTTCAGCTTTCTTCCGGCTCGCGAATCAACACCGGTGCGGACGATGCCGCCGGCCTTGCGATCGCAAACGGATTACAGGCGAATATTACGGCGCTCACGCAGTCCGTCGCAAACGCAAACGACGGCGTCGGCAGCCTGCAGGTGGCCGACGGAGCTCTCGGGCAAGTAACGAACCTTCTGAACCGCGCCGTCACTCTAGGCACGGAAGCAGCAACGGGAACGGTCTCTTCCTCACAGCGCGCGGCTTTGGATGCCGAGTATCAGCAGATCCGGGCCGAAATCGACAACATCGGCACGAACACCACGTTCAATGGCGCTGCGGTCTTCGGCAACGGCGCAACTTCGATCTTCCTTAGCGACTCGACTAGTTCGGGAACCACGACGATCTCCGTGAATACCGTAACGCTCACAACCGCGAGCCTCGGTGTCAGCGGAAATCTCACCACGGCCGCGCTGGCCCAGACCGAATTGACAGCAATCAACTCGGCCATCAGCACGGTTGCATCAGATCGCGGCACGATCGGCGCCGGCATCAACCGGTTGCAGGCGGCGTCGAACGTGTTCAATGTGCAGATCCAAAACCTGACGACAGCGGAGGATCAGATCACGGCGGCGGATATCCCGACTGTGGTTGGAAACCTTTCGAAATTCTCGATCCTTGAACAAACAGGCATTTCGGCCCTTGCGCAGGCAAACGCGCAACAGCAGCAGGTGCTGAATTTGCTTCACTAATTCGCAATGAGGTGAAGAGCGCTCCTTCGCGGGCGCTCTTCACTGATTTTGTGAGACACAGGAATGAGCGACATTTTCCTTCTTAAACCTAACTGCCGGGACGCATTCGCAGTCACGCCGCAGGTCGCTATTCCGTTGAGGATTTTATGAGCAGCACGTCCAGTATCGGCTCTTCGCTAATTGCGGGGTCGCAATCCACTTCGTCGAGTGGAGGGCTGGGATCAGGGATTGATATCAGCACGCTCGTGGCAGCCTCGATGGCAAACCAGACTGCCGAGCTGCAGCAGATGCAGAATCAGCAGTCCGCGCTTACGACGCAACAGAATGCGTTGAGCAGCTTCAACTCGGACCTTCAGGCGCTTTCAGATGCCGTCTTTTCATTGACCGATCCCGCGGGACCGTTGACAACCATTTCAGCAAGCTCCTCAAATCCGGCGATCCTGACCGCGTCCGCGGTCTCCGGAGCTGCCACTGGCAATACGGCAATCGTGGTGAATAATCTGGCGACTACATCCTCGGGCTATTCGGATGCCGTCGCGACAAGCTCGACGCCGATTGCTACCGGCACGCTGCAAGTTCAGGTCGGAACGAATGCGCCTGCCACGATCAGCATCGACAGCACGAATAACACTCTCGACGGGCTGGCGCAAACGATCAACAACGCGAACATTGGAGTGACGGCAAGCGTCATTAATGACGCGAACGGCGCGCGGCTCGCAATCGTCAGCGATACAACCGGTGCGCCCGGCGACCTGACGCTCACTCCTTCGACCGGCGAGATTGGATTCACAAAAGCTGTTACCGGCGTGAATGCATCACTCAAAGTGAACGGCATTCCGATAACGAGCACCAGCAATGCGGTTACGGGCGCGATTCCCGGTGAGACGTTGAATTTGAACTCCGCCGATTCCAACACAACCGTGACGCTCACGACCGCGGCGAATGTCTCCCAGCAGGAAACGGCAATCAATAATTTCGTAAGCGCCTTCAACAAAGTGGCGGGCGACCTGAACACTCAATTCCAGGTGAATTCGACGACGAATCAGGCGGGCCCGCTTCAGGCGGACAGCACGTTGGCGCTGGCGCAGAATCAGATTCTTTCGACCATTTCTTTTGCGACGATCGGGAACGGCAACATTAACAGCCTGGCCGATCTCGGCGTTTCAATGAACAACGACGGCACGCTCTCGGTAAACAGCGCAACGCTGGAGGGCGCCCTGCAGGCAAACCCTTCGGCCGTGCAGTCGTTTTTCAACTCCCAGATCGGCGGCAGCTTCGGCAGCAACCTTTACAATCAAATTAATTTTATCGCCGATCCCATTTCGGGCTCCGTCTCGCAGGACATGACGGGCCTACGGCAATCGCAGACGGCCCTATCGCAGCAAATCTCGGACTTCCAGGCGCAACTTAGCGCGACGCAACAGCAACTCACGACGGAGTACGATCAGGTCGATGTAACGCTTCAGGAATTGCCTTTGCTGCTGCAGCAGATAAATCAACAATTGGCGTCCCTACCATGACAATGAAAGATCCGGCGCGGATGTACCGAGAGTCAGCCGTTCGCGGCGCAAGCCCCATCGGCCTGATCGTAATTCTGTATGAAGAGATCGTGCGCTCGATTCGCAAGGCAAAGCGGGCGTTCGATGCTGGCGATATCGAAGTCCGCGGCAAAGCCTTGACGCATGCAATCGAGGTGATCGGTTATCTTCAGTCCATCCTGAATTTCGACAAAGGTGGCGACGTGGCGCGCAACCTCTCCGATTTCTACAACGTTATGCGCGGCAAGCTCTTTCAGACACACATTAGGCCGACGCATGAAGATCTTGAGACGATGGCCAGCGAGTTCGCCAAGCTGGCCGCCGCATGGCAACAGGCGGAGCGCTCGCTAGCACAGACGAACGCGACAGAGAGTAAAACCGAGCTGAGCGGTTCCCTGCGCGACGCGCCCCATGGCGCAATGAAGCTCGTAGGTACGCTGGAACCAACGTTCGCGGGCATGGAGCGCTAGTTGGATCGAGATTCCTTGGACAAGCTGCGAGAGACGCGCGTTTCGATGGCGCACTGGCTGGAAGCAGCGCGCAAGTTGCCTGATCCAAGCACGCATCCGCCGGAGACGGTGCCGAAACTGGCTTCACAGATCGAATCGGTCAATTTTGCCCTGCGGTCTGTTTCTTCGGCACTCACGGGAACAGACGAGTGGAAACGAGAGATTGCTGCATATGCCGAAGTTCTCCACGAACTTCGAGCACGATTGAACAATTTTGCAATGACCCTGCGCATCCGCCAACATCAAAGGCGCGACGCGCAAGGCAGTCTCAATGCCGTTCGTTCCTGGTCTGACCTCGCCAAAAGCATCGGCTAAAACCACGGCGCGACCGCGATCAAAAGAGTCGCTTCCCCGCCGAGTCTCGGCGACCAATCTAATTCAGTACGAACATGTACAACCCGGTCGCTCCCGTTGCGAGCACGTGCTGTTTGCCGTCCAGCAGGAACGTCTCTACAGGGCTTGAGAGACCACCGATTTCCGCGTGCCAGAGCGGTTTGCCCGTGGCCGCATCGAGCGCCTCGATACCGCCGCTACCCGATAGGAAGAGCACTCCGCCGGCAGTCGTGGTTTCGCCGACGGCGGCCTCGGTAAGCGGATGGCGCCACTTCACTTTGCCCGTCTTGTAATCGATCGCTGCCAAGTCGGAGCCATACGAAAAGCTGGCGCCGCCTGTGATTCCGCCCAAGCCCATCGAGCCGCGCGGATCGGGCTCCATCAGGTAATCGATGTGGAGGCCGTTTGTCTCATGCACGTAAAACAATCCCGTTTCGGGCGAGAAGGACGGCGGCGGATAGTTTGTCACATCGCTGTTGACCAGCGAGCCAGCGATCGTAGCGTCCTTATTGGGATTGCGGATGACTTCTCCCCGCGCGTTCAGCTTCGGCTGCGCATCCGGATCGACGCCCGAAGCGTAGTTGTTCACCAGGCCGATTTTCCGCGTAATAAGATGTTCGCCCGTCGTCCGGTCGAGAACATAGAAGTAGCCGTTGCGCGTGGCCATCATGACCAGCTTGCGCATACGACCGTTGAATGGCAAGTCGGCGATGATTGGCGTTTGCGTCGAATCCCAATCGTGCGTGTCATGCGGCGATGTCTGGAAGTACCAGGCAATTTTGCCGGTATCGACGTTCACAGCAAGCAGGCAAGACGTGTAGAGATTGTCGCCATCGCCGCGCCCCTGCGTATAAGCGGGAGTGGGGTTGCCGGTGCCGAACATATACAGGTGCGTCTCCGGATCGTAAGAACCGGGAATCCACGATGTGCCGCCGCCGTGTTGCGCCGCGGTGAGGGTTGGCCAGGTCTTGACCGAAGGGTCATCCGCTGTCTGGGCCGTTGAATACAATCTCCACTGCTCCTCGCCGGTTTCAGGATCGAGAGACTTGATATAAGCGGGCTCGTCCGTGTCATTGCCTGTGCCGACGATAACGTGATCGCCGATCACCATCGGAGCATTCGATGAGAAGTACTGCATCTCAAACGGCGCGATTTCCTTCTTCCATACCTCCTGGCCGGTCGTTGCGTTGAGGGCCACGACCCAGTCGTCATGGAGTTCGAAATAGATGAGATTGTGCCACATGCTTGGGCCGCGCGTTCCCGTAGTGGTGCCGCCGCGGTACTTCCAGTAGTAATGCCACAGGACTGAGCCGTCGCGCGCATCGATTGCATAAACATCGTTCTGCGACGCTCCGTACAGAATCCCGTTTACAGATAGGATGCCGCCGCCGAAGCGCGTCGGCCCACAAGTATTCACCGTGCCATCACCGAAGCCCCCGACGATAATCGGCGCCGAACTGCTGGCTCCGCCAAAGCCGCGTCCGCCGCGCCCCGGTGCCAATGCAACTTCACCGGCGGCTGCTTCACCTTTGCCGTCTGGACCGCAACCGGTGGTGATGCCCGTATTCACCCACCGCAGACTGAGATTCTTGACCGTGGTGGTAGTGATCTGCTTAAGCGCACTGTAACGCTTGCCCGTATTGTCGCCCGAGTAAGAGGGCCACTGGTCTGAAAGAGGCTTAAGAAGGGCCGCCGGATCAAGACCGGCGTTGCTCTGTGCCAACAGGAACATCGGCGCCGCAAGCAGGGCTGCGATGAAAAATAGTTTCTTCATTTTCGTCATGCTCCTCTACTTGATGGTCGCCAAATAGGCAGTAATGTCGTGCATATTCTTGTTGTCCGGATCGTCCAGCAGAAGCACCATTTTTTTGTGAGCCTCCTGCGGATCCTTCACATCCACTTGCGGAACTCCGTTATCGATCGGGATCGACCTGCGCGTGCCGTCAGCAAGCGTCAGGATGACAATGAAATCGTCCTTGCGAACGATTTTGCCTTCGATCTTCTCACCGTCTGGCATGGTAACAGTCGCCTGCATACCGCTTGCGCCACCACCGCGACCGAAGAAACCGCCGCCGGTACTGCTGCCACCGACCCACGTATTCTGCAGAGTGCGCGGATCGGGGAATTTTGTTGCAATCCCAGCCAAGTCACCGGTGACCGAGTGGCAACTCGAGCAGAGCCTGGTGAAGGCTGCTTGACCGGCCACCGGATCGCCTACAAGAATGTTGTACGTCAGTCCTACCGGATTTCTTCCCGGAGGGCTTCCTTGGCCGCCCATCGTGGCCTGAATGCTGTGAATGTACGCGGCAATGGCTGAAGTATCGTCTTGGGGGAGATTGATCGGCGGGTTATGTGCGGCAACGGCCGCTGCGACCTTTTCGCCCTGTTGATCCATCATTGTGTCGGCTGATTGCAGCAGGTTGGGACCATTCTTTTCTAGAACGCCGCGCATATCGGGGGCATGACACGAAGAGCATTGCGCGTCGTATAGAGACTTGCCGCGTGCGAGCACATCTTCTGGCGCAAGTTGACGCGTGTATTGCGGAAAACCACCGCGGCGCCCCGGACCAGCTTGACCGCCGCGTCCACCACGCCCGCCTCGACCCGCGGGCACTGCGGGTTGTGCCTGTCCCTCAGGCGCTGCCGGTTCCTGAGCCACCACATGAACGGCCGCGCCAAACAATATAGCCGCACTAAGACATACTGCTAGCTTTCGAATCGCCAAGCACCACCTCCCAAACCTCGCTTCTACAAGGACGCGAAATTTACCACTGTGGCCTAATAAGTTCAAGCACCCTGTCCGTGCCGATATCCCGGAATGCAGCGAGGGCCGGTTGCGTCACTTTGTGACTGTTTGAAACTGAACAATTTAGCCTCTGAGCCAACCGCAATCTTGCACCAACTGCGCTAAACTCAACCCGAACGCTTCCCTTCTTGGATTAATGCGCGATGACTGACTCTGTCGAAACGCGTCCGGCATCCGAAGTCGCGCAGAATAACGCGACAAACGATTTGCTTGCCGTTTCCGCTTATCACGAACCAGTGCCTCCGCCGGACTGGTGGCGCGGCTTTTGGAGCCTGATCGTCACCCAGTTTCAGACCGGATTCAACGACAACGGCCTGAAATACCTCGTCATTTATATCGTCGTCGCGATGAATCTGCCGCAAGCCGTTCGCGACCGGTTCGTTTTCCTTGCAGGTTTTCTCTTCGCCGCGCCATTCATTCTCTTTTCCATGACTGGCGGATATTTTGCCGACCGATTCAGCAAACGCACCGTCACCATCGGCACGAAGCTGTTTGAGCTGGGAGTGATGGCTTTTTTCATCGTCGCGCTCGCGTTGCGAAATATCCCGCTGGAGTGCGCCGGTGTCTTTTTGATCAGCATTGAAGGGGCGATCTTCGGACCATCGAAATATGGATTACTGCCGGAATTGCTGCCGGAAACAAAGCTCTCGTGGGGCAACGGAATCATTGAATTCGGCACGTTTCTCGCGGGTATTGGCGGAGTTGCTGCGGCCGGCTTTCTTGCCGAACGCTTCGCCACGCACGAAGCCGTCGCTGGTTTCATCCTGCTCGGCTGCTCCTGCGTAGGATTAATCACGAGCCTGGGTATTTCCAGGATTCCCGCTGCCAATCCGACGCGGCCCTTTCGCAAAAATCCGTTCGGCGATTTCGCCGATCAATGGAAGATAATCCGCGCGGACCGTGTCCTCAGCTGGGCTGTCCTCGGAAATACTTACCTATTTTTCCTCGCGGCTTTGCTCCAGCTTGTGATCGTGATCTATGGCCATGACGCTCTTCGAATCGACGAGCAGCACATCAGCTATCTGCAAGCGGCAATCGCCGTCGGCATCGGCGTCGGTAGCATCGCGGCGGGTTATCTTTCCGGCGGCAAGATCGAATACGGCCTGATTCCCATCGGCGCGATTGGTATGACAGTCTTCAGCGCCTTCTTGTATTTCCCGGTAAAATCTCTGTGGGTCGCCGGCACACATCTTGCGCTGCTCGGATTCTTCGGAGGAATGTTTGCCGTCCCGCTGAACGCGCTGATCCAGCACCGGCCGCGTCCCGAACAAAAAGGCGGCGTGATTGCCGCGGCAAACCTCGTGTCGTTCATCGGAATCGCCTTCTCGTCCGTCGCCTATCTGGGCTTCACGCGGCTGCTGCATCAGTCTTCGCGAGAGATGTTTTTGGATGGCGCGATTCTCACGCTGCTGACTACCGGATATTCCATGTATCTGCTTCCCGATTCGCTGGTTCGATTGATCGTCTGGTGTATCACGCACACGGTTTACCGGCTGCGCGTCCGCGGCAGGGAAAACGTTCCGCAAACGGGCGGCGCACTCCTCGTGGCGAATCATATGTCGTTTGTGGATGCGCTCTTCCTCATCGCATCGATCGAGCGTCCGATCCGCTTTCTCATCTTCAAGGGTTTCTACGAGCTGCCATTTCTGAAACCATTTCTGAAAATCATCCGCGCGATTCCCATCTCCTCGCAGCAAGGCCCGCGCGAAATGCTGCATTCCCTCCGCGAGGCGGCGAATGCAATTCGGGACGGCGACCTGGTATGCATTTTCGCCGAAGGGCAAATCACGCGGATCGGGCAGATGCTTCCCTTCCAACGCGGAATGGAACGCATCTTGAAAAACGTAACTGCGCCTGTGATTCCGGTGAATCTGGACGGCGTGTGGGGCAGCATTTTCAGCTTTGAAGGCGGGAAGTTCCTTTGGAAGTTCCCACGGGCGTTGCGTTATCCCGTAACGGTAAGTTACGGAACTCCGATGCCGTCTACGACTTCTCCGTTCGAAGTGCGGAAGGCTGTTCAGCGGCTACAAACGGAAGCATTCGCCGATCGTCGCGCGCGGATGCACACCCTGCATCGTTCATTGATCCGCACCGCGCATCGCCATCCGTTCCTTTTCGCCATGGGAGATAAGCGCCGGCCGCGGATGAAATGGGGCGGCGTGCTGCTCAGTTCCATTTTCCTGGCGCG
Organism: Binatia bacterium; assembly: GCA_035607335.1. Lineage (GTDB taxonomy): Bacteria > Acidobacteriota > Terriglobia > Acidiferrales > UBA7541 > Palsa-295. Next base: position 3,537 of record DATNBB010000137.1, on the reverse strand, counting down.
CCGCTTGCGCAGGGTGTGGGATGGACAGCAAATGGTCGGCATTCTGTTGCCACCCTCGATTCCGGGCGCGCTGGTGAACTATGCCGCCATGCTCGCGGGAAAAATTCCTGTAAATCTCAATTACACGCTCTCTGACGAAGCCCTCGCATCATGCATAGCTCAATGCAACATTCAGACCGTGATTACCACGAAGCTCTTGCTCGAAAAAATCCCGCTGCACGTGCCCGGCAAAACGACCCTGATCGAAGAAGCCGCCGCACATTCGGGCTTTGGCGAGCGCTTAGCTGCGTTGTTTCTTTGGTTTCTGCCCGGCGCTCTTATGGAGAGGGCCATCACTGGGAAGGCAACGCTGCTCGACGACACAGCGACGATCATTTTTTCCAGCGGGAGTACGGGTGAACCTAAAGGAGTCGTCCTCTCGCACTACAACGTAGCGGCAAATATCGAGCAGGCCGGCCAGACGTTTATGTTCGATAAGGATGACCGGATTCTTGGCGTGCTGCCCTTCTTTCATTCATTCGGATTTACGGTGACGCTGTGGCTGCCGGCCGTCTACGGCGCGGGCGTTGCGTTCCATCCGAGCCCGATCGACCTTGCCGCAATCGGAGAACTCGTCCGCGATTACGACGTGACCTTTCTGCTTTCGACCCCGACATTTCTCGAAAAATACGCGCGGCGCTGCTCGCCCGAGGATTTCGGCAGTTTGAAAAATGTGGTCGTTGGAGCGGAGAAATTACCGGAGCGCCTCGCTCAAGCTTTCGAAGATCGTTTCGGATTGCGGCCGCTCGAAGGTTATGGCTGCACGGAGTGTTCACCGATCGTTGCCGTGAACACACGCGATTTTCGCGCTGCCGGTTTTCATCAGGTCGGAGCCAAACGCGGACGCATCGGCCATCCTCTTCCCGGCGTGAGCGTAAAGATTGTGGACCCGGAAACGCGCACGGAACTCCCGCCCGATACGCCCGGCTTGCTGCTCGTCAAGGGACCGAACGTGATGCAGGGCTATTTGAATAATCCGCAAAAGGCCGCGGAGGTGTTGCAAGACGGCTGGTACGTCACGGGCGACATCGCTGCCGAGGACGAAGACGGATTCCTCACGATAACGGACCGACTGAGCCGCTTCAGCAAAATCGGCGGCGAGATGGTGCCACACATTAAAGTGGAGGAGAGCCTTCATGAAGCGATCGGCATAGCCGAGCAGCGTCTCGTCGTGACGAGCGTTCCTGACGGCAAAAAGGGCGAGCGGCTCGTCGTGCTGCACACGCTCGATACTGACCAGCTACACGCAGCCATCGAAAAGCTGCCCACGATGGGCTTGCCGAACCTGTGGCTTCCGCGCGCAAATCAATTCTACTTTATTGAAGAATTGCCGCTGCTCGGAACCGGCAAGCTTGATCTTCGCCGCGTGAAGCAACTGGCTCTCGAATTTTCGCCTGCAAGCGAAGTATGATCGTTCGGGGCGCATTTCATTCGAGGTAAAAAAAAATGAACAACAAGCTCGTCGGTCGTGCAGCGACGTACATGCTATGTACCGTCTGCATCGCTCTTTTCGTTAGTCCGATCGCGGGACCGCAAGCGCAGACGGCGAGACCCGCGTTCGGGCCCTCGAATCCGTTCTATGCGCCGAGCACGCTTCCCTTCCATGCACCACCTTTTGACAAAATTAAGGACTCGGACTACGAGCCCGCGATGGATGCAGGGATTGCGCAAAACCTGACCGAGATCGATAAGATTGCGAACGATCCCGCGCCGCCGACATTTGCGAACACATTCGTAGCGCTCGAAAAGAGCGGACAGCTACTCGATCGCGTCCAAGCCGCGTTCAGCGGCGTAGCAGGAGCAAATACCGACCCGACGCTGCAAAAGATTCAGGAGACCGAAGCTCCAAAGCTTGCGGCGCTGCAAGACGCCGAAATGCTCAATCCGAAGCTATTCGTCCGCGTAAAGGCGGTGTATGACAAGCGCGCTTCGCTGAAGCTCGATCAAGACTCGATGCGCCTGGTCGAGCGCACGTATGCAAACTTCGTTCACGCGGGCGCAAATCTCTCCGATGCCGACAAAAAGCGCCTGAAGCAGATCAATGAGCAGATTGCAACTTTATCGGCAACGTTCATGAACAAGCTGCTCGCCGCCACCAAAGCGGGCGGATTCGCCACAACCGACAAGTCCGCGCTCGCTGGTTTGACGGACGAGCAGTTGGCTGGTGCGCAAAGCGCCGCCAAAACCGCCGAGCAGCCCGGTTACCTGATTCCCCTGCAGAATACGACGCAGCAGCCGTTGCTTACGTATCTCAGCAATCGCAAGACCCGCGAAACGATTTTCAACAACAGCTGGAATCGCGCCGAACATGGCGATGCCAATGATACCCGCGATACGATCGCGCAAATGGCGAAACTCCGCGCGGAAAAAGGCAAGTTGCTGGGCTATCCCACGTTTGCGGCGTGGGAAGTCTCGGACCAAATGGCGAAGACGCCGGACGCTGTGCTGCACTTTCTCGATTCCCTCACTTCCGCTGCCACGGCCAACGCGAACGCCGAAGCGAAAGAGATTCAGGGCGTCATCGACGCACAGCACGGCGGCTTTGCGCTTGCGCCTTATGACTGGAATTTCTACGCGGAACAACTGCGCAAACAAAAATACGGCGTGGACGAAGCGGCGGTCCGCCCTTATTTCGAATTGAATCATGTGCTGGAGGACGGCGTCTTTTACGCCGCGACGCAACTCTACGGCATTACCTTTCACGAGCGGCACGATATCCCTGTCTACAATCGCGATGTGCGCGTTTTCCAGGTGAACGATGCGAACGGCAAACCGCTCGCGCTGTTTTATATCGACTTCTTCAAGCGCGACAACAAGCAGGGCGGCGCATGGACCGACGGCTTCGTCACGCCGTCGAAACTTCTCGATAGACTACCTGTGGTCTATAACGTCGAAAATTTCGCGAAGCCCGCTCCCGGACAACCGGCGCTGCTTAGCTACGACGATGTTTCGACGATGTTTCACGAGTTCGGGCACGCGCTGAACGGAATGTTTTACAACGGCGAATATCCGTCCCTCGCTTCGCTGGGTGGCGATATTCCACGCGATTTCGTGGAATTCCCCTCGCAATTTAACGAGCACTGGCGCGACGATCCTACCGTATTCGCTCATTACGCGCGCAACTATAAGACCGGCGCGCCCATGCCGCAGGAGTTGGTGACGAAGCTACGAGCGTCATCGAAGTTTAATCAGGGCTACGCACTCACGGAATTGTTGGCCGCCGCCGAACTTGACATGCAGTGGCATCTGCTGCCGGCAAATGCGCCCGCGCAGAATCCGGACACGTTTGAGAAGGCCGCTCTCGAAAAGACCCATTTATGGCTCACGGAAGTGCCGCCGCGATATCGTTCATCCTACTTTCTTCATATCTGGGCTGAAGGATACGAGGCCGGATATTACGCTTACCTTTGGAGCGAAATGCTCGATGACGATGCGTACGCGTGGTTTACGCAACACGGCGGCTTGACGCGTGCGAACGGCGACCGGTTTCGCAAGATG